>CAZJSH010000026.1:11851-30503 GCA_964548715.1 uncultured Halomonas sp. | reverse complement strand
TGATCGCGAAGCCGGCCGCGCGTTCGCGGATCAGGTCGAACAGTTCGTCGCGCCGCGCCGCGCTGAGTTTCTTCGAGTCGCTCAGGCCGTCGATGGTGCGGTGCGGGTCCAGGATGACCGCGGCAGCGACGACCGGACCGGCCAGCGGGCCGCGACCGGCTTCGTCGACCCCGGCGATGCGCCGGACCGTGACCGCGAGGCTCATGAACGGCCTCCGAATTTCTCCAGCAACGCCTCGGCCGCCCGATCGGCCGCCCCGCGCGCGAGCGAAGCGTGCAGCTCGTCGGCCGTGGACCGGAACGCGTCGCGCCGGGCGTCGTCGTCGAGCCAGTCGACGACGTCGCGCGCCAGCCGGTCCGGCGTGGCCTCGGCCTGGATGCGCTCGGGCACCAGCCGGCGGCCGGCCAGGACGTTGGGCAGGCCGACGTGCGTGCTGCGGACCAGGCGCAGGGCCCGTGCCGTGGCGTACGTCGCCGCCGGCAACCGGTAGTAGATCACCATGGGGGTCCGGGTCAGCAGCGCCTCGAGCGTGACCGTGCCGGAGGCGGCCAGCGCCACGTCGGCTGCGGTCAGGCCGGTGCGGGTCCGGTCGCCGACGATCCGCAGGCCCTCGATCGCCTCGCCGCCGGCGGCGTCGCGGAAGGCGCCGCGCTGGTCCTCGCGGGCCAGCAGGACCATGCACTCGGCGTCCGGACGGTCGTTCCGTATCTGCGCCGCGCTCGCCGCCAGCAGCGCGGCGTGCCGCCCGATCTCGCCGCCGCGGCTGCCGGGCAGCAGCGCGACGACCGGCCGATCCGGCGGCAGCGCCAACGCTTCGCGCGCGGCGTCGCGGTCGGGATCCTGCGGCAGCGCATCGGCCAGCGGGTGACCGACGAAGCGGCAGTCCAGCCCGGTGCCGACGAAGCAGTCGGGCTCGAACGGGAACAGGGTCAGCAGCAGGTCCAGCGAACGGGCGATCTTCGGGATCCGGTAACCGCGCCAGGCCCAGACCGACGGGCAGACGAACTGCGCGGTCGGCACCCCGGCCCGCTTCAGCTGCCGGGCGAGGCCGAGATTGAAATCCGGTGCATCGATGCCGACGAAGGCGTTCGGTGCACGATCGAGGATCGTTCGGCGCAGATCGCGTCGGAAGCGGACCAGTCGTGGCAGGTGGCCGAGCACTTCGAACAGCCCCATGACGTCGAGGCGATCGATGCCGGCCAGCGCCTCGACGCCGGCCGCGTTCATCGCCGGGCCGGTCACCCCGGCCAGTCCGATCGCCGGGTCGAGGTCGCGCAGCGAGCGCGCCAGCGACGCCCCGAGCTGATCGCCGGAGGTTTCGCCGGCGCCGAGCACCAGCTGCATCAGCGCAACAGGCCCCGCTGGCCGGTCTCGATGCTGGCGACGAACTCGGCCAGGGCCGGCACCTCGGCGCTCTGTCCGCGCAGTTCGGCCAGCGCGTCCTCCAGCGGCCGGCCGAGCCGGTAGACCGTCCGGTAGGCCTCGCGGATGGCGCGGATGGCCTCGGCGTCGAAGCCGCGTCGCTTCAGGCCCTCGGCGTTGATGCCGCGCGGCCGGGGCGGCCGGCCGGACACCATCACGTAGGCCGGCACGTCCTGGCCGACGCCGCCGTACATGCCGAGGAACGCGTGGCTGCCGATGGTCACGAACTGGTGGGCGCCGGAGAAGCCGGCGAAGGTCACGAAGTCGCCGACCGTGACGTGGCCGGCCAGCGTGGCGCCGTTGGCGAACACGCAGTCGGAGCCGACCCGGCAGTCGTGCGCGACATGGCTGTAGGCCATCAGCCAGTTGCGGTCGCCGAGCTCGGTCACGCCGCCGCCGTCGAGGGTGCCGCGGTTGATGGTCACGTATTCGCGGATCGTGTTGTCGCGGCCGATGACCAGTTCGGACTCCTCGCCGCCGAATTTCTTGTCCTGGGGCTCCTCGCCGATTGACGCGAACTGGAAGATGCGGGTGCCTTCGCCGATCCGGCTCCGGCCGGTGATCACCGCGTGCGGACCGATCCGGCAGCCCGCGCCGAGTTCGACCCCGGCGCCGATGATGGCGTACGGGCCGATCTCGACCCCGGCTCCGATCCGCGCGCCGTCATCGATCACGGCGGTCGGATGGATCGTGGCGTCGGCCGTGCTCACTGGTCCTGGGGCCTTGCGGCGCAGAGCATTTCGCACCCGGCGACGCGCCTGCCGTCGACGTGGGTTTCGGCCTCGTACAGGCCCATGCCGCGGACCAGCCGCTTCTGGGTGACGTGGAAGTGCAGCTGGTCGCCCGGGACCACGGTCTTGCTGAAGCGGGCCTTGTCGATCTTGACCAGGTAGAACAGCTCCTCCGCGCCGCCCTGCTGCTCGCGCGCCAGGTGGGCGAGGCAGCCGGCGGCCTGCGCCATGGCTTCGAGGATCAGCACGCCGGGCATGATCGGATGACCCGGGAAATGCCCCTGGAAGAAGGGCTCGTTGATCGTGACGTTCTTCAGGGCGTGAATGCGCGGCGGATCGCCTGTGTCCCATTCCAGCACCCGGTCGACCAGCAGGAACGGGTAGCGATGGGGCAGGAGCGACAGGATGCGTTCGATGTCGACGGGATGGGAATCGGTCATGCCGGGGTCTCGTATCGTGGGGCGTGGAAAGCGGGATCGGGTCAGTTCGTTCCGCGGCGTCGGAACAGCCGATCGAGCTGGCCGAGGCGCACGAGTACACGCTGCCATGCGCGCATCGGCCGGGCTGGAATGCCCGAGCCATAGGCCCCGGGCGTGTCGATCGAGTCGAGTACCGTGCTCATCGCGGTAATAACGACATGATCGCAGATTTCCAGGTGGCCGCCGATGCCCGATGCGCCGGCGATCATGCAGTAACGGCCGATGCGGGTGGAGCCGGCGATGCCGACGCAGCCGGCGATCGCCGTGTGATCGCCGATCGCTACGTTGTGGCCGACCTGGACCTGGTTGTCCAGCCGCACGTCGTCGCCGAGTAGGGTGTCTTCGATGGCCCCGCGATCGATGGTGGTATTCGCGCCGATCTCGCAGTCGGCGCCGATCCGCACGGTGCCGAGCTGGGCGACCTTGCGCCACTGGCCGCGAGATCGGTCCATCGCCAGGCCGAAGCCGTCGGCGCCGATGACCACGCCGGGATGGACCAGCGTGCGCGGGCCCAGCTCGACCGCCGGTCCGAGCGTGACGTTGGCGACCAGGCGCACGCCTTCGGCCAGTCGTGCGTCCCGTCCGACCACGCAGCCGGGACCGACCACGGCATCGGCGCCGATCCGGGCGCCGGCCTCGATCACCGCCATGGCGCCGATCTCGGCCGAGGGGTCGATCTCGGCACTCGAATCGACGAAGGCGCGCTCGTGGACGCCCGGGACGGCATCGACCGATGGCGCGAAGCGATCCAGCGCGCGACTCCACGCCAGGTACGGATCGTCGACCACCAGGGCCGTGCAGGGACAGTCGTCCAGAGCCTCCTCGGCCACGATCACCGCCGAAGCGCGGGTCGTGCGCAGCTGCTCGCGGTAGGCCGGGTTGGCAAGAAAGCCGAGTTCGCCGGGGCCGGCCGCCGCCAGCGTTGCCGGGCGCCGGAGTTCGACGCGGCCGTCTCCGACCCGCCGGGCGCCCAGCGCCTGCGCCAGCGCGTCCGCGCTCAGCGGCGTATCGGCTGGAGGGGAACTCATCGGGATGGTATCGGCCCGGCGGCTGCGTTCATTGCGACGCGGGCCGGCTCCTCAGTTCGTAATCGACCTCGAGGAATTCCAGGACCTGTTCGGTGATGTCGATCCGGTCCGATGCGAACGCGACCGGGCTGGACAGGACCAGGTCGAAGCCTTCGCGCTGCGCGACGGTCTGTACCGCCAGTTCGATTTCTTCGCCGAGCGTCTTGATTTCGGCATTCCTGCGGAAGTTCAGCTCGTCGGCCAGGTCCTCGCGCCGGCGATCGATCGATCGGCGAAGGTTGCGGATTTCACGTTCGCGGGCCAGGACCTGCTCGCTGCTGAGCCCACTGGACTCGGCCAGTTCCTGCTCCATGTCGACCAGCCGCTCCTCGTCGGCCAGCAGCGCTTCATTGCGCGGCCGGAACTCCAGGTCGAGTTCGGCGCGCCCGGCAAGCACCTGCGGTGCATTGTCCAGCAGCCGCTTCATGTCCACGTAGCCGATGCGTAGCTCCGCCTGCCCCAGGGCGGGGCCGGCCAGCATCAACGCAAGCAGCAATGTCAGGACACGAGCCATGGCGGCGTCTTCTCCGAACGCTCAGGTACCCGAGTATAGGCGTTCGCGGCCGAAATTTCCTCCCCGGCCGACGTCCGGTCGCCGAGCGCCCTCAGAACTGGGCGCCGAAGGAGAACTGGATCTGCTGGACGTCGTCGCCGGCGCGGTCCTTCAGCGGCGTGGCGACATTGATGATGATCGGGCCGACCGGCGCTTCCCATGTGAGGGAAAGTCCGGTCGACGCACGCAGCAGGTTCTCGTCGAAGGTATCGAAGGTCTGGAACACGTTGCCGACGTCGACGAACCAGGCCATGCGGGTCCCGCTGATCTCGGCGAACGGCAGCGGAAACGCGATTTCGATGCCGCCGGTGACCTTGAAGTCGCCGCCCACCGAGCGGCAGAACTGGTCCTTCGGGCCGAGCGAGTTGTCGTCGAAGCCGCGCACGTCCGAGACCCCGCCGGCGAAGAAATGCTCCCAGAACGGCAGGCCGAAGTCCGCGGTCACGATCTCGTCGACCTGGCATTCGCCGGCCAGGCGTTCAGGTTCGATTTCCTCGATGTCGAGTTCCTCGTCGTCGTAGACACCGCCGTAGGACACGTCGGCGCGCACCGCGAAGGCCAGGTTCTCGCCCAGTGGCCAGTACTTGCGGCCGCGGTAGGCGACCGTGAAGTATTCGCGGGTGCTGCCGGGCGCGGCCACGTCGAACGTCAAGCGATTCAGCGAGCCGCGCGTCGGGGTCAGGAAATGGTTGCGGGTATCGCGGCCCCAGCTGCCGTTGAACAGGATGGTTTCGACATCGCGCTCGTCGCCGGACAGGAAGCCGTCGCCGTCGCGGTCGAGCGTGATGGCCAGCGGCCGTGTGGCGGCCAGCTCGATCGTCGCCGGGCCTTCCGGATCGTCCGGATCGATCGGGACGGTCACGAAGCTGCCGATGTTGATGTCCAGCGCCTGGTAGCTCGCGCCGAGCCGGACGTAGTCGACCTCGGTCAGCGGAAAGCCGAAGTTGACCCCGGCAGCGGCCTGGCTGGTCGAAAAGGCCGAGATATTGGCCCGGGCCTGGTTGAATTCCGAATAGTTGATGAAGAAGCCGCGCGAGATGCCGTCGTCGGTCCAGTACGGATTGGTGTAGGACAGATTGACCTGGCGGTTGATCCGGCTGCGGCTGACCGCGAAACCGACGGTCCGGCCCGAGCCGAGGAAGTTCTCCTGCTGGATCGAGATCGAGGCGATCAGGCCCTGCAGCTGGGAAAAGCCGAGGCCGACCTGGAAACTCCCGGTCGAGCGCTCCTCGACGCTGACGATGATGTCGATCTGGTCGTCGCTGCCTTCCACGGCCGGCGTCTCGATGTTGACGTTCTCGAAGTAGCCGATCCGCTGCAGACGCTGGCGTGACCGGTCGACGGCCGCTTGCGAGAACCAGGCCCCTTCGAACTGGCGCATTTCGCGGCGAAGGACTTCGTCCTTGCTGACGGTGTTGCCGCGGAATTCGACGCGGCGGACGTAGACCCGCTTTCCGGGGTCGACGAAGAAATTGAGGTCGACGGTCTTGCTGTCGCGATCGATGCGCGGCACCGGGTTGACGTTGGCAAAGGCATAGCCGAAGTTCGCCAGCAGCGAGGTGATGCTGTCGACGGTCTGCTCGACCCTCTCCCGCGAGAAGGTGTCGCCGGAGTCCAGCGCGACGAACCGTTCAAGGGTGTCGGATTCGAACAGCAGGTCGCCGGTCAGCTGGGTATCGGAGACGGTATAGACCTCGCCCTCGCGAACGTTGGCGGTGATGTAGATGTTGGTCCGGTCCGGGCTGACCGAGACCTGGGTCGACTCGATCGCGAAGTCGACGTAGCCGCGGTCGAGGTAGAAGGCCCGCAGCCGCTCGAGATCGCCGGACAGCTTCTCGCGCGTGTAATTGGGCCGACTCTGCCAGAAGAACAGGCCGCCCCAGGCGTTCTTGGTTCCGGATTCGAAGTCGGCACGGAGCTCGTCTTCGTCGAAGCTCTCGTTGCCGACGATATTGATGTGGCGAATCCTGGCGACCTTGCCTTCCTCGATCACGATGCCGATGTCGACCCGGTTGCGGTCGAGGCGGGTCAGGCGCGTATCGACATCGACGTTGTAATGCCCCTGCGCGTAGTACTGCCGGATCAGTTCCTGCGACACCTGGTCGAGCGCGAGTCGGTCGAAGACTTCGCCCTCGACGATGCCGATGTCTTCCAGCGCAGGCATCAGCGCGTCGTCGGGAATCTTATCGTTGCCTGCGATCGCTACCGAGGAAATCGCCGGGCGTTCGCTTACCTCGATGATCAGGATGTTGCCTTCGCGGGCCAGCTGGACATCGTCGAAGAAGCCGCTGCGGTAGAGGTCGCGGATGCTGGAGCGCGCGCGCGCCGGGGTGAGCCGGTCGCCGACGTCCAGCGGCAGGAAGCTGAAGACCGTGCCTTCGGAAATCCGCTGCAGTCCATCGACCCGGATTTCCTCGACGACGAAATTCTGGGCGTAGAGCGGGGTGCACGCGAGCAGCGCCAGCAGAAGAATGATTTTTCGCATGAAGGAAGGGATCCGCGATGAATTTCAGCGCCGCTGGCGCCGAGCCGAGTTTACTGGAAGATCCGTACTATATCGTTAAATATGGCCAGGCTCATGAGTCCGGCCACGGCCACCAGCCCGATCGTCTGGCCGATGACCTGGCCCCGCTCCGAGACCGGACTGCCCTTGACCGCCTCGATCAGGTTGTACAACAGGTGACCGCCGTCGAGCACCGGGATCGGCAGCAGGTTGATGATCGCCAGCGACAGGCTGATCAATCCGAGGAAGAACAGGAAGCGGGAGACACCCAGCCGGGCTGAATCCTGCGCCATCCGGGCAATGGTGATCGGTCCGGACAGGTTGGCCAGCGAAGCCTGGCCGGTGACCATGCGGCCGAGAATGCCCAGCGTGCCGGCGGTCAGGCGCCAGGTCTCGTCGAAGGCCCGCCCCAGCCCCTCCAGCGGGCCGAATCGAAGAATCGCGAACGCACGCTCCATATCGGCTTCCAGCGCGGCGTCGGGCGCCGGCGGCGTGACCCCGATGATCGAGCGACCGTCCTGCAGCGCGGGAATCAGCTCGAACTCGAGCTCCCGGCCGTTGCGGTCGACGACGACCCGGATCGGTGCCCCGGTCCCGGCGGCTGCCGGGATCTCGGTGCTCAGTGCGTTCCAGCCGTCGATGGGATTGCCGTTGACCGAGACCACCCGGTCGCCCGGCGCCAGGCCGGCCCGTGCGGCCGGCCCGTCGTCGGTGACCGCATCGATGACCGGCGGCAGGTCGGGTCGCCAGATGCTCAGTCCGATCGATTCCAGTGCCCGGTCTTCGCGGAAATCGGGGCCGAGTCGGTCCAGTTCCAGTTCCACGGTGCGCTGCACGCCCGCGGCATCCTCGATGCCGACGCGAACGGCGCGGCGATCGAGGGCCGGCGGCAGCAGCGAGAGCAACGCGTGGGTCCAGGTCTCCACCTGCGCGTCGTCGACCCGCACGATCAGGTCCTGTTCTTCGAGTCCCGCCTCGGCCGCCAGCCCGGTCGTCGGGCCCAGCAGCGGGCGCGAGTCGGCGATGCCGATCATGAACATCAGCCAGAACGCGGCCACCGCGAAGACCAGGTTGAAGATCGGCCCGGCCGCGATGATCGCAGAGCGCTGGCCGAGTGACTTACGGTTGAATGCTTCGGCGCGTTCGTCCGACGCCACCGGCGTCTCCCGCTCGTCGAGCATCTTCACGTAACCGCCCAGCGGGATGGCGGCGACGACGAATTCGGTGTTCTCGCGATTGCGCCAGCGGACCAGCGGGCGACCGAAGCCGATCGAGAACCGCAACACGCGGACGCCGCAGCGCCGGGCGACCCAGTAGTGGCCGTATTCGTGGAAGGTCACCAGCAGCCCCAGGGCCACCACCAACCAGAAGATCGCCGAAAGGGCGTCGATCATGGCCTGCTCCGCGTTCCGATCGTCCGATTGTCGGGTATGGGGGTGAGCAGGGCCGTTTTCATCCCCCGGCCCCGACACCGATCCAGACCAGCAGCGCATAGGCCGGTGCAGCGGCACCCAGGCTGTCGATGCGGTCGAGAATGCCGCCGTGGCCGGGCAGCAGGCGGGAGGTGTCCTTCAATCCGCGATGGCGTTTCATCAGGCTGATGGTCAGGTCGCCGCCGATCGACAGCAGGGCCAGCGCCATGCCGGCTGCGAAACCGGTGGTCGGTCCGTACGGCGTATCGGGCAGAGCGCTTCCGGCCAGGCCGACCAGCCCGGCCGCCACGATGCCGCCGAGCGCGCCGGACCGGGTCTTTCCGGGGCTGATCCGTGGCGCCAGCTTGGCGCCGCCGATTGCGTGCCCGGTGAAGTAGGCGCCGATGTCGGCCGCCGCAATGATCAACAGCAGGGCCAGCAGCAACCAGGGGCTG
Source organism: uncultured Halomonas sp. (assembly GCA_964548715.1). Lineage (GTDB taxonomy): Bacteria > Pseudomonadota > Gammaproteobacteria > Xanthomonadales > Wenzhouxiangellaceae. The sequence continues at coordinate 21,881 of CAZJSH010000026.1, read as the reverse complement.
ATGACGTGCAGCCAGGCAAACGCGATGAAGGCGAACAACAGGATCGCCGCCACGGCCAGCAGTTTCAGCGGCTGGACTTCATGCCGGCCGGGTCGGCCGCGATCGGGTGCGGCCAGCCAGCCGCAAAGACCCAGCCAGAATACGGTGCCGGCGGCGAACAGTGCGCCGCTGGCGGTCCGGTCGTGCGTCAGCAGCACCAGGCCCGCCCCGGCGGCGAGCAGCAGGACGATCCAACCTGCGCGAACCGGCGCCGATTCCAGCCCCGCCAGCCCGGCGCCTTCCCAGCCGCCCAGGACCAGCACCAGCACGGCCAGCAACACGGTCAGCGGAACGGTGGAGAGTCCGAAGATCGCGCTGAGCAGGAGACCGGCAAGAACCAGCGAGGTCAGGATGCGTGATCTAAGCATGTTTCAGCGAGGGTTCGCCGAGACCGCCGAACCGGCGCTCCCGCTGGGCGAAATCCTCCAGTGCACGATCGAGATCGGCGTCATCGAAGTCCGGCCAGAGCGTGTCGCAGAAATGCAGTTCGGTATAGGCAAGGTCCCACGGCAGGAAGTTCGACAGGCGTTTTTCGCCGCCGGTCCGGATGAACAGGTCGGGGGCCGGCTGGCCGGCCAGCGCCACGTGGTCGGCCAGCCGCTCTTCGTCGATGTCCTCGGGCTGAAGTTCGTTGCGCCGGACTCGTTCGGCCAGCGCGCGGGCCGCGTCGGCCAGGTCGGCCTGGCCACCGTAATTGGCCGCGACGTTCAGCTGGAGCCGTTGGTTGTTCCGGGTCAGATGTTCCGCCCTCGCCATGCCGCGCTGCATGGACGGTGAGAACGCTTCGCGGCGGCCGATGAAGTTCAGCCGCACGTCGTGTTCGTGCAGCTTGTCGACCTCGCGATCGAGCGCGCGCCGGAACAGCGACAGCAGGCGGGTCACTTCGTGCCGCGGACGGGACCAGTTTTCGCTGGAAAACGCGTAGATGGTCAGGATCGGGATGTCGCGCTCGGCGACCGCGCGGACGATCCGTCGTGCCGCTTCGGACCCGGCCTGGTGGCCATAGGTGCGCGGCTTGCCGCGACGGGCGGCCCAGCGGCCGTTGCCGTCCATGATGATCGCCAGGTGGCGGGGGCGGGCGAGCGGGTTCACCGCTCAGATCTCCATCAGCTCGTTTTCCTTGGTCGAAACCATTTCATCGACGCGGGCCACGTGCTGGTCGGTCAGCTGCTGGATCTCGGTCTCGGCGCGGCGCTGGTCGTCCTCCGAGATTTCTTTGTCCTTGACCAGGTCCTTGATGTGGCTGTTCGCGTCGCGGCGGATGTTGCGGATGGCGACCTTGGCCTGTTCACCTTCGGCGTGAACGATCTTGCTGAGAGCGGCCCGGCGCTCCTCGGTCAGGGGCGGCAGCGGTACGCGGATCACGGTGCCGGCGGTCGCCGGATTCAGGCCGAGATCGGAGGTCAGGATCGCTTTCTCGATCTTTCCGACCATGCCCTTGTCCCAGGCGGTGACGGCAAGCGTGCGGGAATCCTCGACGGTGACGTTGGCAGCCTGGCTGATCGGAACGTCCGATCCGTAGTATTCGACGTTGACGTGCTCGAGCAGGCTGGGGTGGGCGCGTCCGGTCCGGATCTTGGACAGTTCGGCCTTCAGTGAATCCAGGCTCTTGTCCATGCGCGTAGCGGCATCTTTCTTGATGTCGGCAAGCATGTGCGTCTCACTCGGGAGGTGGTTGTGCGGAAGAGACCATTCTAGCAGCCTCGATCGGGCCGGATCGGGCGTGAATGTGGCGTAGATCGGGCAGTGCGCGACCCGACCCGGTCGATCAGTCGACCAGAGTGCCGACATCCTTTCCGTCGAGCAGGTCGGCCAGTGCGCGCGGGACGTTGAGGTCGATGACCCGGATCGGCATCGACTGGTCCCGGCACAGCACCATGGCATTGGTATCCATGACGTTGAGCTTGTGCTCGATGACTTCGTCGTAGGTGATCCGGTCGTAGCGGGTGGCGGTCGGGTCGGTCTTCGGGTCGGCGGTGTAGACGCCGTCGACCTTGGTCGCCTTGATCATCAGGTCGGCGCCGATCTCGATCGCGCGCAGGCTGGCCGCCGTATCGGTGGTGAAGAACGGATTGCCGGTCCCGGCGGCGAAGATCACCGCGCGGCCCTTTTCCAGGTGGCGCACGGCGCGCCGCCGGATGTAGTCCTCGCAGACTTCGCGGATCGAGATGGCCGACATCACCCGGGTGGTCACGCCGGCACGCTCCAGGGCGTCCTGGAGCGCAAGGCTGTTCATGACCGTCGCCAGCATGCCCATGTGGTCGCCGGTGATCCGGTCCATGCCGGCCGAAGCCAGCCCGGCGCCGCGGAAGATGTTGCCGCCGCCCACCACGATGCCGACCTGGACGCCGTCGCGTACGACCTCGGCCACTTCACGGGCGATCCGCGAACTGACCTCGGGGTCGACGCCGTAGTCCTGCTTGCCCAGCAGCGCTTCGCCGCTGAGCTTGAGCAGAATCCTGCGATATCGGGCGGGGTCGGCCACGTCCGGATCAGCCGCCGCGGGCCTGTTCCATGACTTCGGCCGCGAAGTCGGACTCTTCTTTCTCGATACCTTCGCCGACTTCCAGCCGGACCATGCCGACCACTTCGGCACCGGCGCTCTTGAGCAGCTTGCCGACGGTCTGGTCGCCGTCCTTGACGAACGGCTGGCCGACCAGCGTGATTTCGGCCAGGTGCTTGCGCAGGCGGCCGGTGATCATCTTCTCGATGATCTCGGCCGGCTTGCCCGAGTCCTGGGCCTGGGCCTTGAGGATGGCCTTTTCCTGCTCGAGAACGTCGGCCGGGACGGTGTCCTCGTCGACGTACTGCGGGTTCAGCGCGGCCACGTGCATGGCAATGTCGCGCGCCAGCGCGTCGTCGCCGCCGGTCAGGCCGACCAGCACGCCGATGCGGCCGCCGTGGATGTAGTGGCCGATGGTGCCGCCGTCGATCGACATGTGCGCGATGCGACGGATCTGGATGTTCTCGCCCAGCTTCGCGACCAGCTGCTGGCGACGGTCCTCGATACTGTCGCCGTCGCCGAACACGGTACCGCTCAGTGATTCGACGGTGTCATGGCCCGTTTCCAGCGCCAGCTCGGCGACCCGGTTGGCGAAGCCCAGAAAGTTGTCGTCCTTGGCGACGAAATCGGTCTCGCAGTTGATTTCGACCAGTACGGCGTTTCCTTCGTTGCCGGCAGCGATGACCGCGCCCTCGGCGGCCACGCGCCCGGCCTTCTTGTCGGCCTTCGCCAGGCCACTCTTGCGCAGGTGCTCGATGGCCGCGTCCAGGTCGCCGTCGGTCTCGACCAGCGCCTTCTTGCATTCCATCATGCCGGCGCCGGTGCGCTCGCGGAGTTCCTTGACCAGGGATGCAGTGATGCTCATGACTCGTCCTTGCTTTCCGATTCGTTGTCGGCAGCGTCGTCGGCTGCCTTCTCTTTCACAGGTGCGTCAGCCGGTGCTTCGGCCTTTGCTTCAGCCTTTGCTTCAGCCGGTGCTTCGGCTTTCGCCTCGGCCGGTTCCTCGGCCTTCGCCTCAGCCGGCGCCTCGTCGGCCTTGGCCGCGGCTTTCTTGGCGGCTTTCTTCGCCGTCTTCTTGGCGACCTTCTTGGCGACCTTCTTGGTGGTCTTCTTGGCGACCTTCTTGGCGGTCTTCTTCTTGGCCGGCGCGGCCGATTCGACCGGGTTGCCCTCGGCGTCGAGCTCGACGAACTCGTCGTCGTCGCCGCCGACCTGCGGCACCGAAGCCTTGCCTTCCAGCACGGCGTCTGCGGCCAGCTGGGCGTACAGGCGAACCGAGCGGATCGCGTCGTCGTTGCCCGGAATGACGTAGTCGACCAGGTCCGGGTTGTGGTTGGTGTCGACCACGGCGACGACCGGGATGCCGAGCTTGCGGGCCTCGGCGATGGCGATATCTTCGTGGCCGATGTCGATGACGAACATCGCGTCCGGCAGGGCGTTCATGTTCTTGATGCCGCCCAGGCTCTGCTCGAGACGGTCGCGCTCGCGGGTCAGCTCCAGGACCTCCTTCTTGACCAGCTTGTCAAAGCTGCCGTCGGTTTCCATCGCCTCGAGTTCCTTCAGGCGGTTGATGGATTGTCGGATCGTCCGGAAGTTGGTCAGCATGCCGCCGAGCCAGCGGTGCGAGACATAGGGCATGCCGCAGCGGGCGGCTTCCTCGGCGACGGCCTGGCCGGCAGCGCGCTTGGTGCCGACGAACATGATGGTGCCGCGCTTGCTGGCCATGCGGCTCAGGAAGTCCAGTGACTCCTTGAGCATCGGCAGCGTGCGCTCGAGGTTGATGATGTGGATCTTGCCGCGGGCGCCAAAGATGTAGGGTTCCATCTTCGGGTTCCAGTAGCGGGTCTGGTGACCGAAATGCACGCCAGCTTCGAGCATCTGGCGCATGGTGACGTTGGGCATGTGGATTTCCTCGTTGTCCGGACGGCCGGGCACGTCGATGCGTGCGTCCAGGTCGCGTCCGTTCGGTTTAGGCCTCCGCATTCCCCATCCGGCGACCGGTCGGGGCGCTCTCGCGAGCGACGTGCCGAACCGGCAACCCCGCCGAACGTGACGGAATGCGTGTGTCGTTTTCCGGTCGGGCCGAAGTCCGTCCGGTTGATTTCTGTTGTTCGATCCGTCGTATCGGCAAGGCCGCTCGACAAATCCGGTCAAGTATAACGTGTTCCGCCGCCGCCGGACAAGACGGGCTGGTTTCCCGGTTCGCGGGGTGGGCGCTTCGGCTAGAATGCGCAGGACGCGCGCCCCGTCCGCACCCACCCATTTCAGCCAGGAAGATCGATGTCTGCAGCTCGCCCCTCCCGCCGCACGCTCGCCAACGCCATCCGCGCTCTGTCCATGGACGCCGTCCAGCGCGCCGCCTCCGGCCATCCCGGCATGCCGATGGGCATGGCCGACATTGCCGAGGTGCTCTACAACGATACGCTCAAGCACAACCCGGCCAATCCGTCGTGGTGGGATCGGGATCGTTTCGTGGTCTCGAACGGGCACGGTTCGATGCTGCTGTACTCGGTGCTGCACCTGAGTGGCTACGACCTGAGCCTGGACGATCTGAAGAACTTCCGGCAATTGCACTCGCCGACCCCGGGGCATCCGGAATACGGCGAAGCCCCGGGCGTGGAGACCACGACCGGACCGCTGGGGCAGGGGCTGGCCAATGGGGTCGGCATGGCGCTGGCCGAGAAACTGCTGGCTGCTCGCTTCAACCGCGACGACTACGATTTGGTCGATCACTTCACCTGGGTCTTCGTCGGCGACGGCTGCCTGATGGAGGGCGTATCGCACGAGGCCTGCTCGCTGGCCGGGACCTGGCAGCTGGGCAAGCTGGTGGTGTTCTACGACGACAACGGAATCTCGATCGACGGCGAGACCCGGGGCTGGTTCACCGACAACACGCCGGAGCGGTTCCGTGCCTACGGCTGGCAGGTCATCGAGGCGGTGGACGGCCACGATTCCGAGGCCGTCCAGGCGGCGATCGACGACGCGCGCGCTGATCTCGACCGGCCGACGCTGATCTGCTGCCGGACCACGATCGGGTTCGGCTCGCCGAACAAGCAGGGCACGGCCGAAACGCACGGCTCGCCGTTGGGCGAAGAGGAGATCGCGGCCACCCGCAAGGCGCTGGCCTGGGACCACGGCCCGTTCGAGATTCCCGATGAAATTCGTTCCGCGTGGGACGCGCGTGAGCGAGGCGCGGTGATGGAAGCCGAGTGGAACGCGCTGCTGGATCGCTACCGCGACGCGCATCCCGAGGCCGCAGTCGAATTCGAGCGCCGCATGCGGGGCGAACTGCCCGAGGACTTCGGTGACCGGGCGGCAGGAATTCTCGAGCGAATGCAGGGTGATGACGCCAGGGTCGCCACACGCAAGGCATCGGGCATGAGCCTGGACGCCTTCGGGCCGATGCTGCCGGAACTGCTCGGCGGTTCGGCCGACCTGACCGGATCCAACAATACCGACTGGTCCGGCAGCGTCGACATCATGGAGCGCCCGGCCGACGGCAACTACATCTACTACGGCGTGCGGGAGTTCGGCATGACCGCGATCGCCAACGGCCTGCACCTGCACGGCGGGTTCATTCCTTATATAGGCACGTTCCTGGTGTTTTCCGACTACGCGCGCAACGCGGTGCGTATGTCGGCGCTGATCCCGACCGGCGCGATCCACGTCTACACGCACGACTCCATCGGCCTCGGCGAGGACGGCCCGACCCACCAGCCGGTCGAGCACGTCGCCAGCCTGCGGATGATTCCGAACCTCGAGGTCTGGCGGCCGTGCGACAAGGTCGAGACCGCGGCGGCCTGGCGCGCGGCGCTGAAGCGTCGCAACGGTCCGACCGCGCTGGTCCTGACCCGCCAGGCCCTGGATCACCAGCCGCGCAGCGCCGATCAGCTCGAAGCAGTGGCCCGCGGCGGCTACGTGCTCCGCGACGGCGGCGATGCGCCGGATGCGGTGATCATCGCGACCGGCTCCGAGGTGGCGCTGGCCGTCGAGGCGGCCGAGGCGCTGGCCGCCGACGGCATGGCCGTCCGGGTCGTTTCCATGCCGAATCCCGAGCGTTTCCTCGCCCAGCCGATGGAATGGCGCACCGCCGTGCTGCCCGACGAGTTGCGCGCGCGGGTGGCGGTCGAGGCCGGTGTGACGGGCTACTGGCGGGGGCTGGTCGGCGATCACGGTCGCGTCGTCGGCATCGATACGTTCGGCGCGTCGGCCCCGGCCGATGAGCTGTTCGGCCACTTCGGCCTGACCGTCGAGCGGGTCGTGCGCGAGGTCCGGGCGACGCTCGACGCGGGCTGAGCGTCGCGCCGGCCGATGCGAGCGCTTCAAAATCGCTCGGCAGGTCAGTGTCTTGGGTGGAAGTGAGTGCCGAAACCCCGGGTGTCATCGCGCCTTAACGAAACCTTTTCATTCCAAAACAACGGTGCTATGCTCGCCACTGGACGATCCAAAGCCGTCCTGATCCGCCGGGGTCGGGGGCGGCTTCGGCGCAGTCCATCGACATGCCGTCGATACATGTATCGAAAGCGATAAATCAAGACAAAATGGAGAGTCTTAGATGAAAGACATTCGTAATCCACTTGCTGCGGCAATCCACTACGCGCTCGGCGCGGGCGTGGTTGCCGGCCTGGCAGCGACGGCCGCCCCGGCTTTCGCCCAGGACGAGGAAGCAGCAGACCTCGACCGCGTCCAGGTGACGGGTTCGCGTATTTCGCGGACCGACATCGAAGGCGCGCTCCCGGTCACGGTCATCGACCGCGAGCAGATCGAGTTCTCCGGCAAGACCTCGGTCGCCGACCTGCTTCGTGATACCCCGTTCAACAGCGCCGGTTCGTTCCGTCCGCAGTCCGGCTCGTCCGCCCAGTCCTTCGCAGGCGTTTCGCTGCGTGCGCTGGGTTCCGGTCGTACGCTGGTCCTGATCGACGGCAAGCGTGCGCCGGTCGCACCGAACACCGGTGCCGGCCAGGACCTGAACGCCGTCCCGCTGGCCGCTGTCGAACGGATCGAAATCCTGTCCGACGGTGCATCGGCCATCTACGGTTCCGACGCCATCGGCGGTGTGATCAACATCATCACCCGCAAGGACTTCTCCGGTGCCGAACTGACCTGGGGCACTTCGGATCCGAAGCGCGCCGGCGGCGACCGTGACGAAGCCTCCGCGATCTTCGGCATCTCGGGCGACCGCGGCCAGATCATGGTCGGTGCGTCCTATGACGAGCGCGAGATCATCTTCGCGGCCGATCGTCCGTGGTCGCGCGGTGGCGCGTCGATCTTCTCGAACAACTTCCTGACCTCCGGCTTCAGCTTCCTGGGCGGCCAGGGACCGAACGGTGGTCCGGGCAACGTGGCCGGTTGCACGGGTCCGGGCTTCTCGCTGAGCTCGGGCGGACAGTGCCTGTACGACTTCACGCTGGTCTCGGCCGACGAAGCCGCGACCCGCAACGAGTCGTTGTTCACGCGCTCGCGCTTCGACATCAACGCCGACTGGAGCGTGTTCATGAACGCTCAGGTCAACCGCGTCAAGTCGTTCGGCCGGTATGCGCCGGTTCCGTCGTCGCCGTGGTTGGTGGGTGGCTTTGGCGCCATCGTCCTCGAGCCGGGCACGCCGAACCATCCGGCTACCCCGCCGAGCGCGGGCGGTCTGAACCCGTTCTTCGACACCTACCAGGGTGTGGCCGACGACATCGTCCTTCTGACGCACCGTTTCGCGGCCAATGGCCCGCGTGACACGTCGACGGATGCCCAGCTGTACGACATCGACCTGGGCGCCCAGGGCCGCATCGGCAACTTCGACGTCGAGTTCGGCATGCGCCGCACCGAGTCGCAGTACACCGAAGTGGGCCGGAACTACATCGTGTCGGCACTGGCGCAGCCGCAGATCACCAGCGGCGCGTACAACATCTACGACCCGTTCAACGTTCCGCAGGAAACGCTGCAGTCGTTCACCGCGACCATCGGTCGTGACGCGAACTACCTGGCCAAGGAGTTCTACGCCAACGCCGCCACCGACCTGTTCGACCTTCCGGCCGGTACGGTTGGTGTGGCCTTCGGTGCCGAGTACCGCGAAGAAGACTACCGCGACATCTACGACGATCTGCAGGCCAACGGCAACATCACCGGTTCGGCGGGCAACTCCGCGTCCGGCGGCCGCGACCTGACGGCGGTCTTCGGTGAGGTCCTGGTGCCGATCCTGGAGAACCTGGAATTGTCCGGCGCGCTGCGTTACGACGATTACAGCGACTTCGGCGACGCCGTTTCCCCGAAGCTGGCGCTGCGTTACCAGCCGCTGGATATCCTGACGCTCCGCGCGTCCTGGGGTGAAGGCTTCCGTGCGCCGACGCTCGACATCCTGTCGGCCCGTCCGTCGTTCTCCGCCGATTCGGTCGTCGACGAGGCCACGGCTATCGCCTTCGGCGTCCCGCCGACCCAGGCCGTCCAGATCAACGGCTTCGTGATCGCCAACCCCGACCTGGATGCCGAGAAGTCCGAGCAGTTCAACGTCGGCGCGGCCTTCGAGCCGTTCGAGTGGCTGTCCGGTTCCGTGGACTGGTGGAAGATCGAAGTGACCGATCGTGTGGCCGGTATCGGCGCCCAGCAGATCATCAACTGCCTGGCCGGAACCCAGCAGAACTGCCCGCCGGGTCTGTCGAACTTCCCGGTTGGCACCACGCTGCCGGATCCGGGCGTGGGTCTCGGCCTGGTCCGTAACCCGGACAGCGGCCAGATCGTCGGCCTGCAGCGCGGCTTCGCGTCGCTGGGTACGATCGACACCGAAGGCTTCGACGTGAACCTGCGCGGTAACTGGAACTTCGGCGAGCTGGGCAGCCTGCGCGTCGACGCTCAGGGTACCTACACGGGCGTGTTCGAGACCGATGCCGGCGTCAACGTGGCCGGTAACGTCGGTCTGCCGCGCTGGCGCGCTGCGTTGAACTCCGAGTACCGGATCGGCGACTTCGCGTTTGCCTGGGTCATGAACTACATCGATGACCAGAACAACTCGCTGGGTAACGAAGGCCCGCTGCCGTCGTGGACCACCCACGATCTGCAGGCCAACTGGTACACCCCGTGGAACGGCCAGATCACCGTCGGCGTCGATAACGTCGCCAACAAGGATCCGGTCCTCGACAACGGGGAAGGTCGCGGCTTCAACTTCAGCCTGTACGACGGTTACGGTCGTATCCCGTACGTCCGGTACAAGCAGAGCTTCTAAGTTCCGCTTGGCCCGTCGTGTAGTTCGTTCACACGGCTGAAAGCAGCACCACGAAACGGCCCGGCCTTCCGGGCCGTTTCCTTTTAGGGGATTTGCAAGGCGTTCGCACTGCCACAGCCGAATCCTTTAGCGGCCCCGGATCGAAGACCTGTTGGAGGTCGCTCGCGGGCGAAGGGCGACCCGCCCGGTTCGCGAGCAAGCTCCCTCCAACAGTCGGACCCGTCGCCGGCCCCGGATCGAAGACCTGTTGGAGGTCGCTCGCGGGCGAAGGGCGACCCGCC
>CAZJSH010000026.1:0-11751 GCA_964548715.1 uncultured Halomonas sp. | reverse complement strand
CGGTTCACGCGGAATCTGCTCTCCCGCAGTCACTGCACCGCCAGCGCCGGACCGCCCCCCTTGCTATCCTCCTCTTCCTCTTCCGACGGCGATCCCCACCCCATGACCGCGACTGACAACGACCTCCGCCGCCGGAGCTGGAGCCGCTACTGGGCCAGCGGGGCGCTGACGTCACTGCCGGAGGACTTCCGCGCCAACTACGACGGCGAGATCCTCGCGTTCTGGCAGGCGCGGTCTGCCGGGATTCCCGAGGGCGGCCAGGTCCTGGACGTCTGCACCGGCAACGGTGCGGTCGCGCTGCTGATCGCCGAGGCTCTGGCCCAGCTCGGTCGAACGGCGCGGATCACGGCCGTCGACCTTGCCGACATCCAGCCGGCTCGAATCGTGCAGCGTTTTCCGGCGCTGGCCGCGTTCATCGAGCGGATCCGCTTCGTCGGAACCCGACCCTTCGAAGACATCGCGCTCGGCGACGCCAGCCAGGACCTCATCGTCAGCCAGTACGGCATCGAGTACTGCGACCCCGAAGCGGCGGCCCGGCAGTGTGCGCGACTGCTCCGGCCCGGCGGCCGGCTGGCGCTGATCACGCATGCGACCGACAGCGCGATGCGGTCGACCATGGAGCAGGAGCTGGCGCAGTACGAGGCCGTGGTCGAAGCCGGCCTGTTCGACCGAGCGGACGCATGGCGTGCCGGTTCGCTGGACGCCGAAGGATTCAAGCAGGCGCTGGCCGAGATCGATGCCGCGATCCGCAGGCAGCCGAACGCGGCCGCGTCACCGCTGTTCGCCTACGTGCTGGGCCTGACCGGCCAGGCCGCGCGCTGGACGAGCGCGCAACTCCAGGCCCAACGCGCCGCCGTCATCGACGCTGTCGAGCAACTCGAGGATGGCCGCTCCCGGCTCGACCAGATGCTCGGCGTCCACCGGCTGCTGCAATCGCCCGAGCAGTTCGCCGGCCACTTCGAACGCGCCGGGCTGGTCCTGGACGAGCACGGCCCGCTGACCTATCGCGGAACCCATGCGGTCGGACATCGCTTCCTGTTTTCGAAAGCCCGGACTGCCGAAGGCGACTGAACCGAGCCCGTGGGCGGCCGGCTGTGCCGGGCGAAGGGAGACCCGGCGGATTCGCGCGCAAGCGCCCTCCAACAGACGGATTCATCGCCGGCGCCGGACTGGGGTCTGTTGGAGGTCGCTTGCGGGCGAAGGGTGGCCCGGCCGGTTCGTGCGGAATCCGCCCTCTCACAGTCGAACCTGGCGCGGCATCGGCCCGACCGGCTGTTGGAGGCTGCTTGCAGGCGAAGGGTGGCCCGGCCGGTTCGCGCGGAATCGGCCCTCCCACAGTCGAGCCTGGCGCGGCATCGGCCCGACCGGCTGTTGGAGGCTGCTTGCAGGCGAAGGGTGGCCCGGCCGGTTCGCGCGGAATCGGCCCTCCCACAGTCGAGCCTGGCGCGGCATCGGCCCGATCGGCTGTTGGAGGCCGCTTGCGGGCGAAGGGTGGCCGAGTCAGTTCGCGCGCAAGCGCCCTCCAACAGTTGACTTCGCCGCCGTCGCCAGATCAAAGGCCTGTGGGAGGCCGGCTGTGCCGGGCGAAGGGGCGGGGCAGGCCTTCAGGCATGCGGCACTTGCGCCCGCTGCGCGCCGGCCAGCTTGAAGCGGGCGTTGAACGCCACCGTGATCCGCTGCGTGTCGCCCTCGTACGGACTTACCTCGTGCAATAGCCAGGACGGGAACAGCACCAGCTGTCCCGGTTGCAGTCGGTAGCGGCGCATCCCCTGGTTGTACGGCGGCTGCAGGTTGGAGATCGCCGTGTCGATGAAGGTGGTCATCGCTGCCAGCGGGTTGATGAACGTCAGCTGTCCGCTGGTGCTGTCCGGGTCGTCGCCATCGTGCTGGACGCAGTAGACGCCCGACCAGGAGTGCATCGGATGGTTGTGCGCACCGAAGAACCCGCCCTGGCGGGTGGTGTGGAACCAGGACTCGGTTGCGATATGCATGCGCTGCAGCATTGCCATGTCGTAGCCGTTCAGTTCGCCGATCGCGCGGTACAGATTCTTCAGGCAGAACTGGCGCAGTTTCTGCACGCAGGGCTGCGGCCAGTCGAACAGCGTGAAGTTGCTCTCGTAGAGCGCATCGTTGCGGGTCACGAAGGGTTCCGGGTTGCGGAACTTGTTGCCCTCGGCTTCGACCCTCGCGAACAGCGTCTTGAGCTCGTCGTGCAGCGCTTCGTGATTCTCGAGGTGGCAGAAGATCAACGGAACCGCGAAGGTCGGGACTACCTGGAACTCGGGAAGATCGTGTTCGGTCATCGGCGCGCGACGCCCTCTGTCCGGATGGCCGGTGCGCCGGCTGGAAGACACGGCGGCGTTTGGGTATCCTCGACGCAGGCGTTGGGATTGGGAATCATGGGGATTATACGCGTCTGCCTGCTCGCAGCCGCGGCGATCGCTGTTGGCGAACCGTCGCGGGCGACCCTCGAACCGAGCGACGAACGCATCGATGCCGTGGTCGCACCGCCGGCCGTGTCGTTCCTGACTGCCGCCGATGGTCTGCCGAGCGAGTCGGTCGAGGCCATCGTGCAGGACCGCGACGGCTACTTGTGGATCGCCACCCGCGGCGGCCTGGTCCGGCATGAAGGGCAGAGGCTCCGGGTGCTCCGGCACGACCCGGAAGATCCGACGTCGTTGCCGGGCAATAACATCATGAGTCTCTACGCTGCCAGCGAAGGCGCGATCTGGGCCGGCGTCTCCGATCAGGGGCTCGTGCGGATCGAGGACCTCGCAGTGACCGGCTACTGGCCGACCCGGGCCGCCGGCGGCGAACTTACGGGGCGCTACATCTGGTCGATCGCCGAGGCGTGCGATGGCGCCATCTGGATCGCGTTCGCGCGCGGTGGAGTGGCGCGGGTCGATCCGGAATCCGGCGCGGTGGTGTCGTTCGTCCACGGCCAGAACGGCGTGCCGGATGATGGGTTCAACCTCGAACTCCGGTCCGGACCCGACTGTGGCCTGTGGCTGTTGACGCTGACCCGGCTGTACAAGACCAAGTCCATCGATCGTCCTCGCTTCGAGCCGGTCGTCGACGTCGAGGGCAAGCCCGTGCCGCCCCAGACCGCGCTGGCCTTCGACTGGGTCGACGGGAACCGTCTGGTGACTGCGGGCATGCATGGCGTGCACCGGTTCGAACGAAGCCCCGCCGGCTGGGCGCTGGATCAGTGGGCACGAACCGAGGCTTCGGTGACGGCATTGACCGTGGCCGCCGATGGCAATCCCTGGTTCGCCGAGTCCGACCGGATCCTGCGCTGGGCCGATCGCGCGCCCGAGCCGGAGGTCGTCGTGCAGGCCGACACCCGATCCACCGCGAGCGACGCGATTCGCGGCGTCCTGGTGCCTGCGCTGCGTGTGGACAGCGAAGGCGGGGTCTGGATCGGCACCAGCGGACGCGGCATCGCCCGGCTGTCGCCGGCCTGGCGAGGTTTTCGCAGCGTACCGATCGACGAGGGCGACGGCCCGCTGCTTCACCTGACTGCGATCGAGGCCGATCGCGCGGGCGGCCTCTGGCTGCTGGACTCCGGACGCGGTCTGCGCCGCCTTTCGAGCGAAGGCGAACTGGGACCGCTGCATACGCGTGAAGCGATTTCGGGGACGGCCGATCTGCGCGACCTGGTGGCCGGCCCGGATGGCCTGCGCTTGCTGACCGACCATTCCCTGCTGCTTTTTCGGCCGGAACAGGGACAGGTCGATCATCAGTACGGAATCGACTCGCGCAAGCGGCCGTTGTTCCGCTTCATCGAACCGGCCGAGACGGGCCGGTACTGGTTGGGCACCGAAGCCGAGCTGCTTCGGATCGATGCGGCCGGGCAGGTCCTGGATCGCTGGTCGATCGCCTCCGGGCACGCTCGGTCCGCGGAGGGATCGGAAGGTGCCGGCAGCGAGGAGTCCGGTGCGGAAACGCAGCTTCTCGACCTGCGTCGGGGTCCCGACGGCGAATGGTGGTGGTTGGGCACGCGGACGATCGCTCGCCTGAACGCGTCCGGCTCGTTCGAGCCGGTCCACGTGCGGGACCGCGGCTCGAACCATGCCTGGTTGTTCCACGACGATGAACTCTGGCTGGCCGGCGATTCCGAGCTGCGTCGGCATTCGGTCGGCAACGGCCGGTTGGTCGTCCGGGAACGGTTCGTGGCCGGCAACGGACTGCCGCCGGGCCGGATTCAGAGGCTGCTGGTCGCCGACGACTCGATCTGGTTGCTGATGACGACCGGTCTTGCGCGGCTCGATCCGGCATCCCGCCGTTTCCGGGTGTTCTCCGAACGCGAGGGCCTGCCGGCCATGCGCTTTGCATCGGACGCGGCCGCAGCCCTGCCGAACGGCCGCTTCGCGGCGGCCAGCCGCGACGGCGTGCTGCTGGTCGATCCGTCCCGCATCGACCGCGCTCTGCGACCGCCGCCGGTGCATATCACCTCCATACGTGCCGGCGATCGACAATGGCAGCTCCACCCGGGCGGGGCGGACCGCATCGACCTGGCCTGGAACGAAAACTCGATCGAGTTCGGATTCGCGACGCTGTCGTTCCTCAACCCGGCGCGCAATCGGGCGCGGCTGCGCCTCGAAGGCTGGGACCCGGGATGGTCCGAGCTCGAAGCCGGCGATCGGCGCTACTACGGCAACCTGGCGCCGGGCCGGTACCGGTTCGAAGTCCAGGCGGCCAATGCCGCCGGCCTGTGGAACCGGGACGGCGACGCCGTGGAGGTCGTCGTTGCATCGCCGCCGTGGCGGAGTCGGTCCGCCTGGCTGGCCTACCTGACGGCCGGTCTGGCGGTGCTCGCGTTCGTGTTGACGACCGGCCGACGACGCCGTCGCCGTCGTGAGCTGCGCGAACGGTCCCGCAACCAGCGCGAACTCGTCGATGCCCAGCGGCGCGCGCTCGGCCGGCTGACGCGGAGCCTTGAACCCACGGCGTTGGGTCGTGCCGTCGTGGAGCTGGTCGCGCAGCTCACGCGTGCATCGTGGGTCCGGATGACCTTCCTCCACCCGGCCCTGGCCGCGACCCCGGCCATCGTGCATGGCCAGCCGATGGGGCCGGCCGATCGCATTCGGCTCAGCGGCGAGGCGGGCGACCTGGCCGAGCTGAGCGTGGAACGATCCGGCTCGCCGCTGCCACCGGAAATCCGGGGTCGTCTGGCCCTGCTGCAGGCCACCGCCAGTCAGATGCTTGACCACTCGCAGCTGCTGGTCCAGGGCCGCCAGCTGGCCGACAAGGCCGCCGACGCCAGTGCCGCCAAGTCGGAGTTCGTGGCCGCGGTCAGCCACGAAATCCGCACGCCTCTTCATGCCCTCGGCGGCATGCTTGCGCTGCTGCGCGGAACCGAGCTGGCCCCGGAACAGGCCGAGATCGTCGGCACCCTGTCGCGTTCGACCGAACAGCTGCGCAGTCTGCTCGACGCGTCACTGGATCTTTCGAGGATCGAAGCGCGTGCGCTGGACGTAGATCACGCCCCGTTCGAACTGATTCCGATGCTCGAGCGGGTGGTCGACCTGCACGCTCCCAATGCGCATTCCAAGGGACTGGCCCTGCGGTTCCGCGTGCACCCCGGGTTGCCGGCGGCCGGCTTCGGCGACGAGGGCCGGATGGCGCAGGTGCTCGGCAATCTGTTGAGCAACGCGATCAAGTTCACCGATTCGGGCGGGATCGATGTCGAGGCCCGTCCGGGCCGGCCCGGACGGCTGGTGTGCTCGGTGTCCGATACCGGGCCGGGCATTCCGAACGAGGCGCGCGAACGGCTGTTCCGGCCGTTCGAGCAATTGGAGTCGGCCCTGACCCGGCGGGCGGGCGGTGCCGGGCTCGGGCTGGCGATCTGCCGTCGGCTGGTCGCGGCCACCGGCGGCACGCTCGAGGTCGCGAATCGCCGCTTCGGCGGCACGCGTTTCGTCATCGATTGGCCGGTGCTGCAGGTTGATGCGGCGCCCCGGTCCGGCTCGGCGCTGCTGCGCGGGCTGCGGGTGGCGGCCGACCTGCCGGCGCCGGAACTCCGGGTGCTGTCCTGGCTTGGGCGATGCTGGGGATTCCGGATGGTCGATCTGCCGGCTGGCCCGGCCGGGTGGCGGCAGGTCGACGTCCTGATTCACGGTCCGGCCGGTGTGGCCGACCCGGCGCCGATCCAGGCTGCGCGGGCGGCCGGGTGCGCGCGCCTGTGCCTGTCGGCCGAACCCGAGGCCGGCGAGACCTGGTTGCGCGCGCCGCTCAACGAGTCCCGACTGGTTGGCGCACTGCTTTCGCTGCGGTTCAGTCGCTCGCCGTAGAGCTCGCCTGCCGGACGGTCTCGACCAGCACCGTCACGTGGTCGGGGTCGACGTCCGGCGTGATGCCGTGGCCCAGGTTGAAGATGTGGCCCGGTCCGTCGCCGAAATCGGCCAGGACCTTGCGGGTCTCGCGCTCGATCACGTCGGGTCGGGTGGTCAGAACGGTCGGATCGAGATTTCCCTGGAGTGCGACCCGCTCGCCGACCCGTGCCCGTGCATCGGCCAGCGAGGTCGTCCAGTCCACGCCCAGTCCCTGGCAGCCGGTGTCGGCCAGCGCTTCGAGCTGGCTGCCGCAGCCCTTGGCGAACAGGATGATCGGGGTGTCCGGACATTCGGCCTGCACCCGTTCGACGATGCGGCGCATGCTCGCCAGCGAGAACCGCTGGAACAACTCCGGCGACAGCGCGCCGCCCCAGCTGTCGAACACCATCAGCGCATCGGCGCCGGCGGCGACCTGGGCGATCAGGTAGTCGGCGGTGGACTCGGCCAGGTGGGTCATCAGCCGGTCGGCGGCGTCGGGATGCTGCAGCAGCAGGCGCTTGGCGCGGGAGAAGGTCTTGCTGCTGCCGCCCTCGATCATGTAGGTGCTCACAGTCCACGGGCTGCCTGCAAAGCCGATCAGCGGTGTGGTCTCCGGCAGCTCGTCACGGATCATCCGTACCGCGTCCATCACGTAGCGCGTGGCCTCGTTCGGGTCCGGCCGCGGCAGCTTCTCGATGGCCGAGACCGATTCGAGGGGGCGGTGGAAGCGCGGGCCTTCGCCGCTGACGAAGTGCAGACCCAGCCCCATCTCGTGCGGCAGGATCAGGATGTCGGAAAACAGGATCGACGCGTCGAATCCGTAGCGCCGGATCGGCTGCAGCGTGACCTCGCAGGCCAGTTCCGGGGTGCCGGCCAGGGTCAGGAAGTCGCCGGCTTTCGCCCGCACCGCGCGGTATTCGGGAAGATAGCGACCGGCCTGGCGCATCATCCAGATCGGCGTGCGGTCGACCGGCTCGCGTCGGAGCGCCTTGAGAAACCGGCTGTCGTGGCGCGGCGAGGGATTCGAGTCGTTCATGTGTGCAGGACCTCCAGGATCCGTTCCGGGGCGACATCGTCGCGCACCCGGGCGCGACCGAGTGCGTCGAGCAGGACCAGACGGACCCGGCCGTCGCGATTCTTCTTGTCGAGCCGCATCCGGGCCGCCAGCGCGTCGGGATCGACGTCGTCGGGGCGCCGGGTCGGCAGTTCCAGCCGTTCGAGCAGTGCGACGAGGCGGTCGGCTTCGGTCTCGGCGAGTTCGCCGAGCCGGGCGCCGAGCGTGGCAGCCTGGGCCATGCCGATGGCAACGGCCTCGCCGTGCAGGAACCGGGTGTAGCCGGTTTCGGCCTCCAGCGCGTGGCCGAAGGTGTGGCCGAAGTTCAGCAGCGCGCGCTGACCGGCCTCGCGCTCATCGGCGGCGACCACTTCGACCTTGTGCCGGGCCGCGCGCAGGATTGCCGCGGTCAGCGGTTCGGCCTGGCGATCGAGCAGCGCCGGCGTGTCGGCCTCGAGCGCGTCGAGGAAGGCGGCGTCGCGGATGGCGCCGTACTTGACCACCTCGGCCAGTCCGGCGCGGAATTCGCGACCGTCCAGCGTGGCCAGCGTGGTCGGGTCGATCAGCACGCGCGCCGGCTGATGGAATGCGCCAACCAGGTTCTTGCCGGCCGGCAGGTTGACACCGGTCTTGCCGCCGATCGAAGCATCGACCTGGGCGAGCAGGGTGGTCGGCACCTGGACGACCCGGATGCCTCGCATGTAGCTGGCCGCAGCGAACCCGGCCAGGTCGCCGATCACGCCGCCGCCGAGCGCGACCACGGTGGCGTCGCGCTGCGCCCCGCGTTCGACCAGCGCGTCGAGCACCTGATGCCAGTTCGCCAGCGTCTTGGCCGGCTCGCCGGGCGGAAGGATCAGGGTTCCCGGGCGATGCGCGGCCAGCGCGCGTTCGACGCGTTCGAGGTAATGCGCCGCGACGTTGCGGTCGGTAACGATCAGTACCTCGCCAGCGATTGCGTCGGCGAAGGCGTCGCGGTCGTTCAGCAGGCCGGCGCGGCATTCGATGGTGCAGGTGCCGCCGGCATGAGCCAGTTCGATTGTTGATTTCTCAATCGTGGACATCGTCTTCCGCCCAGTGCTCCTTGAGGGTCTCCTCCAGTGCCTTGGCCATGCGCGGCGGCGGCAGGTTGCGCGACTCGAACACCACGTCGGCCAGGCCTCGATAGATCGGGTTGCGCTGTTCGGCCATCCGGGTCAGCCGGTCGTGGCGGTCGGGCGCGGCCAGCAGCGGCCGGCGCCGATCGCGCTCGAGGCGCTTGAGCTGCTGCGCCACGCTCGTGTCGAGCCAGACCACGAGACCGTTGCCGCGCAACAGCGCGCGGTTGTCTTCGCGCAGGACCGATCCACCGCCGGTCGCCACCACGCGACCTCGGCCAGCCGCGACCTCGGCCAGCAACGCGTGTTCCCGTTCGCGGAAACCCGCCTCGCCCTCGATCTCGAAGATCACCGCCACTTCGACGCCGCACCGCCGTTCCAGTTCTTCGTCCAGATCGATGAACTCGCGGTCGAGTGCGGCAGCCACGCGGCGTCCGAGCGTCGTCTTGCCCGAGCCCATCGGGCCGATCAGAAAGATGTTGTCGGGCATGGCGACGGGGTACGGGCGATGGTCGGAGTACGTGATCGGAATGCTACAGTACTTCGATGCCCGGCACGCCCCCGCCCGCCGATGAACTCCTGCAGGGCCTGCCCCCCGTGGCCGATTCCCGCGCCCGTGTGCTGATCCTCGGCAGCATGCCCGGCGTGCGGTCTCTCGACGAGACCCGGTATTACGCCCATCCCCGAAACGCGTTCTGGCCGATTCTTTCGGACTGGATCGGCCAGCCACCGGACGCGCCCTATGCCGAGCGCATCGATGCCCTGCGTGCCCGGGGAATCGCGGTGTGGGACGTGATCGGTCGCTGCCGGCGCGTCGGCAGCCTCGACAGTCGGATCGATCCGGCGTCGATCGAGGCCAACGACCTGGCCGGGCTGTTCGCGCGCTGCCGACTGCTCGAGCGCTTGCTGCTCAACGGCGCGCGGGCCGCGCAGGACTTCCAGCGGCGCGTGCTGCCGATGCTCGATGCGCCGTACCGCGCGCTGCCGCGGATCCGTCTGCCCTCGACCTCGCCGGCCCACGCCGCGATGTCGCTGGCGGACAAGCGCGAGGCCTGGAACCGCGCGCTGTGTCCGGTGCTCGGCCGGGACCGATGACGTCGGCAGGTGCACGCGGTTGCGGGTACCATATCGGTCCCGTATTCGACCGGAAGGCCGCTCATGGTCCGCTTCTTCATCCTGTTCGTCGTGCTGCTGGTCTCGCTGTTCACCATCGAGGTGCTGCAGCCGGTCCAGGAACACGTGATCCTGCCGTTCACCGCAGGCCTGGCCTGGATCTCGGTCAACCTGATCGAATTGTTCGACTCCGGGGTGGCGTCGGCGGGCAAGGTCATCCGCGACCTGGAGACCGGGTTTGCGGTCAGCATCGAGCCCGGCTGCAACGGCGTCGAGGCCCTGATCATCCTGTTCGCGGCGATCTTCGCCTTCCCGGCGCCGCTGAAGAACAAGCTGATCGGCTTCGCGATCGGCTTCGCCGCGATCCAGGGGCTGAACCTGGTCCGCATCATCAGCCTGTTCTACATGGGTCAGTGGAACATGACCTGGTTCAACTGGTTCCACCTCTACCTCTGGCAGGCCCTGATCATTCTCGACGCGCTGGTCGTCTGGTTGATCTGGCTGCGGATGCTGCCTCCGCCGGACAAGGGCGGTCCGCCGACCGACGATGACGAGTCGGGCAGCGAGCCCGGGCCGGATTCGAGCGCCGGCCCGGCCACGGCCTGAGGTGAGCGGTCGGCTGCTGATCGCCGGGTGCGGCGATCTCGGCGTCCGGCTGGCCGGCCGACTGCCGGATCGCTGGCAGGTCACCGGACTACGGCGGTCGGTCGAACGTCTGCCCGACAGCCTGGAGCCCTTCGCGGCCGATCTTTCCGATCCGGCCTCGCTGTCCGGGCTGCCGCGCGATTGGGATGCGGTCATCTATACCGCCACGCCCGATGCGCGAGACGAGGCCGCCTACCAACGGACCTATCTCGACGGGTTTCGCCACCTGGTCGATCACGTGCGCGCCGACCGCCTGCTGTTCGTCTCGAGCACGGCGGTCTACGGCCAGGACGCCGGTGAATGGGTGGACGAGGACGCCGAGACCGCGCCGCAACGCTTCAACGGGCAGGTCCTGCTGCAGGCCGAGGCGCTCGCCCGCAACGCCGGCGGCTGCGTGCTGCGGTTTTCCGGCATCTACGGTCCCGGCCGCGAGGCGTTGATCGAGCGCGTGCGCTCCGGGCCGGTCGCCTGCCGGCGCGAGCCGCCGATCTGGACCAACCGGATCCACGCCGACGACTGCGCGGCCGCGCTGGCTCACCTGCTGCACCTGCCGGAGCCCGACCCCGTCTACCTGGCCAGCGACGACGCGCCGACGCCGCGCTGGGACGTGCTGAGCTGGCTGGCCGAGCGGCTGGATGCGCCGGGGCCGCAACCCGAGCCGGACCACAGCCACGATTCCGAGGCCCCGGCACGACAGGGCAAGCGCGTATCGGCCGCACGCCTGAAGGCCACGGGCTTCGCGCTACAGTACCCCGACTTCCGCAGCGGCTACGAGGCCCTCCTGGCATGCGATTGAACGACGAGATTTTGCAGCGCTTCGACGACGGCTTCGGCCGCGCCCGCGAGGCCGGGTTGCCCGAGCCGAACGCGATGACGCTGGCCACCGCCGACGCCGAGGGCCGTCCTGCGGCGCGCACCGTGCTGCTGAAGGGCCACGACGAAGACGGCTTCGTGTTCTACACCAACCTCGGCAGCCGCAAGGGCCGGATGCTGGCCGAGAATCCAAACGTCAGCCTGGTGTTCTGGTGGCGCGAGCACGAGGAACAGGTCCTGATCGACGGCGTCGCCCACCCGGTGTCCGACGCCGAAGCCGATGCGTATTTCCAGTCGCGTCCGCGCGGCAGCCGGATCGGCGCCTGGGCTTCGCTGCAGTCGTCGGAACTCGAGTCACGCCAGCAGCTGCTGGACCGCGTCGCGGCGCTGGAAGCCGAGTACGACGGCCGGGACATCCCGCGACCGCCTTACTGGTCGGGTTTCCGGGTCGATCCCCATCGGGTGGAGTTCTGGTACGGGCGGGAATATCGGCTGCACGAGCGGGTGTGTTTTTCCGCGGTCGACGGCGAGTGGCGGGAGACGTTGCTTTATCCCTAATCTTGGACCGGCGTCCTGCGCCGAGCAAGGTCGCGGGCGATCCAGCGTTCGATGAGCTCGCGCTGCGGCGACTCGGCCGGGTCGCGCGGGGCGTACAGGCCGGCGGCTTCGCGCTGGCGCTGTTCTGGCTGAAGCTCGACACCGGCGATGCGATCACGGT
>CAZJSH010000025.1:0-30544 GCA_964548715.1 uncultured Halomonas sp. | reverse complement strand
CCCCTCTGTCTTGCCCGCGCCAACCAGCGTGTGCATCTCATCGATAAATAGAATGATCTTTCCCGCTTCTGCCTGCACTTCTGAAAGCACGGCCTTGAGCCGTTCCTCGAACTCACCGCGATACTTCGCGCCGGCGATGAGGCTGCCCATATCGAGCGCCATGAGCTTTTTGTCCTTGAGGCTTTCCGGGACGTCGCCGTGGACGATGCGCAGTGCCAGCCCCTCCGCGATCGCCGTCTTGCCGACGCCGGGCTCACCGATCAGTACAGGATTGTTTTTCGTGCGCCGTGACAGCACCTGGATCGCGCGGCGGATTTCCTCGTCGCGGCCGATCACCGGGTCCAGCCGCGACTGTTCGGCCTTCTCGGTCAGGTCGATCGTGTACTTGTCCAGCGCCTCGCGGGTGTCCTCGGCGTTCGGGTCGTCGACGGTCTCGCCGCCGCGCACCTGGTCGATGGCGTCCTCCAGCCCCTTGGCGGTGACGCCGGCCTGGTGCAGCGTTTCGCCCAGCGGCAGCTTCGCTTCGAGGGCGGCCAGCACGAACAGCTCCGAGGCGATGTAGGCGTCGTTGCGCTTCTGGGCGATCTTGTCGGTCAGGTTCAGCACCCGGCCGAGGTCGTTGGACAGGTTGATCTGCCCGGCCTGGCCCGAGACCTTCGGAAAGCCGTCGAGCTTCTCGCCCAGCCGCGAGCGCAGCGGCGCCACCTGGGCGCCGGCTTTCGTCAGCAGGCCGCGCATGCCGCCGCCCTCCTGGTCGAGCAGCGCGACCATCACGTGCTCGGGCTCGAGCATCTGGTGGTCCAGGCCCACGGCCAGGCTCTGGGCTTCGTTCAGCGCCTGCTGGAAGCGGGCCGTCAGTTTGTCCATTCTCATCGTCGACTCCTCTCGAGGCTACTGCGGAGCCGCCTGAGCGCGTGCGGTGGTGCTCGGAGTCCTCGCGTACACACGAACGTACGCTCCGGTTCCTGCACTGAGCCTGCCCCGGACACTGATCCGGGGGCGACCACTCTCGGTCGCCTGCTCGCTACGCCTCTGGCCACTACCACATTCCGGTACTTATCCACAGGGTTGGGTCGCGCGGACATCGAATCAACCCGACACGCCGCAAGCCCGAAACGGAACGGGCCGCGCTCGAAGGCGCGGCCCGTTCCGTGTGCGGAGTCGATCGGCGCCAGGAGTTGACGCGCCGCAAATCCGCAGCGTCAGGGCGGCGATTCGAAGCCGTCGGCGAACAGGTCTTCGGTGAAACCGGGCGCGACGGCCACGGCGGTCAACTCGGCCGGCGAACCCGCTTCGGCAACGCCGAGCGACAGCGAGGTCTCGATCGGCGGCACATCGGTCTCGAGTTCGAAATTGAACAGCGAGAACCAGGTCAACGCATTGCTGGCCGCCGGTGCCGGCGGCGGGCGCGGCGTCGGCGGCGGTGCGGTGAACACCAGTTCGTCGCCGATCCGCTGCACGCTCCAGTCCAAGGTCTGGTGGCCGTCGGTGACCGGCGCGCCGAAGAAGGTGTCGAACAGGCCGGCGCCGGCCGGCAACGGAATGCGGACCTCGTCGATGTCCCGATCGAAGTCGAAGTTCTGGATCGCGTAGTTGTAGCGCCAGCGGCCCGCCGACACTTCCGTGGCCCGGGCCAGCACGCGCAGGTGGCCCTGCGGGAGATTGTCCGGGTAGGTCGCCGTGGGCGTCTGCGAGGGCACGGTGATGGCGACGTGGCTGGCGAGCGGGTCCGTTGTTCCTTCGGGCACCCACTCGCTGATGGGCGGGCCCTTGCTGAAAGGCCCCAGCGGCCCGAAGGTCCACAGCCCGCCGGATTCGTTCGGGTTCAGGCTGTGATAGCCCATCGAGTTCCAGATATCGACGTCGTGCATCACGACGTACCAGGCGTCGAGGAAGTAGTCGGCGCCGGACACCTGAAGGTCGGCGTCGTTGATCATCATGCGATTCTCGAACGACGATGACGTATTGGTCTGCGAACCGGCGTTACCGGGATCGAAGAACGACGGCGAGGAGGTGAACAGGCCGCTGGCCGGATTGATGTCGTAGCGCGGACCCTGGTTGCTGTTACTGTTGTTGGTGCCGGTGCCGTAGACGTCTTCGCAGCCGGGCCACAGCACGTTGCCGCTGCCGCAGTTGATCGTGCAGTTGATGTTGATCGTAAAGAAGGCGTGCTTCACGCCCGAGGCGCCGATCTGCTCGATCCGGCCGTCGTGAATCCGGTACATGTTCCAGACCAGGTAGGGATGCTGGTCTTCCGGAATGTACGGCCACAGGCCGTTCGAACTGAACTTCGGAATCCAGACCGCATCCCCGCTGTCGCTTACGCTCTTCAGCGTGGCCGACGGCGCGACCTTGACCTGGCCGACCGGCTCGGCGCCCTGGTCCTGAGCCACGACCTGGCCGATGCTGATCAGTTCGACATCGACTTCGTACAGGTTGCCCGGCGTGGACTGCTGCGGCCACTGCGGGCGGCCCGAACAACTCAGTCCACCGCGCGGCGGACTGATGCCGCTGAGATCGGCGCCGGGCGGGATGTAGAGGTTCAGGTCCAGCGCCGCCATGCCGATCGGGTAGCCGGCCAGCGGCGGAAAGCCCAGCGCAGAGGCCAGCTCGTCGGTGGCCCACAGGTCGGCGTTCTTGATCGTCAGCAGCTGTTCAGCCTGGTCGGCGAGTACGTGCGGGTGTGCGATCGTCAGCAGGTGCCGCCCCTTTCCGTCGCTGATGCGCAGCGCAGGATGATCCTTGTTGGTGAATCCGGTGGCGACCAGCTGCTCCAGCGAGACTTCGCGGTCCCGGTAGCGCAGCACGATGTCGGTGCCCAGGTCCAGCCGTCCTTCATCGAAATCCTCGAAATTGCCGTTCGGCGCGTAGATCGAGATCGAACCGAGGTTCCGGATCTCGACCGGCACCCGGACGATGCCCTCGATCGGCTGACCATCGACCAGGATTTCGAGCTCGGTGCGTTCGAGGTAGTCGCCGCGCAGTTCGAACTGGCCCGCCCCGCTCCAGGTCGACCAGAGCGCGGAGGGTGCGCGCTCGCCGTTCTCGTCGGCCACGGCCGGAAGCGGCAGGGCAATTGCGGCAATTGCGGACAGGACGGCAAACAGCGCGGTTTTCATCGATCCGTGGCCTTGAGCAGGAATACCTTTCGATGATAGCGGATAGGGTGCACGCGGCACAATCACGCCGACTCAGGCCCCATCCTCCCGCCGCCCCTTCCGCAGCGCCTCGCGATCATCCTCGAACAGGTCCGAAAGCTGCTCGCGCGAGCGGCGATCGATCTTGACCAGCTGCTCCTCGTCGTCCTTGTGCTGGACCTGCTCGGTCAGCGTCGCCTCGTCGTGCTCGCGGAAGCGATCGACATACTGGCTGGGGTTGCGCACGCCGACGGCGCGCAGCGACTCGCGGGCCAGCTCGAGGCTCGACAGCCAGGACTCACGGATAACGAAATCCACGCCCAGTGCCATCAACTCCAGCGCGTGCTGTCGATTCCGCGCCCGGGCGTGGATGCGGACCTCGGGGAAGTGGCGCTTGACCAGCTCGGCGGTGCGCAGCGACAGCTCGATGTCGGAGATGGTCAGCACGAACAGCGTCGCTTGCCCGACCCCTGCCGAGCGCAGCACATCGAGATTGCCGGCGTTGCCGTAGAACACCCGGTGGCCGAACTTGCGGACGAAATCGACGTGGACCTGGTCGAAATCCAGCGCCGTGAAGTGGATCCCGAGCATCGACAGGTTCCGGGCCACGATCTGGCCGACGCGGCCGAGGCCGGCGATGATCACGCGCGGCTCACCGTGGTCGTCGGGAATGCCCTCGAACTGGGGCTTGTCGTCCTCCGGCTGCTGGAGTCGCGGCAGCACCCAGCGCTCGTTGACGAAGTACAGCAGCGGGGTCAGCGCCATCGAGATCGTGATCGCGACAATCAGCGGGTCGACGGTTTCCTGGGCGATCACGTTCTCGTAGACCGCCACCTTGAACAGCACGAAGCCGAATTCACCGGCCTGCGGCAGCGCGAAGGCCAGCGAAAGCGCTTCGCGGCCGCGCAGGCCGCCGACCCGAGCCACGATCAGCAGCACGGCGAACTTGATCCCCATCAGCACCGCGACCATGCCGAACACCAGCCCGGGCTCGGAGCCGACCCGGCCGAAGTCGATGGTCATGCCCACGGCGATGAAGAACAGGCCCAACAGCAGCCCCTTGAACGGATCGATGCCGGCCTCGAGCTCGTGCCGGAACTCCGAATCCGACAGCAGCACGCCGGCCAGGAACGCGCCCAGCGCCATGCTCAGCCCGGCCCAGTCGGCCAGCAGCGCGGTGCCGAGCGCGACCAGCAGCACCGCGGCCAGAAAGATTTCGTGGACCCCGGTCCGGACGACGATGCGGAAGAACGGCCGCAGCAGGTAGCGACCACCGACGATGATGCCGACCACGATGGCGATCGCCTTCAGCGCGGGCAGCAGATAGCCGCCGCTGTCGGCGCCTTCCGGGGTGATCGCGAACAACGGAATCAGCGCCAGCAGCGGAATCACGGCGATGTCCTGCAGCAGCAGGATCCCGAACGCACTGCGGCCGTACGGGGTGGTCAGCTGCTTCTTCTCGGCCAGCATCTGCAGGCCGATCGCGGTCGACGACAACGACAGCACGATCGCGACGACGAAGCCGAGCCGGACGTCCCCCAGCCACCACGCAGCCAGCGGCCACAGGGCCAGCGTGGTCAGGGCCAGCTGCAGCGAACCGTTCAGGAAGATCAGCTTGCGCAGCACCAGCAGGCGGCTGGGCCGCAGCTCGAGGCCGATGACGAACAGCATCAGCACCACGCCGAGTTCGGCGAAATGCAGCTTGGTCTCGACGTCGGTGATCAGGCCCAGGCCCCAGGGGCCGATCAGGATGCCGGCGGCCAGGTAGCCCAGCACCGCGCCGAGCCCGAAGCGCCGCGCCAGCGGCACCATGATGACCGCGCTGGCCAGGAAGATCACGACTTCGTCCAGCTGTCCCATGCCCCGTTCTCCTCAAGCCCGTCGGGCCGGCCGCCGCTGCCGGCGTCGCGGTCCCGGTCGAATGCGATCAGCTTATCGCGAAAGCGCCTCGCGGCCGGCATAGACGGCGCGGTCGCCGAGCGCTTCGTGGATGCGCAGCAGCTGGTTGTACTTGGCCACCCGGTCCGAGCGGCACAGCGAGCCGGTCTTGATCTGGCCGGCGCTGGTGGCCACCGCCAGGTCGGCGATCGTGGTGTCCTCGGTCTCGCCGGAGCGGTGCGACATGATGGTACCGAAGCCGGCCGCCTTCGCCATCTCGATGGCCATGAGCGTCTCGGTCAGGGTGCCGATCTGGTTCGGCTTGACCAGGATGGCGTTGGCGGTCTGCTCGTCGATGCCGCGCTGCAGGATCTTCGTGTTGGTCACGAACAGGTCGTCGCCGACCAGCTGGACCGCGCCGCCGAGGGCCTCGGTCAGCAGTTTCCAGCCCTGCCAGTCGTTCTCGCCCATGCCGTCCTCGATCGACAGGATCGGAAACTTCGCGACCAGGCCGGACAGGTACTCGACGAACTCCTCGCGACCGAACGCGCGGCCCTCGGAATCGAGCGTGTAGTGACCCTCGGTGCAGAACTCGCTGGACGCGACGTCCAGCGCCAGCACGACCTGCTCGCCGGGCTTGTAGCCGGCCTCGACGATCGCGGTCAGCAGCAGCTCCAGCGCCGCTTCGTTGGAGCTCAGATCCGGCGCGAAGCCGCCCTCGTCGCCGACCGCGGTGTTCAGTCCGCGCGACTTCAGCGTGGACTTGAGCGCGTGGAAGATCTCGGTGCCGGCCTGCAGCGCTGACGGAAAGTCGGGCAGCCCGACCGGCATGACCATGAACTCCTGGATGTCGACCCGGTTGTCGGCGTGGGCGCCACCGTTGAGGATGTTCATCATCGGCACCGGCAGGGTCGGCGCGGCATCGGTGATGTCCAGCAGCGATTCCCAGAGGTCCTGCCCGCGCGCATCGGCCACGGCGTGGGCCGCGGCCAGCGATACGCCCAGCAGCGCGTTGGCGCCGAGCCGGCCCTTGTTGTCGCTGCCGTCGAGTTCGATCAGCGCGGCGTCCAGTGCGCCCTGGTCGGCGGCATCCGCGCCGTACAGCGCCGCGGCAATCTCGCCGTTGACGTGAGCGACGGCCGTCTGCACGCCCTTGCCGTTGTAGCGCGCCTCGTCGCCGTCGCGCAGCTCGACCGCCTCGTGCTCCCCGGTCGAGGCCCCCGACGGCACCGCCGCCCGCCCGACCGCCCCGCCCTTGAGCGTGACTTCGGCTTCCAGCGTCGGATTGCCGCGCGAGTCGAGGATTTCACGGGCGTGGATCTTTATGATCTTCATGACACTACCTATTGAATCGATTGAGTTATTTACAGCAGATGGACGCCGATGAACGAAGCTGGAAAATCAAGACCGAACACGAATGACCGAAGAAACCAGTTCTGAGATACCGGTACGTTCCGAGGAAATTCCTCTCAACGTGCGCTCAGCTCAAGGCTACGACCGGATACTGTAGCCGCGTGTCCGGTCGATCGACATGGCCCGGCTTCTTTGCTTTCTGGTCTTTTGCCTTTCATCTGCGTTCATCTGCGGTTTCTTCTGCTTTTCGGAAACGCGATCAGCCCTTCACCACCCGATCGATTTCCACCAGTGTTTCGAGCAGGCCTTCCATGTCGGACAGGCGCATGGAGTTGGGGCCGTCGCACAGGGCTTTCTCGGGCTCGGGGTGGGTTTCGGTGAACAGGCCGGCGACGCCGACCGCGATCGCCGCGCGAGCCAGGACCGGGATGAACTCGCGCGCGCCGCCGGAGCTGTCGCCCTGCCCGCCCGGCAGCTGGACCGAGTGGGTGGCGTCCATGACCACCGGACAGCCGGTCTCGCGCATGATGGCCAGCGAGCGCATGTCGGCGACCAGGTTGTTGTAGCCGAACATGTAGCCCCGCTCGCAGCACATCACCTGGTCGTTGCCGGCGGCCTTCGCCTTCTCGACCACGGTGCGCATTTCCCAGGGCGAAAGGAACTGGCCCTTCTTGACGTTCATCGGCTTGCCGAGGCGCGCCACGTTCTGGATGAAATTGGTCTGGCGGCACAGGAAGGCCGGGGTCTGGACCACGTCGACGACCTCGGCAACGGCGTCCAGCGGCGTGTCCTCGTGGACGTCGGTCAGCACCGGCACGCCGACCTGGTCGCGCACCGCGGAGAGAATCTCCAGGCCCTCGTCGACGCCCGGTCCGCGGTAGCTCTTCACCGAGGTGCGGTTGGCCTTGTCGAACGACCCCTTGAAAACGTAGGGGATGCCGAGCCGGTCGGTGACCTCTTTCAGGTGGCCGGCCACGTCCAGGCACAGCTGCAACGATTCCAGCGTGTCGGGTCCGGCAATCAGGAAGAACGGTCGGTCGAGACCGACTTCGAAATCTGCAATCTTCATGGGCGTTTCCCGCGCGGGGTGAAGGTCACGAGGCCGCGGCCTCGGGCTGCCGGGCGCCGGCCTCCTGATGGGTCAGCGCGGCGCGGATGAAACCGGTGAACAGCGGGTGGCGATCGCGCGGCGTCGAAGTGAATTCCGGGTGGAACTGGCAGGCCACGAACCAGGGGTGGTCGGTCAGCTCGACCATCTCGACCAGCATGCCGTCGGTCGACAGGCCACCGATCACCATGCCGTGCTCCTGGATCGTGTCGCGGTAGTGGTTGTTGAACTCATAGCGGTGGCGATGGCGCTCGAGAATCTCGTCCTTGCCGTAGATCCTGCGCGCCATGCTGCCCGGCTGCAGCAGACAACGCTGCGCGCCCAGTCGCATGGTGCCGCCGAGGTCACCGCCCTCGTCGCGCAGCTGCTTCTGGCCCGACTCGTCCATCCACTCGGTGATCAGGCCGATGATCGGGTGCGGGCTGTCGGGGTCGATCTCGGTGGAATTGGCGCCGGCCAGGCCGCAGACGTTGCGGGCGAACTCGACCACCGCGGCCTGCAGGCCGAGGCAGATACCCAGGTACGGAATGCCGTTCTCGCGGGCGTGGCGGATCGCCGTGATCTTGCCCTCGAAGCCGCGCTCGCCGAAGCCGCCGGGGACCAGGATGGCGTCGACACCGTCGAGCACGCCCACGCCCTGTTGTTCGATCTGCTCGGATTCGACCGGCTTGATCCGGACCTTGATCCGGTCGGCCAGGCCGCCGGCCGACAGGGCCTCGTTCAGCGACTTGTAGGCGTCGGCGTGTTCGACGTACTTGCCGACCATGGCCACGGTCACTTCATGGGCCGGGCGGGCCTTTCGCTCGACCACGTCCTCCCAGTCCGAGAGATCGGCCGGTCCGGCCTTCAGATCCAGCCGATCGAGTACGGTCCGGTCCAGACCCTGGCGCTGATAGAACAGCGGGATCTTGTAGATGTCGTCGACATCGACGGCCGAGACCACGGCTTCCTGCCGGACGTTGGTGAACAACGCGATCTTGCGCCGCTCCTCTTCGCTGAGCATGCGCTCGCAGCGGCACAGCAGCACGTCGGGCTGGATGCCGATCGAGCGCAGCTCCTTGACCGAGTGCTGGGTGGGCTTGGTCTTGATCTCTTCGGCCGCGCGCAGATACGGCAC
This sequence comes from uncultured Halomonas sp., assembly GCA_964548715.1. Taxonomy (GTDB): domain Bacteria; phylum Pseudomonadota; class Gammaproteobacteria; order Xanthomonadales; family Wenzhouxiangellaceae. The sequence goes on along the minus strand of CAZJSH010000025.1, from coordinate 21,951 downwards.
CAGGGTCAGGTGCATGAAGAGCGCGCGGCGTCCGTATTCGTGGCCCAGCTGGCGGATGGCCTCGAGGAACGGCAGCGATTCGATGTCGCCGACGGTGCCGCCGATCTCGACCAACGCGACGTCGTAGCCCTCGGCGGCCTGTTCGATCGAGTCCTTGATCTCGTCGGTGATGTGCGGAATCACCTGGACCGTCGATCCCAGGTAGTCGCCGCGGCGCTCCTTGGCAATCACGTTGGCGTAGATCTTGCCGGTCGTGAAGTTGTTGCGCTGGGTCATCCGGGTCCGGACGAAGCGCTCGTAGTGCCCGAGGTCCAGGTCGGTCTCGGCGCCGTCCTCGGTCACGAAGACCTCACCGTGCTGGAACGGGCTCATGGTGCCCGGATCGAAGTTGATGTAGGGATCGAGCTTGAGCAGCGTCACGCGCAGACCGCGCGCCTCGAGAATGGACGCCAGCGAAGCCGACGCGATGCCCTTGCCGAGCGACGAGACGACGCCGCCGGTAACGAAAATGAGTGAGGCCATGGCCAGCAACCCGGATGAGTGACTCCGGGACGACATTCTACCCCGAAAACGGCCGGCCGCCACCGAACGATCACACAGGTGCCATTCTGCAGGTCGATTGCTATACTGCCGACGACGAGCTATCGCAGTGGAGCAACCGCAATGACTGCCGAATCCGATTCGAAACAGGGGCCGCAGGGAACGCAGGTCTTTTCCCGCGACCAGCTCCCCGGCAACCTCGCCGCCGGCGGCGACGCCACGGTCACCGGGCGCGAAGCGCGGCTGATCGGCGCCGGCGAAGGGCTGGACGGGCGCGAGTTCGCGCTGACCTCCGACCGCACCACCATCGGCCGCTCGCAGGTCTGCGATATCCAGATCGACGAGCCCAGCCTGTCGTCCGAACATGCGCGCCTTGTCCGATCCGAGGACGGCTGGCGGGTGATCAACCTGCTGTCGACCAACGGCGTGTTCGTCAACGACGAAAAGGTCTTCTCGCACCGGCTCGACGACGGCGACGTGATCCGCCTGGGCCGAATCAGCCTGAAGTTCCGCGACCCGAACAGCAAAGACGGCGCGAGCACGGGCGGCGGTACGCCCGGCTGGCTGCCGTGGCTGATCGTGGCCGGGATCGTGGTCGCGGGCGCGGCGATCTTCCTGCTGCGCTAGTTCGCCTGCGTGGAACGCATCGGCCGCTACGAGATCCGCCGTGAACTCGGCCGCGGCTCGATGTCGATCGTCTACGAGGGCTTCGACAGCCGCATCGATCGTTCGCTCGGCATCAAGGTGCTGCGCGAGCACCTGGCCCGCGACGTCAACGCCCGGCAGCGGTTCCTGCGCGAGGCACGGGCCGCCGGTGGCCTGTCGCATCCCAACATCACCACCGTGTTCGACGTCGGCCAGCACGAAGGGCTGCCGTTCCTTGCCATGGAGCGGCTGTCCGGAGACACGCTGGCCGAACGGCGGAAGCAGGACGCCCGGTTCGACGTCGACACCATTCTGAAAATCGGCCTGCAGCTGGCCGCCGGACTGGACTACGCCCACCGCCACGGCGTGATCCACCGCGACCTGAAGCCGGCCAACATCCACCTCGACCCGGACAGCGACCTGGTCAAGATCATGGATTTCGGGATCGCCGCGATCGAGCGCGGTGCCGAGCAGCGCGGGTCCTCGACCGTGGCCGGCACGCCGACCCACATGGCCCCGGAGCAGCTCACCGCGCAACGTGCCGACGAGCGCAGCGACCTGTATTCGCTGGGCGTGGTGCTGTTCGAGCTGCTATCCGGCGAGCTGCCGTTCGATGCGTCGGACTCCGACGCGGTCATCGACCAGGTGGTGCGCCACCAGACCCGGCCGCTGAAGCCGCGCGATCCGAACACGCCGCGCGAGCTGGTCGACCTGGTCTACCGGCTGATGGCCCGCGAACCGGAATCCAGGCCGGTCAGCGCCCGCCAGGTGGTCGAGGAGCTCGAGGAGATCCGCTCCGGGCTCCATCGCGGTCTGCTGAAGACCGTCCGCCAGCAGTCTTCGCTGCTGCGCTGGCCGCTGGGCATCGGCGCCGCGGTCGCCGTGGTGCTGGTGCTGGGCCTCTGGTACGTCTACAGCAGCCAGACCGGCGCGATCGAGTCGGCCACCTACGGCTACGGCGACGCGCTGGCCAGTCTCATCGCCCAGGACACCGCCGAGGCGCTGATCCTCGAAGACACCACCGCGCTGTCGATCCTGGTGTCGGACTTTTCCGTGAACCCACAGGTCGACCACCTGCACGTCGCCGACGCTGCGGGCGTGGTCCAGGCTTCGACCAATCCGTTCCTGCAGGGCCAGCCGGTGCCGGAGCTCGACGGCCGCTCGATCGATCGCGAGGCGGGCAGCGTGGTACTGGCCCGCAAGGACGACGGATTGCTGCACTCCTCGGTGCCCATCCGGTTCCAGGCGCGGCGGGTCGGCGAAGTCCGGCTCGGCCTCGACGGCAGCACGCTGGACACCACCGCGGCCACCACGCTCGGCCTGCTGGCACTGGTCTTCAGCATCACCGTACTGGTCGTGGCGCTGGGGGTGGGCTGGATGATGCGTCGCCAGCAGCGCGCCCTGCAGCGGTTGGCCTGGGGCCTGAAGCGCCTGGCCCGCGGACAGGTCGATTTCCGGCTGGAAGCGGAGCGGCGCGACGAGTTCAGCGACGTCTACCGCCAGTTCAACCGGCTGGCCGTCCGGCTCGACGAGCATCGCGCCGCGAGCCGGCCCGACGATCCGACCGAACCCCTGGACCCGCCCGTGCTGCGCACCGCGCAGGGACTGCCCGACGACACGCTGGACCTGACGGCGCCGGCGCCGAAGACCGGCGATTCCTCGGTCACGCCGCTGCGCAAGGACCGGACCCGGCGCTGAGCCCCGTCGGGCGGGCACGGCCGCCCGCGCTTTACTCCGGTGCGTCGAGCCGACGCCGCAACTGGCGCGCGCGGTCCAGGTAGACCCGGGCCGGTTCGAACTCCGGCACCGCTTCGAGCAGTTCGTCCCAGGTCCGGATCGCCAGGTCGATGTCGCGCGATCGCCAGGCACGCAATGCCCGGTCGTGGTAGTCCGCCACCAGCGCCTCGCGCAGTTCGGCCTCCCGGGCCTGCGCCGCAGCGTAGTCAGGGTCACGATCCAGCGCGCTACGCGCCTCGGCATGGGCCTCGAGCAGCAGGCCGCGCCGTTCGAAGGCCTCGGCCCGGGCCAGCTGCTCGAACACCTCGACCCGGGTCCGCCGCACCTCGAGCCGCGCCCGCCCCGGTCCCGGCGCCAGCACGGCCGTCGCCTCGGCCAGCGTCGCCACCGCGGCCTCGAACTGATCCGCCTCGACCTCGGTCCGCGCGCTGTCGAGGCTGAGTTCGACCAGCAGATCTTCGGCGGCTGGCGACAGTTCGCGGTCGCGCGCGGCGGCGAGCAGCAGTTCGCGCGCATCGGTGGGCTGCCCGGAAGCCAGCAGGTACTCGGCGACCGTCTCCAGCTCCGAGCGTCGCGCCTCGGGCGATGCATCGTCCTGCCCAATCACCTCGCCGGCCTCGACCGCGGCTACTGCAGGCTCCGCCAACGCGTCGTCTCCGGTCTGGTCTTCGGCGGGGCTTGCCGAGTCCTGCGGCACTCGAAGTTCAGCGCCGACCGCAAGGCGGCGGGGTTGATCCACGCCGTTGAGCCGCGCCAGCGCGACGAACAGCAAGGGATTGCCGACCTCGCGCGCAGCGATTTCCGACAGCGTATCGCCCGGCGCGACGCGCAGCGTCCGGTACGGGCCCGGCAGCAGCGCCTCCGGCGATTCTTCCAGCTGCCGCGCCAGCAGCGTCAGCGTCGGCGAACCCGGGCTGGCCTGGCGCAGTGCCGCCAGCATTCCGGCGGCCTCTTCGAACTCGCCGCGCTGCAGGGCATCCATCGCATCGACCAGCCGCACCGGCCCGGACGACTCGCGCGCCGGCTGCACGGCCGGCGGATCGGGCTCGGGGATCGGCCGTTGCGGGACCAGCTGACAGCCGGCCAGCAGCGCCAGAACCGGTCCGAAGACCAGGACGCGCGCCCATCGATGGGTCGGGACCATGCTCATCGGCGGTTCGTCATTCTCCGATATTGATCGCTTCGGACCGCGCCCGACCCAGCGTGCGCAGTTGATCGACGCTGACGCCGGCGCCCGGGTCCAGCGACAGGTCTCCGTCGTTCAGGGCCGCGTAGCGCTGCATCAGTTCCGACAGCGCGCGGGTCCGGTCGTCGCCGAGCAGCAGCGGATCGAACCGGCCGGTCCAGTCGGCCGCACCGGTCTGCCCGGCCGCGCGCTCGACCTGCATCAGCGCCCGGCGCGCGAAGCGCCGAACCGCCGGATAGTCATCATCGAGCGCCTGCAGCAGGTGCGATCGCCAGGCCGCCGGATCGCCGAGCTGGCCTCGTTCGGCGGAGCGCCCGAGCGCCACGGCCATGACCGCCCGCTCGACCGGATCGCCGGCATGTAGCCGGGCCAGCCCGTCGACCACATCGGCCGGCAGGCCGTCGGCGCGCTCGACCGGGCGCGCCGGCCGCTGCCACAGCCGCGCCGTTTCCTGTTCGGCCCAGGCCAGCGAGCGATCGGTGTGGCAAAGCGTGCAGGCATTCGGCCGGGCGTTCGCCGCATCGGCGGCGGGATCCGGCACCTCGATGTGATGCGAGCGATGGATCTCCATCACGCCGTAGACCATTTCCGGCATGTGGCAAGACAGGCAGTTCGACCCGGGGGTATCGGCCGCGTGGTGAGTGTGCGCCTCCAGATCGGCGGCCAGGTCCTGGTGGCAGGACACGCAGCCGCCGCTGCCGCGCAGCTCTTCGGTCAGCATGCCGGCCGGGTCGCCGTCGTGCATGGTGTGGCAGCTTCCGCAGGTCATCTCGCTTTCGGTGTGGCAGTCCGACAGCAGCAGCCCCTGGTACTCGTAGGCGGTCAATCGTGGTGTGCCGTCGGGCCAGAAGCGCAGTGAGAAGTCGATGTCGTGACCGCGAACCGGCAGCTGGCTGTCCGGCCAGACCAGGTCGACCGACTCGAACAGGTCGCCGCCGGGCCGATAGGTCGGGCCCGTGTCGATGAACTCGCGCATGGTCTCCACGTCCTTGGCCAGCCGCTGGCCGTGACACTGGCCGCAGACCTGGGTCCGGGCGTCCCGGTCCAACCGCTCGGGGTTGACGATGGTGTCGTCGGCGAAGCCGGTGGCCGTGTACCAGGCGCGCGTCAGCCAGTTGGCGTGCTTCTCGACGTGCTCGGCGGCCGGACCGTGACAGCTTTCGCAGGCGATCCCCAGCTCGGCGACGTTCGATTCGTAGCGGCCGTCGACCAGCGGATCGACCCTCTCGCCGGCGCGGGCGCGTTCGACCATCTCGTCGTAGTTGACGATGTTCGGCTCCGGCCCGGTGTTGTGGCAGAAGATGCAGTTGTTGTTCCAGACCGACACGTGGTCGTCGAACTGCTGGTCGTCCGGCCCCAGGAAGGCCGCGTTGGTATGCACCCAGCGCTGATCGCCGTTGTGCCAGAGCAGGTGCAGTCGGTAGAAGTTGCCGCCGCCCTGCGTATCGCGCATCAGATACTGCTGATAACGGTGCGATCCGACAGTGCGATCGACCGGGTAACGGGCCACGACCCGGTCGCCGCCCGGCGCCAGGTATTCGAAGAAGAACCGATCGCCCTCGCGCACCGGGCGCACGGTCATGCCCCATTGGTCGATCGACCGCCCGTCGAAGCGACCCTGGACGGTCTCCGGGGTGGCCTCCTGCGTCATCGTGCGGTGATAGGTCCGATGCCAACTCGAGAACCGGCCGCGGTGACAGGTATGGCAGGTTTCGCTCCCGGCCCACTCGTCGTCGCCGGCGGCCCACAGTCGCGGTTCCGGCGTCAGCCCTCCCAGCGCCAGCAGTCCGAACGCGACCAGCAGCCGCAGCAGCGCGGGCGGCCTCATGCGGCGTCGTCCCCGGCCAGGTCGGCGCGCGGGGTGGCCGGTGGCCAAAGTTCGTTCATCGGCACGCTGCGACCGTTCTCGACGACGATCCGCGCGTGCGAGCGGTTCAGCAGCCGGGGTCGGGCCACGCCGCAGGAATGCGCGATCGTTTCGACCTCCTTGATCAGGTTGCGCGCGTACCAGGCCACCCGCTCGGCCTTGTCCTCCGGTACCAGGCCACGCTGCAGCTTCGGATCGTGGGTGGTCACGCCGGTCGGACAGGTGTTCTTGTTGCACTGCATGGCCTGGATGCAGCCGAGCGCGAACATGAAGCCGCGGCCGGCCACCACGATGTCGGCGCCGACGCACAGCGCCCAGGCGACGTCGGCCGGGTTGATGCGCTTGCCCGACGCGAACACGCGGATGCGCGAGCGCAGCGCGTATTCGTCGAGCGTGTCGACGACCAGCGGCAGGGCCTCGGACAGTGGAAGCCCGACATCGTCCATCAGCGTCATCGGCGCTGCGCCGGTGCCGCCGTCGCCGGAGTCGACGGTGATGAAATCCGGTGCATGCTCGACCCCGCGCCGGTGGACCGCGCGGCACAGGTCGGCCAGGAAGCCAGCCTCGCCGACCACGATCTTGATGCCGCAGGGCTTGCCGGTGACCTCGCGGACGTGGCCGATCACGTCCAGCAGCTCGTCGACCGAGCCGATTTCAGGATGCCGATTGGGGCTGATCGCGTCACGGTCGCGCGGCACTGCGCGGATCGTCGCGACCTCCTCGGTGATCTTGGCCTTCGGCAGGATGCCGCCCTTGCCCGGCTTGGCGCCCTGGGCGAGCTTCAGTTCGAACATCCGGACCTGCTCGTGGGCGGCGACGGCGGCCAGCTTCTCGTCGTTGAGCCGGCCGAGCTCGTCGCGCACGCCGAACTTGGCCGTACCGATCTGGAACACCAGGTCGCAACCGCCCTCGAGGTGCCAGGGCGCCAGCCCGCCTTCGCCGGTGTTGAGCCAGATGCCGGCGGAGCGCGCGCCCATCGACAGCGCACGGACCGCCGGCGCCGACAGCGCTCCGTAGCTCATGCCGGAAACATGGAAGAAGGTGTCGGTAGTGTGCGGGTGGCGCGCGTGCGGTCCGATGGTCAGCGTCGCCAGCGGCTCGGCTTCGTCGTCGAGCTTGGGGAATGCGCAGTTCAGGAAGATCACCGAACCCTCGCGCCGCAGGTCGCGGGTCGAACCGAAGGCCGAGGTGTTGTTCAGGTTCTTGGCCGCGCGATAGACCCAGGAACGCTGGGCACGATTGAACGGCAGCTCCTCGCGGTCCGCCGAATAGAAGTATTGGCGGAAGAACGCGCCGAGGTGCTCGAACAGGTAGCGGAACCGGCCGATCACCGGGAAATTGCGGCGCACCGCGTGCTGCGGCTGGTTGCGGTCGATCACGTACATCGCGATCAGAGCCAGCGCGGCCAGGCCGATCAGGAACACGAAAAGCACCGCCATGAACTGCAGCACGTTCGTCGTCAGGGCGAATACCGATTCCATGCCGGGGTCAGGGCTCCTCGCGAGCGGGATTCATTCATGGGTGACCGGGCGGGTGGATCGCATCTCCTCGGCCGGCCGACCGCCGTCGATGGTAGACCATTCGCCGCGTGCGTGCCGTCGAGCCGACCGTTCGGCGACGCCGGCTCGAGGCGCAGCGTTCAACCCTCGATCCAGGCCAGCGTGGCCTGCCGGCCGCTGCGGCCGTCGCGGCGGTGGCTGAAGAAACGCTCGGGCTCCGCCGCGGTGCAGCGACCGACATCGCGGGCCTCGGCCACGCCGATCGCGCGAAGCCGACGGATCGCGATCGCCGAAAGGTCGGCGCGCCAGTGGCCGGGACGGGTCGGCGCAAAAGCGTGCGAATCGTCGGGGAACGCATCGCGCACCGGCGCATCGACTTCGTAGGCCGCCGCGCCGATGCGCGGCCCGATCCAGGCCTGCAGCTCGCCCGGGGGCACCGGCAGCGCGGCCACCGTGGCCTCCAGCACCCCGGCGGCCAGGCCGCGCCAGCCGGCGTGGGCTGCGGCCACGCAGCGTCCGTCGCGATCGGCAAGGAGCACCGGCAGGCAGTCGGCGGTCAGGATCGCTACGACCTGGCCGGGCCGGTCGGTCCAGGCTGCGTCGGCCTCGATCCCGGGTCGCCATTGGTCCAGATGGATCACCCCGGTGCCGTGGACCTGGCGGAGCCAGCGCGGCGCGGCCGGAAGCGCCGCGGCCAGGCGGCCGCGATTGGCGGCCACCGCGGCGGGGTCGTCGCCGCCGGCATCGCCGAGATTCAGGCTATCGAACGGCGGTTCCGAAACGCCGCCCAGGCGCGAGGTCGCGACTCCCCGGACCGGACCGGCCAGCGCAGCGTCGATGAAGGGCGGGCCGCTCACGCGAGAACCTCGAGCAAGTCTTCGAGATCGGCCGGCAGCGGCGATCGCGTATCGACCTCGCCGTCGGTCAGCGGGTGCTCGAAGCTCAATCGCGCCGCGTGCAGCGCCTGACGGGGAAACGCCTGCCAGGCCTCGCGCTGGTCCGGCGTCAACCCGGCAGGTGCGCCGCGACGGCCGTACATCGGATCGCCGACCAGCGGGAAACCGATGTGCTGCATGTGCACGCGAATCTGGTGCGTGCGGCCGGTGTCGAGCTTGACGTCCAGCCAGGTGCCGCCGGCCAGCCGCCGGTTCAGGCGGTAGTGCGTCACCGCGCGCCGACCGTCGGCGCGCACGACCTGCCGCCGCCGATCCACCGGGTGACGACCCAGAGGCGCGTCCACGGTGCCGCCGGCGATCACTTCGCCCCAGACCAGGCACTGGTAGTACCGATGGATGTCGCGCCGCTTCAGCTGGGCGACCAGCGCGGCATGCGCGGCCGAACTGCGCGCAACCAGCAGGCAGCCCGAGGTGTCCTTGTCGAGCCGGTGGACCAGCCCCGCCCGCGGCAGCCGGGCCAGGGCCGGATCGTGGTGCAGCAGCGCGTTGACCAGCGTGCCGTCCGGATTGCCCGAACCCGGATGGACCACCTGCCCGGCCGGCTTGTCGACGACGAACAGGTGGGCGTCCTCGTACAGCACCTCGACGTCGATCGGCTGCGGACGGGGATTCGACGGATGATCTTCGAGCTCGGCATCCAGCACCAGCCGCTCGCCGCCGATCACCTTGCGGTTGGGCTTGATCACCGCCCCGTCGAGGGTCAGCGCGCCGTCGCGCAGCCACGCCGTCAGGCGGCTGCGCGAGAACTCCGGCCATTGCGCTGCGGCCACCAGGTCGACTCGGTCCCCGGCCGACGCCACCGGGACGCATGCCTCGCGCCGGACGCGGTGCGGGGCGTTCACCGGGACGCCCCAGTGCGGTGACGGCTGCGGCATGGAGGGTTTATCATGTGTACCTTCCCGTCCGGATTTCCTGGCTGCCCATGCGTTCTTCCAGTATCGCCGCAATTCTCGCCCTGCTGTTGCCGATTTTCCTGCTGACCGGCTGCGGCGGAGACGACGCCATCCGCGACGAGGGCCCCGACGCGGAGACGCTCTACGAGGAAGCGCGCGGTGCGCTGGCCGCCCGCTCCTACGAAGAAGCGATCAGCCTGTACCGCGCACTGACCGTGCGCTTCCCGTTCGGCCGTCATGCCGAGCAGGCGCTGCTCGACATGGCCTACGCCCAGCACAAGGCCGGCCGGCCCGAACAGGCGATCTCGTCGCTGGACCGGTTCCTGCGCACCTACCCGACCCATCCGAACGTCGACTACGCCTGGTACCTGAAGGGGCTGACCAACTACGAACAGACGATGGGCTTCCTGCGCGAGCTGTTCCCCGGCACCGCCGCCGACCGCGACCAGCAGGCCGCCGCGCAGGCCTTCCGTGATTTCCAGGAGCTGATCCGGCGCTATCCCGAGAGCCGCTACGTGGCCGACGCGCGCCAGCGCATGGTGTTCCTGCGCAACATCATGGCCGAGTACGAAACCACCGTCGCCCGGTATTACCAGCGGCGCGGCGCCCACATCGCGGCGCTGAACCGCTGCCGCTACGTGATCGAGAACTACCCCGGCGCGCCGGCCACCGTCGCGGCGCTGGAAATCATGGCCGAATCCTACGAACGCATGCAGATGACCGAGCTGGCCGCCGACACCCGCCGAGTGCTGGAGTACAACTACGCCGAGCTCATGACCGAGGAGGAGCGCAAGGGCCTGCTCGATCGGCTCTGGCCGTTCGACTGAGTGCGGCCGGCCGCGCTCCGTGGTTGATCACGTCCCGGCATGAACGCCGCCCGCGATCCCGATCCGGCCGACGCCGCAGCAAGTGAGCGCCCGGTCGCCGTCGTGCTGCTGTCCGGCGGACTCGATTCGGCCACCGCGCTGGCCATTGCGATCTCGCGCGGCTTCGACTGCCACACCCTCGCCCTGGACTACGGCCAGCGTCACCGCGCCGAACTGGACGCCGCGGCGCGGCTGTCGGCGGCGCTGGGCGCGGTCGGCCACCGGACGGTCGCGGTGGATCTCCGGCGGATCGGTGGATCGGCACTGACCGACGACGTCGATGTGCCGGAAACGCCGACCGAGGGAATCCCGGTGACCTACGTCCCCGCCCGCAACACCGTGATGCTGGCGATCGCCACCGGACTGGCCGAAACACTCGAGGCCGAGGCGCTGTTCATCGGCGTCAACGCCGTGGACTATTCCGGCTATCCGGACTGCCGCCCGCAGTACATCGCCGCGTTCCAGGAACTGGCCTCGCTGGCCACCAAGCGCGGCGTGGAAGGCTTTCCACTGGCGATCGAAACGCCACTGATCCACCTGAGCAAGGCCGAAATCATCCGCCGCGGCGCGCAGCTGGGCGTGAACTACGCTGAAACGGTGTCCTGCTACCAGGCCGATGAACAGGGCCGTGCCTGCGGCCGCTGCGATTCCTGCCGGATCCGGCGCGAAGGCTTCGAGGCCGCGGGCATCGACGACCCGACGCGCTACGCCGATTGACCCCGGTCGACCGTTCGACCCTGCAACGAAAACGGCCGACGCCCGGGGCGTCGGCCGCGGATTCGTTCCGGTGTCGGAAACGCCGCGCGGTTCAGACCACGACGGTCACCGGACCGTGGGCATGGCGCACGACCTTTTCGCTGACACTGCCGAGCAACAGGCTCTGCATCCGTGACAGGCCGCGACGGCCGAGCACCACGTGCACGCCTTCGTCGTCTTCGGTGCAGCGGATGATTTCCTCGGCCGGGTCGCCGATCGACATATCGTCGGATACGTCGACATCGGTCTCACCGAGTTCGGCGTGGACCTTGTCGAAGACCCGCTGGGCGACCTGCTGGGCCGAGTGCTCGATGTCGTCGCGACTCATGCCGGCCATGCCGATGACCTCGACCGAGGACAGCGGAAACACGTAGAACAGACGGACCTTCGCCGACAGGCCCTTGGCCAGATGGACCCCGAAACGCACCGCGCGCATCGAGTTGTCGGATCCGTCGATGGGCACTACCACTTCCTTGATCGGTTGCATGTCTCCACTCCTCCTGTAGTCAGCGTCTGATTGAAGAATAGCGCGGCTCGGCGACCCTGAAACTGACCCACGTCAAGCATCCGGAAGGGTTCCTTCGAGCAGCGTTGCCAGGTCGTCTTCGTCGTACACGGTCACGCCGAGCTCGCGCGCCCGGTCCAGCTTGGAACCGGGCGACTCGCCGACGATCACCGCGCGGGTGCTCTTCGACACCGAACCGGTGACCTTGGCGCCGAGGGCCTGGAGCCGGTTCTTGGCCTCCGAGCGCGGCATGCGGGAAAGACTGCCGGTCAGCACGAAGGTGCAGCCGGCCAGCGGCTGCTCCCCGGCCGGTTCGGCGGCTTCGGCCTTCGGCGTCACGCCGGCGTCGAGAAGTCGATCGACCACCGCGCGGTTGCGTTCCTCGGCGAAGAACTCGCGGATATGCGCGGCCATGATCGGCCCGACGTCCTCGACGGCCTCCAGCGCTTCGACGTCGGCGGCCATCAGCGCGTCCAGGCCGCCGAAGTGACGGGCCAGGTTGCGGGCGCTGACCTCGCCGACCTCGCGGATACCGAGGGCGAACAGCAGCCGGCCCAGCGGCACGTTCCTGGAGCGGTCGATCGCCTCGGTCAGGTTGTGCGCGGATTTCTCGCCCATCCGCTCCAGCCCGGCCAGCGTCTCGACGTCCAGCGTGTAGAGGTCGGCCGGGTCGTCGACCCGCTCTCGGTCGACCAGCTGATCGATGATCTTCGTGCCGAGACCCTCGATGTCCATCGCGCCCCGGGAGGCGAAATGTTCCAGCGCGCGTTTGCGCTGGGCCGGACAGACGAGACCGCCCGAACAACGGGCGGCGGCCTGCCCTTCGACCTGTTCGACGTGCGAGCCGCAGACCGGGCAGTGTTCGGGCAGCTGCCACTCGGGCAGGTCTTCGTCGCGTTCATCGACGAGCGCGCGGACCACTTCGGGAATCACGTCGCCGGCGCGGCGCACGACGACCCGGTCGCCGGGCCGGATGTCCTTGCGGCGGATCTCGTCGAGGTTGTGCAGCGTCGCATTGGTCACCGTCACCCCGCCGACGAACACCGGCTCCAGCCGCGCGACCGGCGTGAGCTTGCCGGTTCGCCCGACCTGGACGTCGATCGAACGCAGCGTGGTCAGTTCTTCCTGGGCCGGGAACTTGCGCGCCAACGCCCAGCGCGGCGACCGACTGACGAAACCGAGCTCCCGTTGCTGATCGAAGTCCTCGACCTTGTAGACCACCCCGTCGATGTCGAAATCCAGGTCATCGCGAGCCTCACCGATGTCGTGATACGCCGCGACCAGGCCGTCCAGCCCCTCGACCCGCCGCGCCAGTGACGACACCGGAAAGCCCAGTTCGCGAAGCTGTTCGAGCACCGCCCACTGGTCGTCTTCGAGCACCTGCTCGGCCAGTGCCTGGTAGGCGAAGAACCGCAGCGGACGATCGGCGGTAACGGCCGGGTCGAGCTGGCGAAGACTTCCGGCCGCCGCGTTGCGCGGGTTGACGAAGGTCTTGTGGTCGCCGGCGGCCAGCCGGTCGTTGAGCGCCTTGAAGCCCGACCGGGTCATGTAGACCTCGCCGCGCACCTCCAGCGGGTCGGGGATCGAGTCGCCGGCGAGTTTCAGCGGAATCGCGCGGATCGTGCGCACGTTGCCGGTCACGTCCTCGCCGGTCTGGCCGTCGCCGCGGGTCGCGGCCCGGACCAATCGCCCGCCCTCGTAGCGCAGGCTGATCGCGAGGCCGTCGAGCTTGGGCTCGGCGGTATAGCGCACCGGCTCGACGTCCAGCGTTTCGCGGATGCGCCGGTCGAACTCCGCCACTTCCTCGTCCTCGAAGGCATTGGCCAGCGACAGCATCGGCAGCGCGTGCTCGACCGTCTCGAATCCGTCGTCGGCGCGCGCGCCGACGCGGTGGGTCGGCGAATCCGGGTCGTCCAGTTCCGGATATTCAGCTTCCAGCTGCTCAAGTTCGCGCAGCAGGCGGTCGTATTCCGCATCGGGAATCGACGGATCGTCGAGCACGTAATATCGGTAGTTGTGCGCACGGATGTTTTCGCGCAGCTCCTCGACCCGCTGCGCCGGAGAGGATTCGCTCGCCGACCGGCTCATCCGCCGATGCCGGCCTTGCGATCGAATTCGCGCATTTCCTCGCGGATCTGGGCAATGCGCTGGCGGGTCAGCAGGCACTGGCTGTCGTCCATCAGGTCGGCCTCCAGCAGCTCGGACAGGCGCTGACCGGTCGCCAGCATCGCGTCCCAGGCGTCCAGCGCCGAGACCGGGCCCGGCAGAGTCAGGAACAGCGTGACGCCCGGCGTCTCGAACAGGTTCCAGCCCGAGGGGTCGAAACTGCCCGGCCGGGTGATGTTGGCCATGCTGAACACCGGCTTCGTGGCGCCCTGGTGGCGCCGATGGAAGATCTTCATTTCGCCGAAGCGCAGGCCGGCCTTGATCGCCGAGTCGAGCAGAGTCAGACCGTTGATCAGCCGTTCTCCGCGAGCGCGGAGATAGAGCGTGACCACTTTCGGCGGCTCGCCGCCCGGGCCAACCGGGGTGCGGACCCGCGGCGCAGCGGGTCCGGCGGTGGGTTCAGGCTCGTCGCCGGGCCAGCGCGGTTCGATCCGATCGTCCGGTTCGGCGCGCGCGTCCGGTTCGCTCGTCGATTGGCTTGTCGATTGGCTTGTCGATTGGCTTGTCGATTGGCTCGTCGATTGGCTCGTCGATTCGATCGTAGGCTCGATCCTGGGCTCCCGGCGCGATCCGGGTTCGGGCTCGGCCGCGCTCCGCAGCCTGCGGGCCTCGGCCTTGCGCGGCGACTCGATGCTCCAGTCCGGGGCTTCCGAGCCCAGGTCGGGCAGCTGGGTCTGGCGCGGCTCGCCCGACGGTGAGTCGCCGGCATCCAGCGACGACGCGTCTCGGCGGTCGTCCACGCCATCGGCGACCCCGCTCGTCGATCCGTCGACGGCCGGCTCCTGGCGCTTCTGGGCGTCGCGGCGCGTGGCTCCGGGGCTGCGCCCCCGGCCGGCGGGCCGGTGCAGGAACCAGATCAGGGCCAGAATCACCAGACCGATCAGGATGAGGGTCAGGCGCAGGCTTGTGCTGTCCATCGCGGTCTCCCGTCTGCCGGATCAGGAAGCGGCCATGGCCACCGCCTTTTCCAGGTCCACCGACACCAACCGGGAAATCCCCGGTTCACGCATGGTAACCCCCAGCATCTGGTGCGCGACTTCCATCGTCACCTTGTTGTGGGTGACGAACAGGAACTGCACCTTTTCAGACATCTCGCGGACCAGTTCCGAGAACCGGCCCACGTTGGCGTCGTCGAGCGGGGCGTCGACTTCGTCGAGCAGGCAGAACGGCGCCGGATTGAGGTTGAAGATCGAGAACACGAAGGCCACCGCGGTCAGCGCCTTCTCGCCGCCGGACAGCAGGTGGATCCGGCTGACCCGCTTGCCCGGCGGACGGGCCAGGATCGCCGCACCGGCGGTCAGCCAGTCGTCGCCGACCATCTCCAGCGTGCCGTGTCCGCCGCCGAACAGCCGCGGGAACAGCGTTTCGAGGTTCCGGTTGACCCGTTCGAAGGTGTCCTTGTACTTGGTCCGCGTGGTCTTGTCGATCCGCGCGATTGCCGTCTCCAGCGTTTCCAGCGCATCGGTCAGGTCGGTGTGCTGGCGATCCAGGTACTCCTTGCGCTTGGATTCCTCGTCGAATTCCTCGATCGCGGCCAGGTTGACCGGCTCCATCCGTCGGATCCGCTCCTCCAGCCGGGCCAGTTCGTCGACCCAGGCCTGCGCCTCGGCGTCGTCGGGCAGGCTCTCGACCAGCGC
Organism: uncultured Halomonas sp.; assembly: GCA_964548715.1. Taxonomy (GTDB): domain Bacteria; phylum Pseudomonadota; class Gammaproteobacteria; order Xanthomonadales; family Wenzhouxiangellaceae. The sequence continues at coordinate 6,698 of CAZJSH010000025.1, read as the reverse complement.
CTCGAGCTGACCGCCGAGTTCCTCGATGCGCGAGGCATGCCGCTCGACCTCTATTTCCAGTTCGCGCAGCCGCAGCCGGTGGTTGGACTGCTGCTGGCGGATTTCCTCGGCCTGCGCCGCGGACTTCTGGCGCGCCTGGTCGTGGCCGCGCCACTGCGTCTCCAGTTCCTCGAGCTCGGCCCGCGCGGCCTTCAGCCGGTTCTCGACCTCGAGCCGGCGCTCCAGCAGCCCATCGCGCTTTGTGGCCTGCTCGCGCTCCGGCGCATCGCCCTTCGCCAGCGCTTCGGACAGCTCGACGTAGCGGCCCTGCAGCTGGCCGATCTGGGTGTCCATGCGCTGGATGGCCTGCTTCAGAGAATCGAGGCTGGCCCGGCACGATTCCAGCTTCAGGGCGTGCTGCTCGCGCGCGTCGCGGGCCTCGCGATAGGCATGGCGGGCCCGCTCGCGGACCTGCTGCTGCTCGGCCCGGGCCTTGTCCAGCGCTTGCTGCTCGGCGTCCTGGGTCTCGAGTTCCTCCAGCGCCGCCTGCAGTTCGCGCCGCACGTTGCCGACGGCTTCCCGGTCGCCTTGCTGGCGCTTCTCCAGCGCCTCGCGTTCCTGTGCGGCCTGTTCGCGCTGCTTCTTCAGCGCTTCGCGACGATTGTCCTGGCCGGCCTTGATTCCGGTCAGCTCGGCGCGCCTGGCCCGGCGTCGGTCGACCTCCGCCCGGGCCTGCTCGACCGCCTCGACCGCCGCCTTGTCCTGCTCGGCGGCCTGTTCGAGTTGCTGTTGCCGCCGCTCGATCTGGCTGTCCAGCTCGGCCAGCGAGGCCTCCAGCGCACGGATCTCCTGTTGCCGGGCCAGCCGCCCGTCGCCCGCGTCGTCCTGACCGGCGCGCCAGATCCAACCCGGACCGCGCCAGGTCCCGTCCGGGGTGATCACCGATTCATGCGGCGCCAGGCCCGCCATGTGGCCGGCGGCCTGCCCGGCGTCGTCGGCCAGGTGTACGCTGGCCAGCAAGCCGTGGAGTGCCCCGGCACCGTCGACCACAGCGGCCAGCGTGCCCGCCGCCGGGTCCGAGGACGCGGATCGATCGAGCAGGCCGATCGGCCCGGCCGGCAGTGCATCGGGCAACGCACCCTCCACAAGCCGGGCGCTCAGCCAGTGCTCCAGCACGGTTTCGGCCGCGGCCTCCCATCGGTCCTCGACCTTCAGCGACTCCAGCAGCCGTGGTGCGGAATCGAGGCCGCGCTCGGCCAGCCAGCGCTCGCGGTCGGCGTCGGAGCGGTCGGGTTCGTTCAGGGTCTTCAGCGACTGCAGCCGGCCGTGGGCCTCGTGCCGGCGGCCACGATCGGCTTCCTGTGCCCGCCGCAGCTCCTCGATCCGGGTTCGCTGCCCGTCGCGGGCCCCGCGGGCCTCGGCCAGCGCCTTGTCGGCGGCCTCCAGCGCGCGTTCGACCTGGGCCAGATCGTCGGCCGTCGCGCGGGCCTCGGTATCGAGCGACTCCAACCGGCCCTCGTCATCGGAACGCATCCGGCCCAGCCGCTCGGCGGCCTGGTTCATGCGCTCGTCGAGATGTTCGATGCGCAGCTTCAGCAACTCGACCTGCTGGCGGTTCTTCGCCCCACCCTGCTGACAGGCCGCCAGCGCTTCCTGGCGTGCGGTCAGCTCGGTATCGGCCGTATCCAGCGCCGAGCGCGCGGTTTCTTCGTGCTCGCGCGCGGCCTTCAGCGCCGGCTCCAGTTCGGCCATGCGCTGCGTGACCTGCTCGACCTGCGCCTTGTCCAGCACCAGGTGCTGCTTGAGCTCGTTGAGCTGCGACTCGGTTTCGGTGTATTCGGCCTGCTGGCGCTGGCGAAGTTCGCGGGCGTGCTCGATGGCCTGCTCGAGCCGGGCGATCTCGCCGCCGACCTCGTAGAGTTCGGCCTGGACCTTCGAGGCGTGGTCTGACGCGCCGTGCTGCTTCTCGCGCAGCTGCTCCAGCGCCTTCTCGGCCTCGCGCTGGGCAGCCACGGTCTGCTCCAGCGCGGTCTCGGTCTGCTTCAGGGCCTTCGACTGGGCCTCGACGTCGCCGCGGGCCTTGCGCCAGCGCAGCGCGGTCAGCCGGGCCTCGTCCTCCCGGTAGTGCTCCTTGAGCTTGCGGTAGCGCTCCGCGGCCTTGGCCTGGCGCTGCAGCTTGGCCAGCTGCTTGCCGACCTCCTCGCGCAGGTCCGCCAGCCGCTCGAGGTTCTCGCGGGTGTGCTTGATCCGGTTCTCGGTCTCGCGTCGGCGCTCCTTGTACAGGGAAATGCCGGCCGCTTCTTCGAGGAAGCCGCGCAGCTCCTCGGGCCGCGCCTCGACGATCTGCGAGATCATGCCCTGCTCGATGATCGCGTAGCTGCGCGGGCCGAGCCCCGTGCCCAGGAACAGGTCGGTGATGTCCTTGCGCCGGCAGCGGCTGCCGTTCAGGAAGTACAGCGACTGGCCGTCGCGGCTGACCTGGCGGCGGACCGAGATCTCGTTGTAGCGGGCGTATTCGCCGCCGGCCCGGCCGTCGGCGTTGTCGAACACCAGCTCGACGGTGGCCGTGGTCACCGGCTTGCGGGCGCTGGACCCGGAGAAGATCACGTCGCTCATCGATTCACCGCGCAGCTGGCGCGCAGAGCTTTCGCCCATTACCCACCGCACGGCGTCGATGATGTTCGATTTGCCGCAGCCGTTGGGCCCGACGATGCCCATCAGGTTGGAAGGGAACTTGATCGTGGTCGGATCGACGAAGGACTTGAATCCGGCCAGTTTGATGGCGGTCAGGCGCATGGGGCGTGAGTGTCTCTCAATGGTGTTCGCGATGAGCGTTGTGCCGTCGACCGGTTCATCGACGCCGTCCCGCCCCCGCTGAATTATTCTATGCCGTTGGGGCTATTGTGCCCTCAAGAACCGGCCCACGTCACATCAACAGGACACCGAATGTCGAGCCAACCCAGCAAGGACCTCGAGACCTTCCCGAACCCACGCCCGGAGATCGATTTCACGATCCACATCCGGGTGCCCGAATTCACCTGCCTGTGCCCGAAGACGGGCCAGCCGGACTTCGCCGAGCTGCGCATCGACTATGTGCCCGACCAGCGCTGCGTCGAGCTGAAATCGCTGAAGCTCTACGCCTGGTCGTTCCGCGACGAGGGCGCGTTCCACGAGGCCGTCACCAACCGGATCCTGGCCGACCTGGTCAGCGCCACCGAGCCGCGCTTCATGCGGCTGACCGCGGAGTTCAACGTTCGCGGCGGCGTCTACACCGACGTGGTGGTCGAACACCGCGCCGACGGCTGGACGCCGCCGGTCAAGGTGGAGCTGCCCTGAATCGATCGGCCGGCCCGGCCCGGGCCGGCCGATTCTCCGCCCGGCTTCGCTCAATTGCCCGCCGGCGCCTCATCGCCGGATTCGTCGTCGCCGGTGGCCGCGTCCATCGGCAGCATCGGCACGATCTCGGCATCTTCGAACAGGCTTTCGACCAGCGCCTCGCCGCGCTGGCTCGCCAGCGTGCGGCGAATGCCCTCGCGGACGTCCTCCAGCGGCGGCGGCTCGAGCGATTCCGTGTCGATCAGGCGAACGGCCAGCCAACCCTGCCCCATGGCCTGTGGCGTCGCCAGCACCTGGCCGGGCTCGGCCGCGGCCAGCGCCTCGGCGAACGTGGCCGGGACCTGACTGACGTCGATCCAGTTCGGGCGCAGCATCTGCAGACCGGCGGCCCCGGCTTCGGCCGACATCGCGGCGAAATCGCGCTCGCCGTCGGTCACCGACTCCAGCGCGTCCAGTGCCGCGGACTGGTCGGCGAACTGCACCGCTTCGATCCGATAGCGGCGATCGCCGGCGCGAGCGACCTGTTCGCGATAGACCCGGACGATTTCCGACTCGGTCACCGGGTTCTGCTCCTGGAACTGGTCGAGGAACCGGACATTGGTCAGGCGAAGGTCGTTGATCCGCCGCTCGGCGCGCATCTTGGCCGTCTCGGTTGCACCCTGGTCGCGCGCAGCGTTGGCCACCGCCTGCAGGCGGATCAACCCGTCGAGCAGTTCACGCATGCGCTCGGTCTCGTCTTCCGAGACGCCGCGAGCCTCCATGGTGACCTCGAGCATGGCCTTGGTCACCGGCTCGCCGCCGACCTCGACCAGCACGACGTCGTCCGGGTGGACCCACTGGTCATCGCCCTGCGAGCCGCAACCGGCAAGCAGCACTGCAAATGCCGCGGTAATAACTAACTTTTTCAATGCATTGGAGTTCATTTCAACACTCGATTGGAAGTTGATTTCAGCCTGCGCCGCCGGCCACGACTTCGATCGTCAGCGCGTGGATGTCGCTTTGCATCAGCCCGCCCATCGCGTCGTAAACAGCACGGTGCTGCGCCAGCCGCGTCAGCGCCGTCAGCCGGTCGGACCCGATCCGGACCCGAAAGTGCCCGCGCCCGTCGCGCGCGCCGGGATGCCCGACGTGCAGGTGCGATTCGTCGATGACCTCCAGCGAATCCGGCTCGAAGGCCTGTTCGAGCCGTTCGCGGATCATCGCCACTCGCTCGGCGGTCATGGCAGGACCGCCTTGAAGGGCCGCACGTCGGCGCCGGTCCAGGCGCCGGACTCGATGTACGGATCGGCCTCGGCCCAGGTCCGCGCGGCCTCCAGCGACTCGAATTCGGCCACCACCAGCGAGCCGGTGAAGCCCGCCGGGCCAGGGTCCTCGGCATCGATCGCCGGCAGCGGACCGGCCAGCACCAGGCGGCCGTCGTCGCGCAGGGCCTCCAGCCGGGCCAGGTGCTCGCCGCGGCTGGCGGCACGGCTCGGCAGGCTGTCGTCGGCCTCGTGGCCGAGAATCATGTAGAGCATCGTGAAGTCCGTCCGGCCGCTGCCGGTCTCGGGATTCGGCCGCGCAGTATAACGAGCGCACCGTCCGGGAGCGGGCTGCTACACTGCCGCGGATGAGCGAAGCCCCCATTTCCGAGGACGCAGCGAACGACGCGCCCGCCGCTACCGAAGCGGATCCGGCCGAGCATGCCCGGCAGCAGCAGATTCCGCTGGCCACGGTGCGCGGCGAGCCGCTGTTGAAGCTGCCGGACGATCTGTACATTCCGCCGGATGCGCTGGAAGTCTTCCTCGACGCCTTCGAGGGGCCGCTCGACCTGCTGCTGTACCTGATTCGCCGTCAGAATATCGACATTCTCGATATCCCGATCGCCGAGATCACCCGGCAGTACACCGGCTATATCGAGATGATGCAGGACATGAAACTGGAGCTCGCCGCCGAGTACCTGGTCATGGCCGCGATCCTGGCCGAGATCAAGTCGCGAATGCTGCTGCCCCGCCCGGAGCCCGAGGCCGAGGAAGAAGGCGACCCGCGCGCCGAGCTGGTCCGCCGGCTGCAGGAATACGAACGCTTCAAGCAGGCCGCCGACGACCTCGACGAACTGCCGCGGCTGGAGCGCGACATCGCGCTGGCCAGCGCCGAAGTCGTCGACGACAAGCCGATCCGGGTGCCTCCCGAGGTCGATCTGAAGGAACTGCTGCTGGCGCTGCGAGACGTGATCGCCCGGGCGGAGCTGTTCGCCCAGCACAGCATCCAGTCCGAGCCGCTGTCGGTGCGCGAGCGCATGAGCCGCATCGTGCAGTCGCTGAAAGCCGGAGAATTCGTCCGCTTCGAAGACATGTTCGATCTTGAGGAAGGCCGCCTCGGCGCCGTCGTGACTTTCCTGGCCCTGCTGGAGCTGCTGCGCGAACACCTGGTGGACCTGGTCCAGCAGGATCTGTTCGGCGCGATCTATCTGCGGGCGCCGGGCGCCGAGGCTTCGTCGTGACCGCGGGGGCGCGCAATGCGATGGGGCTGCGGAACCTTCGAGCGCCAGGGACGAGGGGAAAGGGACGAGGGACGAGTAGAACCCACCATCCGTGTCCCGTGTACCCAGATCCGGCGATCGCCCCGAACCACACCAGCCCCTAGCCCCTTTTCCCTAGTCCCTGGCAAACGTATGGACCCCGACAAACTCAAACAATACGTCGAAGCCGCGCTGCTGGCGGCCGGACAGCCGATGACGCTGGCCCAGATGAACGGCCTGTTCGACGAGGACGAGCAGCCCGGTCATTCGCTGCTGCGCCAGGCCCTGGCCGCGCTGGACGCCGAGCTGGAGGACCGCGCCGTGGAGCTGGTCGAAGTGGCCGGCGGGTATCGCCTGCAGATCCGGCAGAAGCTGATGCCGGTGATTTCGAAGATGTGGACCGAAAAGCCGCCGAAATACTCGCGCGCGCTGCTCGAGACCCTGGCCATCATCGCCTACCGCCAGCCGATCACGCGCGGCGAAATCGAGGGGATCCGCGGCGTGTCGCTGAGCGCCAACATCCTCAAGACGCTGCAGGACCGCGAATGGATCAAGACCGTGGGCCACCGCGATGTGCCCGGCAAACCCGAACTGCTGGGCACGACCCGGGAGTTCCTGGACTACTTCAACCTGAAGGGCCTGGACGACCTGCCGACGCTGGCCGAGATTCGCGACCTCGACAACCTGGAACCCGAACTTCAGCTGGCCGACCCCGATCGGCCGGCAAGCGAGACGCCGAACGATGAGCAAGCGAAGCAAACCGAACCCGCGAACGACGAGCGGGAAGACCGCACCGAAGACGACGGAGACGAAGAACGCGCCGTCGCCGAAGACGCTGACGGCGAAGAAACGGACGAGCCGGCCGTCGGACCCGAAGACCTCG
>CAZJSH010000024.1:24852-31580 GCA_964548715.1 uncultured Halomonas sp. | reverse complement strand
TGCCTTCCAGCAGCGGCCAGGTGATGATGATCTGCGGCTTCTGGCCGGCCTGGCCCTGCAGCTGACGGCCGACCAGCAGATTGAACTTCTGGTCGGTGCCGCCCATTTCGATGTCCGCTTCCAGCGCCACCGAGTCGTGGCCCTGGACCAGCGGGTACAGGAACTCGTGGATGGCGATCGGCTGGCCGCCCTTGTAGCGCTTCTCGAAGTCGTCGCGCTCGAGCATGCGGGCGACGGTGTGCTGCGCGGCCAGCCGGATCATGTCGGCCGACGACATCTCGCCGAACCACTCGGAGTTGAACCGCACTTCGGTCTTCTCGCGGTCGAGCACCTTGAACACCTGATCGGCGTAGGTCTGCGCGTTGGCCTTGATCTCGTCTTCGGTCAGCGGCTTGCGGGTGACGTTCTTTCCCGTGGGGTCGCCGATCATGCCGGTGAAGTCGCCGATCAGGAAGATCACCGTGTGACCGGCGTCCTGGAAGCGGCGCATGGCGTTCAGGATCACCGTGTGGCCCAGGTGCAGGTCCGGTGCGGTCGGGTCGAAGCCGACCTTGACGCGCAGCGGGGTGTCGCCGGCCAGGCGCTCGGCCAGTTCGTCGGGCTGGATGACTTCGGCGGCGCCGCGGGTCAGTTCGGCGAGCAGGTCGGCGGTCGGTTCGGGGGTCTGGGCCATGGGTCGGTGCGTGGTCTTCGGCGCCGGCGTCGTCCGGCGGAGCGGTTGAGGTCGATCGGCCGGACAGTGTAGCGGCCCCGGCGCCGGCCCGGCGAGTCAATCGCGCGCTTGACGCATGGTGGATAATGTCGCCTTCGTCGATCATCGTTTCGCTTCGCGTATGCCCGGACCCTCCCCCATGGCCTCCCGCAAGACCTCCCCGCGCGCCCGCGCGGTGCGCGAGCGACTGAGTGCCCTTCGGCGCACCGTCTCGCCCTGGCTGGCGCGATCGTCGGTGCGGCTTGGATTGGTCGGTGCGGTCTGCGCCGTGGTGGTGTTGATCCTGAGTTTCGACACCGCGCCCCCGCCCGAAGCGCGCACCGCGGCGACCGAGAAGCCGCCGGTCGACGTCGAGCCCGCCGTGCCCGAGCTGCCGGCCGACGCCCCGGCCGGATCGACGCCGATCCCGATCACGCCGGTGTCCGAAGAGGCCGAGCCGGCGCCCTCGCCGGAGTTCGCCTGGGACTACGTGCAGGTGGCGTCCGGCGACACGCTGGAAATCATCTTCCGCCGGATGGGGCTGTCGCCGGGGCTGCTGCACCGGGTCGTCACGCTGGACGAGCACGGCCGTTCGCTGGCCGACCTGCGGCCCGGCGACGAACTGGCCTTCGACATCGCCGAAGACGGCGTCTTCCGCGCGCTGCGCGCCGAGAAGGACGACGAGCACTGGCTGTTCATCGAGGCGGTCCGGTCCGGCGACGGTGAGATCCAGCTCGGCAGCCGGCTCGAACCGCGCGAACTGGAGACCCGGATCGTCGAGATCGAGGCCGAGATCAGCTCGTCGCTGTTCGCGGCCGGCAAGAACGTCGGGCTGTCGGACAACATGCTGCTGCGGCTGGCCAACATCTTCGGCTGGGACATCGACTTCGCGCTCGACATCCGGCGCGGCGACCGCTTTGCGCTGGTCTTCGAGGAGATCTACCGCGACGGCCAGTTCCTGCGCCAGGGCGCGATCCTGGCCGCACGCTTCGTCAACCGGGGCGATACCTACCAGGCGGTGCGCTTCGACGCCGGCAACGGCCCCGACTACTACGACACCGAGGGCCGGCCGATGCGCAAGGCGTTCCTGCGCGCGCCGATCAACTTCACCCGGGTCTCGTCGAACTTCAACCCGCGCCGCCTGCACCCGGTGACCCGGCGCATGCGTCCCCACAACGGAACCGACTACGCCGCGCCGACCGGCACGCCGGTCTGGGCGGCCGGCGACGGCACGGTGCTGGAAGCCGGCTACACCCGACCGAACGGCAACTACATCTTCCTGCAGCACGGCAACCACATCGTCACCCGCTACCTGCACCTGTCGCGCAAGGACGTGCGTCGCGGCGACCGCGTCCGCCAGGGCCAGACCATTGGCGCGGTCGGCGCCACCGGGCTGGCGACCGGTCCGCATCTGCACTACGAGTTCCTGGTCAACGGCCGCCATCGCGATCCGCGTCAGGTCGACCTGCCGGAAGCCATCCCGCTGCCCGGCGACGTGCTGCCGACCTTCCGTGAGCACGCCGCGCCCTACCTGGCCCGGCTCGATCGCCTGATCCCGGTCGACATGATGCTGGCGCGCGGCGGCGGTTCCGCGCCGAACGACGCCGAGCGCTCCGCCGACGCCGGTGACTGAGCCGCCGCTCTACCTCGGCTTGATCTCCGGCACCAGCATGGACGGCATCGACGCCGTCGCCGTGCGCTTCGACCCCGACGGGGCAGTCATCGAGGCCGGGCACACCGGCGACTATCCCGACCCGGTCCGCGCGGCACTGGACGAACTTCGCGCCGACCCGGACACCTTTCCGGCCGCGCGCCTCGCCCAACTCGATGCGGCCATCGGCCAGGCCTTCGCCGAAGCGGCCAACGCGTTGATCGATTCGGCCGGCCTGGACCGCGCAGCCATCCGCGCCGTCGGCAGCCACGGCCAGACCGCGCTGCACCGGCCCGAGGCGGTTCTGCCGCACACCGTCCAGCTCGGCGACCCGAGCCGGATCGCCCGGGCCACCGGCCTGGACGTGGTCGGCGACCTGCGCCGCGCCGACCTGGCCGCCGGCGGGCAGGGCGCGCCGCTGGCACCGCTGGTCCACCGCGCGCTGCTGCATCACCCGAACGAAGTCCGCGCCGTGGTCAACCTGGGCGGCATCGCCAACGTCACCCGGCTGGGGCCGGACGGTGCGGTGTCCGGCTTCGACACCGGCCCGGCCAGCTGCTTCCTCGACGACTGGTACCGCGCCCACCACGACACCGGGCGCTTCGACGCCGGCGGCGAATGGGCGGCCTCGGGCAGCGTCGACGAAGCGCTGCTCGCGCGCCTGCGCGACGATCCGTACTTCGCGCTACCGGCACCGAAAAGCACCGGCATCGAGTACTTCAGCCCGGCCTGGCTGCGCGCGCGGCTGCCGGCCGACGCTGCGCAGCGCCCGGCCGACGTCCAGGCCACGCTGGCCGAGTTCAGCGCCGCGACCCTGGCCGATGCACTGAACGACCTGGCCCCGGACCGCGTGCTGGTCTGCGGCGGCGGTGTCCACAACCCGCACCTGCTGGCCCGCGTTGCCGCCCGGCTCGACCGCGCGATCGCTCTCGAGCCGACCACCGACCACGGCCTCGATGCCGACCTGGTCGAAGCCACGCTGATCGCCTGGCTGGCCCGGGAATTCATCGAAGGCCGCCCCGTCGACACCCCGCCGATCACCGGCGCCGCCCACCCCGTGCGCCTCGGCGCGCTGTGGCCGGCGCCGCCATCCTGATTCCCGCGGCCGTCAAGAATTTCGCCGCCGGGCGCGTTTCAGTCTGCAGAAGGCCCCGATGTGCCCACGCGCCGCGCGTGGGGCGGTAGGGTTGAACCTTCGGTCGGCGCGCGGTTCGTGCACGTCGGCCCATGGCGAACGAACGGCAGGACCGATGAGCGACGATTCCGACGAACTTTCTGACCTGTGGGCGCGCCGCACCTCGCTGAGCGAGGCCGAGTGGACGCGCCTCTACCACCTCTGTCGGGCGGTGCTGGACGCGCGCCCCGACGCGATGGAGTCCCGGCTGGTGTCCGCCCGCGACCCGGCCGCCCGGCGCGCGCTGCGCGATTCGTTCTTCGTCGACAAGGTGCTGATGCCGGCCCACTCGCCGGGACGGGTGATGGGCTCGGAGCTCAAGCCCTGGGCGCTGCTGGGGTTCTACGCCAACTGGTTGCGCGACCAGCTGCGCGCACGCGGCCGCAACCCCGAGACCGGCGAGGCGCCGGACGCCGACCGCACCGCCGACGACGCCACCGAGGTGCCCGGCGAGCAGCGCGCCGATTGCACGATCGAGGCGCCGGACACCGTCGACGACCGAGCGCTGCGGTCCAGCGCGCGGGCCTTCGTCCAGCGGCTCGAGGACTGGGCGGTGCTGTACCTGGCGCTGCACTTCTGCCACGGCCGCGAGCGGCTGCCGCTGTCGCGGCTGCACACCATGTACGCGATCCCGTCGTACCACTACAAGGCCCGGCAGCTGGGCATCGCGCCGCCGCGCGGCGGATACGGCGATCCGCGCGACTTCGCCGATACGCTGCTCGGCGAGTGGCTGACCGCAAGCGGCATCGCACTGGAGGCCGAGGCGCTGGACGCGATCCGCTTCGCGTTCGACCTGCTGTGCCTCGAGGCCTTCGCCGAGCACGATCGGCGGGACCCGTCGCCGGCGGAGGACGCGTCATGATCGAACTGCATCCCTCGATCGACAGCATCGAAGCCGGCTATTCCACGTGGCTGGGCCGGCCGGCGCGCGCCGTGGAGGGCACGGCCGAGTCCGCGCTCGACTACAAGCCGTCCGAGGGCCCGGTCCCGCACGCCGTGGCCGACGCGATCCGCCGCCAGGTCAGGGCACGGCCCGCCGAAGCCGAGCCGGCACCCGGCGACCTGGTGGGCCTCGGCGCGTCGGCCGGTGACGATGCCGAGCCCCAATATGCGGTCGTCGTCGCGCTCGACCGCGTCGACCCGGCCGATCCGTCGCGCTGGTTCGGCTGGCTGGTCGGTGCGCATACCGACTACGCCGGCGATCGCGACCTGGTGCTCGATCCGGCCGCGTTGGGCGGCCAGGACCCTGCGCCGGCCGCCGGCATGGTCCTTTGCTGGTCGCCCGTGGTGCTGCCGCTCGGCCCGCGGGTGCAGGTGCTGCACCGGCTGAGCGTCGATGCGCTGACCTGCGTCCGTGCGCTGGCCGCCGGCGCGTCGCCGTCGCAGGACGCCCCGGCCCCGGGCCGGATGTGCACGCGGCGGGTCGACGGAACGCTCGTCGTCACCGGCACGCCGTACGCCCACGACGACCCGCGCATCCCCTACCTCGAACTGGCTCGCGACCTGGCCCGCGCGGTGTCCCAGCCGTCGTACGATGACGAAGGCCGCCTGCGCCGCCCCGATCCCGACGGACCCGAACGATGACCGACGCCCCGACCCGCGAGCCGCCGCTTCCCGTCGCCGACGCCATCGAGGGCGAAGGCCTGCTGCTGGGCTGGTCGCTGGAAGCCCGTCGCCGCCAGGCGCCGGTCGGCTTCACCAGCGATCTCGGCCGGCCCGACGACGATCGCCACCTGCGGCCGATCATCCACGACGGCGGCGGCCACGTCATGACCTTCGCCCCGACCGGCGCCGGCAAGGGCATTGGCGCGGTCATTCCGACGTTGCTGACCTATCCGGGGCCAGTGATCGTCGTCGATCCCAAGGGCGAAAACTACGCGGTCACCGCGCGCCGGCGCCGCGAGATGGGCCAGAAGGTGGTCTGCCTCGATCCGTTCGACTCGATCCAGGACGGCCGGGCCGACGATGCGTTCAACCCGATGGACCTGATCGACACCGCGTCGCCGAACGTGGCCGACGACGTGATGATGCTGGCCGAGGCGCTCAGCTACCAGACGCTGATGGACGACGACCCGTTCTGGCACGTGCGCGGCAAGCAGCTGCTGGCCGGGTTCATGCTCTACGTGGCCGGCATCTGCCCGTCGCCGCTGCGCACGCTGGAAGAAGTCGCGTCGATGCTGCACAAGCCGCGCAAGGAGCTGCAGGAACACGCGCCGCTGATGCAGAGCTCGCCGTTCCAGCTGGTCCGCGACACGCCGGCGATCATCGGCGGCAGCGCCGAGCGGATGATCGATTCCATCCTGGCCATGGCCCAGACCAACCTGAGTTTCATGGGCAGCTCCACGGTCCAGCGCGCGATGGGTCGCTCGACCTTCGACCCCGCCGCCGTCACCCGCGGCGAGCCGCTGTCGATCTACCTGATCATCCCGCCGGAAAAGCTCGAGAGCCACGCGCCGCTGCTGCGGATCTGGATCGCCGCGCTGATGAAGCTGATCCTGAACCGGCGCGAGAAGGTCGAACGCCCGACCCTGTTCATGCTCGACGAAGCCGCCCAGCTGGGCCACTTCCCGCCGCTGAGACAGGCCATTACCCTTCTGCGCGGCTACGGCCTGCAGACCTGGAGCTTCTGGCAGGACCTCAGCCAGCTCAAAAGGCTGTACCCGCACGACTGGGAAACCATGTACAACAACTGCCGCGCCCACCAGTACTTCGGCATCACCACCCCGTACCTGGCCGACCAGATCGCCCGGCTCACGCTGCACGACGACCTGTTCGAGATCCTCGAACTCGACAGCGATGAAATGCTGCTGTCCCTGGCCGGCGACCGCCCCGTCGTCGCCCAGCGCCCCAACTACCTGACCGACACCCCGTTCCGCGGCACCTACGACCCGAACCCCTACCACCAGCCCCAGGACCTCGACGCAATCCGCCCACGTCGCGGACAGCGGGACGTGCGGCGGGACTGATCCATCTTGTAAAAATCGCCGGCTCGCGCGTTGCTTCGGCACCCCCGCAACGGAGTCGACCCCATGGCCTATCTCGCCGGCGCCTTTCTCCTGATCGTCGCGATGACCGTCGCCGCCAACCTGCACCCGGAGGGTCCGGCCCTGGTGATCCTGCTGTTCTGGGCCTGCCCGGCGCTGTTCTGGGGGCTGCTGATGCTCGTCGGGCGCGATAGCAAGACGCCGCAGCGGGTCGGCGGCCTGCTGGTG
>CAZJSH010000024.1:16463-24752 GCA_964548715.1 uncultured Halomonas sp. | reverse complement strand
AGCCGACCGATGACCAGACTCCCGATCGTATGGACGTTGATTGCACTGGCCGCCGCAGTGCTGCTGCCCGCGGCCGCAAACGCCGGCTGCGGCGGATGGGGTGGGGCGGTCGACATGCGCAGCGACGCGCAGTACCGCGCCGACCGCGAAGCCGGGCGGTTGCGCTGCGTGGTGTTCGTCCTGGCCGGCCCGCCGGGTGACGTCCGCCAGGGCTGGGTGGAGTGGCACCACGAGCGGATCGATGGCGTCACCGAGTCGACCCGGCTCGGCCTGTATCCGGCCGGGCCGCGCGGCGAGCCGGCGTTCGGACGGGTGCCGCGCCGGCTGGGCGCCGAGCGCGGCGCGGACCGGCTGGTGGTCCTGCTGCCGAGCGCGTCCTGGATGCTGGTCAACACCACGCGCGTGGGTTGGCAGATGCGCGCCGGGCTGGTCGACGATCCGTCCGGCGAGACGGTCCGCAAGCTGTTCACCGACGTCGGCCTGAACGCCGGCCTCGGCCGGGACGCCGACAACCTGGCGGGCATCGCCGACCTGGCCCGCCGCGCGCGCTGAGGTCGCGTTGAAAATCCGGCGGCGGGGGGCGTTTCTACCGCGCACTCGAACCGGGAGACATACGCTTGCCGACGAACGATCTCGACCTTACCCCGACGGCGGCCTCGATCGCCGAACCGGCCCTGCATCCCCAACCGCTGCTGCTGGGCGTGCTGGCGCTGGTGATGCTCGCAACGCTGTGGATCGGCCTGGCCCACGCGCTGGACGACGAAGAAGATGCGAGCGTGCGCTGGACCAGCGGCGTGCTGGCCGCACTGAGCCTCGGCGCGCTGATCGCCACCGTCCACGCGGGCATTGCATGACCGCGCGCCGGTCGCGCGCCGCGGTTCTCGTGCTGGCTGGGCTGCTGCTCGGCGGCCCGATCCGTGCACCGGCCGGCGAGACCCGCTTCATCGACTACGCGGTCGAATGGTTCGACCCCACCGGTCAGCTCATCGCCACCGGCTGGCTGCACCTGGTCCTCGCCCCGGTCGACCCGGTCGAGGTCCACGTCGCCGGCCGGTATCGCCCCGACCGGCGCGAAGCCGGCGCGCCACCGCTCGCGCCCGACGGCGCACGGGTTCTCGGCCGCATGGTCGGTCGTCGGCTGGAACTGGGCATCCGCATATTCCTGCTCGACGCTGTCAACGTCGAGGCCGTCGCGAGCGACGCGGACGCGCCGCGCCTGGAGGGCCGCTGGCGTTTTTCCAAGAACCGGGGCTGGCGAACCGGGGCGTGGCGCGCCTATCCGATCAGCACGCCGCCCCCGGCCACGCCGACCGACGCCTGGCTGCTGCGGTGATGGTGCCCCACTTCCGCTTGCGAAGAGTCGTCATAAAGCCACGGGCAAACATCCAACGAAGTCCCCCACCGTCAATACGGCAGGAGGTGGAAACGAGCCGCAGAACACGGAAATCGGCGTCGGTTCATTCCCTGAAGAACAGTTCCAGCCGATGACTACAATCCCGCTTCCCACTCTTCGCGGACCCTCTCCAGCCACCGCCCAAGCCGCTCGCGATTCAAATTGAAGAATGGAATTCGCGTGACGTCGAATCCATGCTCGAGAAGCCGCTGTTCCATGCTCCGTGCGCCGAGCGGGTTCACCGAGTGAATCAGGATGGGGACGTCTCTATCCATCCGCTCGAGCATCCGCTCCACAACCTGCGATCCGCTCAACTGCAACTCTGGTTCGGCTGCAACTGCCTGGTCCAGATCGAAGTCCAGCAGGATTCCCGCGTAAACACGACCCGCGTCGAGTTCCAGCACCTTGAGCGCCCGACCGGCGCTCCTGACAAGAGTTGCCCGAACTTGCACCGGCAGCCAAGCTTGTAGCAGCGCAACGCGCTGCTCGCAATCTTCAACGATCAGTAGTCGGTAACCCCTTTCTTCTTGCTGATGGGCTGGCATCGCACTAGTGCCGAAAAGACGCAGAAAAAACTGCTTCCGTCGAGAATATCTTCACTGTATGAACTTTTCCCAGAGACCGAATAACCAGCCAAAAAGCAGGCCATATATCATGATGTGTCTGGGTGTCCCGCGTGCACCAGGGCTTATCGCTTGTAGGAATCTCGGCCGGTTAGTTTGCCTCCGCTCACCTGCGTGCCTGGCCTACTGTTCTTCTTCGTGTGAAGAAAATATTGCTTCGACGAGCACTTCACACGAGAATCCATTCGGTGACTCATTTAGTTCACTCACCTCAACTATTTTTGAGTCTGTAAACGATATAAGATCACTCAGGATTCTGCTGGCGTCCGCCTTGTTGTCCGAGTGCACTTCTAGGCTTACTTTCAGCATTATGAAGCTCCAATTATTCGCTTGGGTCCGGGAAGTAGGAGTGCTCAATTCCGCCGCGTGGGTCAGGTCGAATTCGCCGTTGCTCCTCGAATTCCTTGATCATTTCTGCGAATTCGATGTAGGCATAAGGGTTCTTTCGTTGAGCAGTCTCGAGATAAAGCCAAACTCTTCTGAAAATTCGTATGAGATAGGAGCCTGACATTCGATAAATAAGGTCGGCGTCCAACACGCCAGTGTTGACGCCAACTGCCAGATGTTCGAGCTTGCTAAGCAGCTCACGGACGATTCGCTGCAAATCCCTGCTCTCGTTGATCTCCGCAATGTTTTCTTCGGTCAGCGCTTTGTTGCCGAAAGCGTCATTGAGTGCTCGCCGGCTCTCAGCCCATATGGGACGGACTGTAGCCATATATTCCATGGTTGCCTGCTTCTGCCGCCGCTCGTGATCCGCCTTCATGGTGGCGTACAACGTGCGTTGTGACTCCTCCTGCGCTTTAGCGGCCCTCTCAAGTTCGGCCCGTGTAAGCTCAAGCTCCTTGCGTTGAAGGTCGAGTTGATGGGTTTGGATCAGAATCGCGTAAATAACGCCAGCGAAGGCGAGCCCACTAAAAAGAGTATTGACTGAATCGAACATGCCCGAGAAAAGCGCCCGCTGTTCGAGAGTATCGAAAAAGAAGAAGATGGCCGTGCCAACCGACAGCTGAACAGTTATAACTGCAACAAAAAGAAAAATCAGGACTCCAAATTTTCGCATCAGCGTTTCCTCCCTTTTTATTGGCAAAACTTGCTTTGGCTCGAGTTCGAATCGCCCGTGGTTTCAATCATAAGGCGATACTCAAGTTGTCTACACCAGCGCCCGCTAAGCATAGACAAAACGCTTTCGAACGGAGTGCGAGTTGATTCGGGGACAATCTTGATTTGACGTTCGACGTATGATTTCTTGATGCAGGAAATGTACTGAAGGCACGGCGAGAAGAGGGTTGATCCGGTTTAAGGCTCAACTTTTGGAGCTAGGCATCAGTTGCCGCTCAAAGCCAGGCCCTCCGAAGCGTCCACGGTTAAAAGGCAGAAGAACGGCGGGCTACCCCAACGCCAACCCCGTATCGCATTTCTTTTTTGCGTTGTCACCTTTTATACCGATTCGCCAATTCCTTTACAAGGGGAGGGTCAGTCGGATTAAGCGGACCATCGGTTGTGCTAGGCCACGAGCTATAGTCGGAAAGACTGCGGTTCGAAATGGCTGGGGCCTGAACGCGGCTTTTCAGATGTGGACTTATCCTGAGTTGGCCCGTTCGTGGAGTTTGCTGTCGGAACCTTGTCTTCTGCAGTTTCTGCCTGCTCTTGAATGGAGCGATAGAAGTCGTTGGCGTCGTACAGCCCCCGGAACGGCACGTCCTCCAGGTAATCCGGCTTGTCGAGCACCCGGGGGTTCCGCCCGGCTTCGGCCAGGATCAGCTGGTCCGGCGGCAGCCTCAGGGGGTCGATGTCGGCGGGCAGCCGGAGCAGGTGGGCCAGGGATTCGGCCAGGCGGTGGGTGGTGGCGCCGAAGGTCTGGATGAAGCGGGTGTTGTTGTACAAGGTCTCCCAATCGGGGTAGAGGCGCTGGAGCTGGCTCAGGTCTTGCCAGAAGCTCCAGGTGCGCACCCCGTAGCCGCGCATCAGGGTGATGGCTCGTCGAAGCTGTTCGAGGCTGCCCAGCTGGGCGGCTTCGTCGAGGATGAACAGGGTGGGCTGTTCGACCCGGTGGCGGCGCTGCGCCAGTTGGTCCATCAGGCTGCCGATCCAGAGCCGGAGCAGCGCGCCGTGGCTGTCGAGCTTGTCCGGCGGCAGCACCAGGTAGAGGCTGATCGGGTCGCCGCGGACGATGCCGTCCAGCGGGAAATCGGTCCGGAAGCTCGTTGTCGCGAAGCAGCTGCCGTTGAAGGTGCGTGTTCCGGTCCGTGCCGTGGCCAGGATGCTGGCCCAGACCTTTTGCTCGGTGGCCTCCAGTCCGCCGGCCAGCTGGCGGACGATGTCGCACTTGCTGCGTTTCATTTCCTTGATGGTGAAGCCGATGTCTTCCATGCTCTGGTTCAGCAGGTAGGCGACCTCCGACAAGTTGCGCAGCACCGGCGGCCGGGCCGCCGCGACGTGGAGGATCAGGGTGGTGATCAGGCCCCTGGCGCTGTTTTCCCAGAACGGGTCCGTCACCGAGCGGCCGGGGCTCATCAGCTCGGCCATGCTCATGGCCTGTTCGTAGGCGTCGGGGGCGTTGGGGTCGATGGTGTCCAGCAGGTTGAAGCTGGCGGAGTCTGGGCCGACGACCTCGAAGGGGTCGAGGATGTAGACGTCCTGCCCCATCTCGCGCCGGCGCCGTGCGGTGACCTGGGCGTTTTCGCCTTTGGGGTCGATGACGATGACCGGGCCGGGGTAGGACAGCAGCGTCGGGATGATCACCGAGCGGCCCTTCCCTGCCCCGGTCGGGGCGATGGTCATCATGTGGCCCTCGCCGGGGTCGGGAACCGGCTCGTGGGCGGTGGTCCGGTTGCTGGGAGCGGCGGCAGCGGCATGGAAGCCGATCGGTCGTTGTTCCGGTTGGGCCCGGTTCCAGCCGAGGATGGGTTGGGCCGGCGGTTTGCCTGGTGCAGTGCGAGAGGTGCGGCTGCGGGTTTCGGTCATTCGCGTTCTCCGGTGCTCGAGGTGTGGGTAGAACGCGCGGCGGCGCCGGGTTTTGAAATCGGGCTCCGGAGTTCAGAAAATCGATCCCGCGCGCGTTCCATATGCACACGGCACGGAGGATTGGAAATCGATGCAGTTCGAGACGTCCAGGAGAATCTACGCCGCCATCCGTCGCTCGAAACATGCCGAGCTGCGCAAGCAGCTGGTCGACGCGGCGGTGCGCTACGCGCGCATCCGCACCGACTACCGGCTGACCGACCCGGCGACGCGGGCGGACATGGAAGACGGGCGCACGCGCGCCCACAACGTGCTGATCGACGCCTGCAACATCCTGGCCCGCGCGATGCAGCGCGACGGCGAGGACATCGGCTGGCGCCGGGCGATGACCGACGACCGCAAGATCATCGGCGACTTCGCCTGCCACCTGCACGCCCTGCTCGGCATCGAGGGGCGGTGAGGGGCACCGGCGGCCGCGTCAGCGCTTCAGGAACAGGTTGACCAGCACGGTCAGCACGACGCTGAGGATCAGCATCGAGACGACCGGGAAGTAGAACGATCCGCCTTCGCGCTCGATGCGGATGTCGCCGGGCAGTTTGCCGAACCAGTTCAGCAGCCAGGGGGCGTAGTAGAGGATCACGCCGATCAGCGCGATCGCCAGCCCGACGATGATCAGCGCCTTGCCCATGGCCGCCGGCTCAGAGCACCAGGTCGGTGACGGTCAGGCTGCGGTCGCCGTCGAAGGCGGCCCAGTGCTCGGCGAAGGTCCGGCCGCTTTCGGGGTGTTCGAGGTCGGGCGCGAGGTCGGCCAGGGGTTTCAGCACGTGGGCGTACTTCAGGATCTCGCCCCGGGGCAGCACCAGGCCGTCGAAATCGCCGGTGTTGTCGCCATGCAGCAGAATGTCGATGTCGAGCGTGCGGTCGGCGAACTTGGGCAGGTCGCGGTCGCGGCCGTGGCGGTTCTCGAGTTCGGTCAGCCAGGCCTTCAGCGCGGCCGGGCCGAGGTCGGCGTCGATCCGGCAGCAGGCATTGAGGAAGTCGTCGCCGGAAAAGCCCACTGCGGTCGATCGGTAGACCGGCGAGCAGTCGACGATGCCGAAGCGTTCGCGCAGCGCGGCCACGCCGGCGGCCAGCTTGCGGCGGGCGTCGACGTTGCTGCCCAGGCCCAGGTAGACGGATTCGGTGTTGCGCTCGGCCACGTCGGCCCTCCCGGCGGTGGTGGCGGTTCGATATCGCGGCGCGGCGGGTTCGGACCCGGAGGCACGCGCATGACGACCGTCGCCGGTGGCGCGGCCGTCAGTCGGGTCGGCGGCCCCGTTCGATCATCACGCCGACGGATTTCGAGCCGGTGACTGCGCCCGGCTTGTCCAGGCGCAAAGTCAGCCACGGTACGTCGAATTCCTCGAGGATGATCCCGGCGCAGCGCTCGGCCAGCGTTTCGACCAGGTAGAAACTGCTCTGGCCGACGAAGCCGATCATGCGTTTGGAGACCGCCTTGTAGTCCAGTGTATCGTCGATCGAATCGGTGCGGGCGGCAGCGGCAATGTCGGCCGCCATTTCGATGTTCAGAACGACCTTCTGGCGGATTTCGCGCTCCCAGTCGTAGATGCCTACGACGGTCTCGATTTCCAGGTCCTGGATGAATACGCGGTCCATGCGATGCGTTCCTTCGGGGTTCGGGGCTCGTTGGCCCGGGTTCAGGCCGGTTCGGCCACGGTCAGGGGTGGCAGTTCGTCCAGCGGCCAGCGCGGGCGCACGGCGATGGTCCCGGCGCGGCCCGCTTCGGCCCGGCGATACCAGCCGGCCAGCGCGATCATCGCGCCGTTGTCGGTGCACAGCGCGAGCGGCGGATAGTAGACGCGGCCGGGCAGTTTCGTGTCGAGGGCTGCGCGCAGCCGGCGGTTCGCGCTGACGCCGCCGGCGACGATCAGGCGGTCCAGCCGGGTCTGCTTCAGCGCCCGGCGGCACTTGATGACCAGGGTGTCGACCACCGCGCGCTCGAAGCCGGCGGCGATGTCGGCCCGGGTCTGCGCGTCATCCGCTTCGCGCTCGATCAGCAGCCGGGTGTGGGTCTTGAGCCCGGAGAAGCTGAAGTCCAGGCCGGGGCGGTCGGTCATCGGGCGCGGAAAGTCGAACCGGCCAGCATCGCCCTGCTCGGCCAGCCTGGCGACTTCGGGGCCGCCGGGGTAGCCGACGTCGAGCAGTCGCGCCGTTTTGTCGAAGGCCTCGCCGGCGGCATCGTCCAGGGTCTCGCCGAGCAGACGGTAGGCGCCCGGAGCCTGCACCTCGATCAGCATCGTGTGGCCGCCGGAGACCAGCAGCGCGACGAATGGAAATTCGGGCGGTTCGGGCTCGAGCATCGGCGACAGCAGGTGGCCCTCCATGTGGTGCACGGCAATCGTCGGGCGGCCGATGCCGCGTGCGTAGCCCTCGGCCACGGCGCTGCCGACCAGCAGCGCGCCGGCCAGCCCGGGCCCGGCCGTGTAGGCCACCGCGTCGACCGCCGCCGGGCCGCAGCCGGCTTCCTCGAGCACCTGGCGGATCATCGGGGCCAGCTTGCGCACGTGGTCGCGCGAGGCCAGCTCCGGCACCACCCCGCCGTACTTCGCGTGGTCGAGCTGGGTATGCACGGCCTGCGCGACGATGCCTTGGCCGTGGCGGTACAGCGCCACGGCGGTCTCGTCGCAGGACGTCTCGATGCCCAGCACGGTCGATACGGCGGTGGGGAATTGGCTTTGCATTTCTGGATGGTACCGCGATATACTGGCGAACTCTGCCAATTTCACAAGGTTGTGTGATTCGTAATGCCCAGCGTCAAAGTCAAGGAAAACGAGCCGTTCGAGTACGCCCTGCGCCGTTTCAAGCGCTCGTGCGAGAAGGCCGGTGTGGTGTCGGAAACCCGTCGCCGCGAATTCTTCGAGAAGCCGACCCAGGAGCGCAAGCGCAAGAAGGCTGCGGCGGTGAAGCGGCATCTGCGGAAGCTCTCTCGCGACGTCACCAACAGAAAGCGCCTCTACTGATCTGACGCCGGAGGCGGCGTCTCGTTGCCCAGGCGCGCGCTTCGTCGCTTCGGGACCTGCTCACGCACTGTTTGTGCGCTCCGCGGTTCTCGGCGCTCCTGCAGCGCACGCCTGAACAACGATCCACTCGCCTCAGGAGCCCGTCGGAACGCGGCCTTCGTCGCAACCTGACCTGCTCACGCACTGGATGTGCGCTCCGCGGTTCAGGTTCCTCCTGCAGGCCACGTGGCAACGAAAATCCACTCGCCTCAGGAGCCCGTCGGAACGCGGCCTTCGTCGCAACCTGACCTGC
>CAZJSH010000024.1:0-16363 GCA_964548715.1 uncultured Halomonas sp. | reverse complement strand
TCACGCACTGGATGTGCGCTCCGCGGTTCAGGTTCCTCCTGCAGGCCACGCCGGAACGACGATCCATCCGTCTCTGTCCGGGATCATTCCGGTCCTTTCGAAGAGCCGGATTCGAGTTGAAGCATTCGGGTGACCTGCGGGTCGCCCGTTTTGCGTTTCCGGCATTCGACCCCATTTCCGTTCGATCGACGAACGATTCCTGACCGGGAGGACACAGCGATGGCGCTGAAGCAGAACATCATGGACCAGGTCAAGCAAGCGATGAAGGCCGGGGAGAAGGACCGGCTGAAGGTGTTGCGGATGCTGACCGCGGCGATCAAGCAGCGCGAGGTCGATGAGCGCAAGGAGCTCGGCGACGTCGAGGTGCTGGGCGTCATCGAGAAGATGGTCAAGCAGCGTCGCGAGTCGATCGAGCAGTACACCGCCGGCGGTCGCGAGGATCTGGCCGAGGTCGAGCGGCAGGAGATCGACGTGCTGGCCGACTTCCTGCCCGAGCCGCTGTCGGAGGCCGAGATCGATGCGCTGATCGACCAGGCGATGACCGATACCGGCGCGTCGGCCATGGCGGACATGGGCAAGGTCATGGGGCAGCTGAAGGGCCCGATGCAGGGCCGGGCCGACATGAAGCAGGTGTCGGCCAGGGTCCGCGCCCGGCTGGGCTGATCGGCCGCCCCAGCCGGCCGGCTTTCCGCGCCGACGGCTCGGGGCTACACTTCCTCGGGTGTCCGGACTGATTCCCGAATCGTTCATCGAAACGCTGCTGGAGCGCATCGACATCGTCGACGTGGTCTCGCAGCGTGTGCCGCTGAAGCCGGCCGGTCACGAATACAAGGCCTGCTGCCCGTTCCACGACGAGAAGACCCCGTCGTTCTACGTCAGTCCGCAGAAGCAGTTCTACCACTGCTTCGGCTGCGGCGCGCACGGCACCTCGATCGGATTCGTGATGCAGCACGACGGGCTGGAGTTCCCGGCCGCGATCGAGGAGCTGGCCGGGATGGCCGGGCTCGAAGTGCCGCGCACGGGCGGCGCCGACCCGGGGGTGCGCAAGCGCGAACAGGAGCCGCTGTTCAACGCGCTGGAAGCCGCCCAGAATTTCTTCCGCGCGCAGCTCAAGCGCGACGAGACGGCCCGGCGCTACCTGGCCGAACGCGGCCTCGATGAACGCACCCTCGACGACTTCGGCGTCGGTCGCGCACCGGAGGCCTGGTCGGCGCTGGTCGATCGGTTGATGGAGCAGGGCCACAAGGCGGCCGACCTGGAAAAGGCCGGGCTGGCCGGCAAGGCCAGGAACGGCAACTGGATCGACAAATTCCGCAACCGCATCATGTTCCCGATCCGCGACCGGCGCGGCCGGGTGATCGCGTTCGGAGGCCGGGCGTTGAGCGACGACGGGCCGAAGTATCTGAACTCCGCCGAGACCCCGGTGTTCCACAAGGGCCGCGAGCTGTACCGGCTGTTCGAGGTCCGTCGCGGTGGCCTGCCCGATCGGCTGCTGGTCGTCGAGGGCTACATGGACGCCGCGGCGCTGTTCCAGTTCGGCTTCGAGGACTCGGTCGCGACGCTGGGTACGGCGGTGACCTCCGACCACGTGGAGTTGATGTTTCGCGCGACCTCGGTCGTCGTGTTCTGTTTCGACGGCGACGCGGCCGGCCGACGCGCGGCCTGGAAAGGGCTGGAGGCGGCGCTGCCGGTGATGAAGTCCGATCGCGAGGTGCGTTTCCTGTTCCTGCCCGAGGGCGAGGACCCGGACAGCCTGGTCCGCGCTGTGGGGCGAGAGGCGTTCGGTGCGCGGCTCGACGCGGCGACGCCGCTGTCGGCCTTCCTGTTCGACGAGCTGGCGCGCCCGCTGGACATGACCACGCCCGACGGCCGCGCCCGGCTTGTCGCGCAGGCCCAGCCACTGCTGGCCCGGCTGCCTGCCGGACCGTTCGCCGACCTGATGGCCGACGAACTCAGGCGCCGGGCCGGGCATGCCGGTGACTGGCGACCGAAATCCGCGGCGCAGCGCCCTTCTCGCCAGGCTTCCGATCGGCCGCTGACTCCAGTACAATACGCGGTTGCCATTCTTGTCCAGCATCCGGAGCTGGCCGCAGAACTGGACCGCTCCCGACTCGATGGGCCGGGTGACCTGAAGGGGGTCGACTTCCTGGTCCAACTGATTGATTTCTGCGCCTCCCGGCCCAAGGTCTCCACCGCGCTCGTCCTGGAACACTGGCGGGACCGGCCGGAAGGGCCGTTTCTGGCCGGTCTGGCAGCGCGTGATCTGGCCGGCCGGGCGGAACAGCTCGGCCCGGCGCTGGTCGAATCACTGGACAGGATCCGGGCGCTGCGTATTCGAGCCCGGATCGCAGAGCTGCAGCGTCAGCAGGCGGCCGACGGGCTCACGCCCGAACAGGCCGACGAGTTGAGGCAGTGGCTCAGACATCGCACCGCCGGCACAGCCGGCACACGGTAGAGACGGACCTTATGGAAAACGCACCCCGCGCATCACAACTGAAGCTCCTGATCGAGAAAGGTCGGGAGCAGGGCCAGTGGCTGACCTATGCCCAGGTCAACGACCACCTGCCCGACGACCTCGTCGATCCCGAACAGATCGAAGACGTCGTGAACATGATCAATGACATGGGGATCAAGGTCTTCGAGGAAGCGCCCGAAGATCCCGATGCGTTGATCCTGAACGATTCCGCCTCGACCGATACCGATGACGAGACCGCGCAACAGGAAGCCGAGGCCGCGCTGGCCGCGGTGGAAACCGAACTGGGCCGCACCACCGACCCGGTCAGGATGTACATGCGCGAGATGGGCCAGGTCGACCTGCTCGACCAGAAGGGCGAAATCGAGATCGCCAAGCGCATCGAGGACGGCTTGAACGCCGTCAACATCTCGCTGGCGCGCTTTCCCGGAACGGTCACGGTGCTGCTGGAGGAATACCAGGCCTGGCGCGACGGCGAGCAGCGCCTCAACGAGCTGGTCTCGGGCTTCGTCAACCCGCTGCTGCTGGCGGAGATGGACCTGATTTCGGACGACACGATGGAAGCCGCTGTTGCCGAAGAAGCGGAATTCATCGAGGAATCCGACGAGGACGAGGACGAAGACAAGCCGGCCCCGACGGTCAACACCGGCCCCGACGCCGAACAGGTCATCGGCTTCTTCGAGGAAATGAAGAAGGCCCACGAGCAGTTCATCAAGCTCTACGACCGCTACGGTGCCGGCGGCAAGAAGACCAACGAGCTCAAGGACCAGATCAGCGAGCAGTTCATGCGGCTGAAACTGCCGCCGCGCATGTTCGAGCACCTGATCGACCGGCTGCGCTTCCAGGCCAACATCACCCGCGATCTCGAACGCCAGATCATGACCATCTGCGTCGACAAGGCCGGCATGCCGCGCAAGGATTTCATCAAGAGCTTCGTCGACAACGAGACCGACGACGAGTGGCTCAAGGGCCTGCTCAACAAGCGCACCAAGTGGTCCGCCGCGGTCAAGGAGCACAGCGACGAAATCGCGCGGCTGCAGAAGAAGCTGACCCAGATCGGGAAGACCCAGCGCATCCCGATTACCGAGTTCAAGGACCTCACCCGCAACATGTCCATCGGCGAGGCGCGCGCGCGCCGGGCCAAGAAGGAAATGGTCGAGGCCAACCTGCGCCTGGTCATCTCGATCGCCAAGAAGTACACCAACCGTGGCCTGCAGTTCCTGGACCTGATCCAGGAGGGCAACATCGGCCTGATGAAGGCCGTCGACAAGTTCGAATATCGCCGCGGCTACAAGTTTTCGACCTACGCGACGTGGTGGATCCGCCAGGCCATCACCCGCTCGATCGCCGACCAGGCGCGCACCATCCGGATTCCGGTGCACATGATCGAGACCATCAACAAGCTCAACCGGGTCAGCCGGCAGATGCTGCAGGAAATGGGCCGCGAGCCGACGCCGGAAGAGCTGGCGGTGAAGATGGAAATGCCGGAAGACAAGGTGCGCAAGGTTCTGAAGATCGCCAAGGAGCCGATCTCGATGGAAACCCCGATCGGTGACGACGAGGATTCGCACCTGGGCGATTTCATCGAGGACATCAACATCCTGTCCCCGGTCGATACCGCGACCACCACCGGCCTGACCGACACGGTCCAGAAGGTGCTGGGTGGCCTGACGCCGCGCGAGGCCAAGGTGCTGCGCATGCGCTTCGGCATCGACATGAACACCGATCACACCCTCGAGGAAGTCGGCAAGCAGTTCGACGTCACCCGCGAGCGGATTCGCCAGATCGAAGCCAAGGCCCTGCGCAAGCTGCGCCACCCGACCCGGTCGGAGCAGCTGCGCAGCTTCCTCGACCTCGAGTGAACCCCCGGGCCGCCGCCGCGCGGATTGCGCAGCGGCGGCCCGATCCTCTCCCCGACCTCACGCGATCGCCCACCGGGGCGATGCGATCAGCTTCGTCGCCGCGTCGGCCAGGTCCGACAGCACCGACGTCGCGGTGACCTCGATACCGGCGCCCGGTCCCTCGATCACGATCCGCGCGCGGTCGCGGCCGATGCCGTCGAGCACCAGCCGGTTGTCGCTGCCGTCCAGTCGGCCGAACGCGTCGAGCGCGTCCACCGTGACCGGCCCGACCCGTGCGCCGTCCGGCCCGGCCTCGGCCCGGTAGACCCAGCGCCGGCCGTCGGCCCGCGCCGCCGCCACGCGGGTCCGCCAGCGTGCGTCCTGATCGCGCAGCGTCTCGATCACGTCGCCACGGCCCCGAACGCGTTCGGCCCACCGATCGTCGACCACCGGTTCGCGCTCGATCGTCGGTTCCCGAGCCGCCTGGCCATCGACCGACGCGTTTTCACGCAAAAGAATCCGGAGCTTGCGCGCGACGTCGCGGCCCGACAGGTCGTCGAGCGGGTCCGGCTCGGTGCAGCCGGCGTCTCGGGCCGCGGCGACGGCTTCGGACAGCAGCGCGCCGTCGGCCATCCGGTCGAAGACCTGGACCAGCGTGCCGGACAGGACCGCCTCGATCCGGACCGGCGCCCGGGCCGAGGCCCGCAGGCGACGCAGTGTCGAGAGGACGGGCAGTCCGGCGCCGACGGTGGCGGCGTAGCCCAGCGGGGCCGATCCCGAATCCGCCGCCGACCGGATCCGCCCGTACAGCGCCGGATCGCCGGCGAAGCCGTGCTTGTTGGGCGTGACGACCCCGATCCCCGCGGCCAGCCACTCGGGATAGTGCTCCGGAAGATCGGGATCGGCGGTGCAGTCGACCACGATCGTCGGCCGACCGCTGGCGGCCAGGCGCTCGACCAGGCGGGCCAGCGCGTCGGATGTGCGTCGGCGGGTCTCGACGCCGCCCGCAGTCATCCGCAGGTGTTCGCGGCGGTTGATGCCTTCGCGCAGCCGCAGCAGCGTCCGGCCGGTCGGGTCACGGACGTCGTCGAGGCGGGTCCGCACCGCGCTTCCGACCTGGCCGGTGTGCCCGATCAGGACCACGTCGACCGGGCCGTCGACGGCTCCGGGAGCCGCGATGCGGCACACGGGGTCCGGCTGCGTGGGTGGCACGACCGAGCCGGTGATGGTGGGTCCGCCGCTCATGCGCCCACCTCCTCGACGCGCTTGCCGATCGCCCGGGGGTCGAAGGCGCGGATCAGCCGGTCCAGCGCCCGCTGTTCGATCAGGAACGCGTCGTGCCCCTGCGGGCCGTCCAGCCAGGCCAGCTGCGCCCGACCGAGGTCGGCGGCCAGCGCGCGCACTTCATCGGGCGGATAGAGCAGGTCGCTGCCGATCCCGACCACCAGGGTCGGCACCCGACACGCCTCCAGCGCTTCGGCCGCGCCACCCCGATCGCGGCCGACGTCGTGGTGGTCCATGGCCTGCATCAGGCGCAGGTAGGCAGCCGCGTCGAAGCGCGCCCGCAGCGCGTCGCCGTGGTGATTCAGCCAGCCGCCGATCGTCCCGCGTTCCAGCGAAAGCGGCCGGAGCCGGCCGTCGAGGTCGAACCAGTGGCGGTAGCTGAGCATTGCGACCATCCGGGCCAGCTCGAGGTCGCCATGACGCTCGATGGCGCGGCGCTGGACGTGGTTCAGTCCGGCCGCCCAGGCGGTCTGTTTCGCCGGCGCGGCGATGACCACCGCCGAGCCGACCCGATCGGGATGGCCGACCGCCCATTCCAGCGCCTGCATGCCGCCCAGCGAACCGCCGACGACGCGGGCCAGTCGATCGATCGCCAGCGCGTCGAGCAGCAGTTGCTGGGCCTGCACCATGTCGCGAACGTCGACCCGGTCGAGCGCCGGCCGGGTCGCGGTGCCGCCGCTGCCGCCGATCACGTCCATCGCCACGATGAACGACGTGGTCGGGTCCAGCGCGCGCCCGGGGCCGAGCAGGCCGTCCCACCACTGGTCGACCCGGCGGTCGCCGGTCAGCGCCGGGCAGACCAGGACGGCGTTGTCGCGCGCGGGCGACAGGCGTCCCCAGCTACGATAGCGGATGGTCAGCCGCTCGGACCGGCGACCGTTCCGCCACTCCGGCGGCGACGCGATTTCGATCCTTCCGTCGCGGCCGGTCATGCCGCGTTCTCCGCGATCGTGCGGGTCAGGGCGCGGTCGAAGTCGGCCTTGATGTCGTCGATGTGCTCGATGCCGACCGAGACCCGGACCAGCGCATCGTCGACGCCGGCGGCGCGCCGCTCGTCCGCCGAAAGCTGCTGGTGGGTGGTGCTGGCCGGGTGGATGACCAGGGTCTTGGCGTCGCCGACATTGGCGAGATGGCTGGCCAGTTCGACGCCGTCGATGAAGCGGCGTCCGGCCTGCGCCCCGCCGCGGATGCCGAAGGTCAGTACCGCGCCGAACCCGTGCTGCAGGTAGCGCCGGGCGCGGTCGTGCGACGGGTGGTCCGGCAGGCCCGGATAGTTGACCCAGGCCACGGCCGGATGGGCCTTCAGCCAGGTCGCCAGCGCCAGCGTGTTGTCGACGTGCCGCTGGACGCGCAGCGAAAGAGTTTCCAGGCCCTGCAGGAACAGGAAGCTGTTGAACGGGCTCAGCGCCGGTCCGAGGTCGCGCAGGCCCTCGACGCGAGCGCGGATCGCGAAGGCGATGTTGCCGAACGGGCTGTCCGGGCCGAAGGCCTGCCAGAAGTTCAGGCCGTGATAGCCCGGCGCCGGCTCGGTGAACAGCGGGAACCGGCCGTTGCCCCAGTCGAACCGGCCGCCGTCGACGATCACGCCGCCGATCGAGGTGCCGTGGCCGCCGATCCACTTGGTCGCCGAGGCCACGACGATGTCGGCGCCGTGCTCGATCGGCCGGCACAGGTAGCCCCCGGCGCCGAAGGTGTTGTCGACGATCAGCGGCACGCCGTGTCGCCGGGCCAGCGCCGACAGCGCATCGAAATCCGGAACCCGGAAGCCGGGGTTGCCGATGGTCTCGACGTACAGGCCGCGGGTGCGCTCGTCGATCCGCGCTTCGAACGCGGCCGGGTCGTCGTCCTCGACGATCCGCACTTCGATGCCCAGGCGCGGCAGCGAGACCTTGAACTGGTTCCAGGTGCCGCCGTACAGCGACGACGAGGCGACGATGTTGTCGCCGGCCTGCGCGATGGTCGTCAGTGCCACCAGCTGCGCGGCCTGTCCGGAGGCCGTGGCCACCGCAGCCACGCCGCCTTCCAGCGCGGCGATGCGCTGCTCGAAGACGTCGGTGGTCGGATTCATGATCCGCGAGTAGATGTTGCCGAATTCCTCCAGCGCGAACAGCCGCGCACCGTGGTCGCTGTCGTCGAAGGTGTAGGAGGTGGTCTGGTAGATCGGCACCGCCCGGGCGTTGGTGCCGGGCGCCGGCTGCTGGCCGGCGTGCACCTGCAGGGTCTCGAACCGGGGGGTGGTCGTTTCGTTCGTCATCGTCGGTGTCCTCGTGCGTCGTTGCGGATCGCGCCGAGCCGGGTCGCGGCCGGTTCGGAGCGGCGGATCGCAGCGGGGAGGACGGTGGGGGTCGAACGATCGAGCTTCGGAAACGAAGAAACCCGCACCGGCCAGGCCGCTGCGGGTTCTCTCGTGGTTCGGTCAGGAAATCGTCGTCAGAACGCAACCGTGCACGAGTCCGCAGCTTTCGCGCGCAGACACATGCACATGCACATCGTGCAGCAGTGGCTTCCTGGTCGGGTGAGTTCCATGGCCCCGATTAACCCAGACTCCGCAGCGCTTGTCAAGCCCCGGAACGAAAACGCCCCCGGTGGCCGGGGGCGTGGAATCCAGCACCACGGCGTGCGCCGACGGGGGTCAATCCAGCGTGCAGGGAACGGCCTGGACGAGCCGCTCGAGTTCCCAGGTCACCGACTCGCCGGTATCGAGGTCGATCGCGGCCGTTCCGGATGCGCAGTCGACGATCTCGATGTCGATCGTACCGGCCTCGGTGATGTCGGCCGGTTCCTGGCCGGCGAAGGCACCGCCCTCGGCGCGGAACACCGTGGCGTTGGACACGCGCCCGTCGAACGGTCCGTCGAGCACGAACCAGCGCGTCGAGCCGTCGTCCTCGTAGGTGTAGATCGTGCCGACCAGCCGATTCTGGGCCGGAATCGGCTGCAGGATCAGCCCTTCGTTCTGACTGTTGCCGGTGTCCCACCAGCCGTTGGCGCTGATGTCGACCGGATCGCGCGTCGGCAGCTCACCGACCGGCAGGGCCAGGATGCCCAGCGGCTGGTTGACGCCGTCGCCGATCGCGATCACCGTCACCTTCAGGCCCTCGGGCAGATCGACCGGCAGCGGATCGATGAAGTTGACCTGGCCGTCGGGCGAGGCAACCTTCAGGTCGTAGTTGCCGGCCGGGATGGTGAAGAAGCCGCTCTCGGCGAAGTACGGCACCTGCTCCAGGCCGGCGACCACGTCGCCGCCGGCGGTCCGGATCGACACCTCGGTGTCGGCCAGGTCGGCGGCGAACGGTGCCGCGTGGACCACTCGCAGGTTCAGGTTGCCGGCGCCCGGATCCACGGCGCTGTCGACCAGCGGCCAGAGCGTCAGCGGTTGGTTGGTGCCGTCTCCGATCGCCAGCACGGTGTAGTCGACACCGTCCTCGAGCGTGGCCTCGGCGGTGATCGCCGGATCGGCCGCGCCGGTCGGCGTGACCGCGAGGTCGTAGGTGCCGGCCGGGAGTTCGAGGTAGTCGGTGAAGTCCTTGAACAGGAAGTCGGTCAGCACCGGATCGCCGTTGACGCTGACGGTCACCGAGGTGCCGTCCAGCGAATCGGCGAACGGTGCGGCATGGACGATCTGCACACGAGCCTGGGAGAAGGCGGTCGTGGAGGCTGCGGTGAGCAGCGCCGCACCGAGCAGGTTTGGGAGCAGGGACTGGCGCATCTTCGATTCTCCAGGGGAAGGTGGACGCCCAGTGTTCGCCGCCCCTCGTTCAGCAATGGTGAGGGAACTGCCAACGCTGCGTGAACGAGATGGCGACGCCGCGTGAAATCGATCGGACGAGGTGATCGAGTCAATCGTCTCGACCGCTTCGGCCGCCGAATCGGGCCGCTTCCGACGGAGACCTGCCTTGTCTCTGCGAGCGCTATGCTGCCGAGCATTCGTGTCGTCGAGATCCGCTTGCGCCGTGCCGAACAAGAGAATCTGGTTGCTTTCCGCATACCGCGCCGACAGCCACGCGCGCTGGGCGGACGCGCTCATCCTGCGCCATACCGGGTTCGACTGGCGATGCTTCGAACTGCCGGGCCGGCATTTCGCCTGGCGCATCCGCGGCAACCCGCTGAGCTGGCTCGACGCGTTCGACCGGCGCGTGGCCGGTCCGCCGCCCGATGCGCTGATCGCCACGTCCATGGTCGACCTCGCGACGATCCGGGGTCTGCACCCAGGGCTGGCCGAGGTGCCGACCCTGCTGTACTTCCACGAGAACCAGTTCGCCTATCCGCGCAGCGACCGGCAGACGACGTCGGTCGAGGCGCAGATGGTCCAGCTCTACGCGGCCCTGGCGGCGGATCGGGTCGCGTTCAATTCCGAGTACAACCGGGCGAGCTTCCTGGCCGGCGTCGATGCGCTGATGCGGCGGATGCCCGACAGCGTGCCGGAGGGCCTGGTCGAGCGTCTGGCCGCGAAGAGCGAGGTGCTGCCGGTGCTGGTCGAGGCGATCCGGCCGGCCGCCGAACGCGACCCGCTGCTGATCGCCTGGAACCATCGCTGGGAATACGACAAGGACCCGGACCTGTTCGCCGAGGCGCTGTGCCGGATGGTCGACGGCGGCGTGCCGTTCCGGCTGGCCCTGCTCGGCCCGCGCGGCGCGCGCCCGGTGCCCGCGCTGGCGCGAATCCGGTCGCAACTCGGCGCGCGGATCGTGGCCGACGGTGCAGTGGACCGCGCGGCCTACGCCGCCCTGCTCGGCCGGGCCGCGATCGTGGTCAGCACCGCGCAGCATGAATTCCAGGGCCTGGCCGTGCTCGAAGCGGTCAGCGCCGGCTGCATCCCGGTCGTGCCCGACGCACTGTGCTATCCGGAGCAGTTCGCAGCGCGGTACAGGTATCCGGCCGGCGACCTCGAGGCGCTGATCGGCCGGTTGACCGACGCGCTGGCGGGATGCCTCGATCCGCCTTCGGTGGCTCGCTGGACCGGACCCGAGCCCGACACTGCGTGGTCGAGGGCACTGGAGAGGCTGACGAATGGATATTCCCCTTTCCCGGATCCGGCCGAGCCGCTATGATCGGCGGGGAGAGGGTCATCGATAGGCACTTCGTATCACGGGCGCGCCCGACCGCATCCATACGATGTCGCGCGCCGCGCACCCGGAACCGGCACAACAACAAGGGAGCCACCCATGAACGATCCACGCCCCTTGTCAAGGGCCGGATTGAAAACGCCCCCGGGTTCGGGGGCGTTGTTTGCACGTTCCGGCCGTGGAGCCGGTGATCGGTCGATCAGTCCAGTGTGCAGGGCACGGCCTGGACCAGTCGTTCGAGGTCCCAGGTCACCGATTCGCCCGTGTCGAGGTCGATCGCGGCAGTACCGGTCGTGCAGTCGACGATCTCGACGTCGATCGTTCCGGCTTCGGTGACCTCGGCGGGCACCTGGCCGGCAAACGCGCCGCCTTCGGCGCGGAACACCGTGGCGTTGGAGACGCGGCCGTCGAACGGGCCGTCGAGCACGAACCAGCGGGTCGAGCCGTCGTCCTCGTAGGTGTAGATGGTGCCGATCAGCCGGTTCTGTGCAGGAATCGGCTGCAGGATCAGACCCTCGTTTTCGCTGTTGCCCGTATCCCACCAGCCGTTCGCGCTGACGTCGACGGGTGCGCGCGTCGGCAGTTCACCGATCGGCAGTGCGAGGATGCCGAGCGGCTGGTTGACGCCGTCGCCGATCGCGATGACGGTGACGTCCAGCCCGGCCGCCAGGTCGACCGGTAGCGGGTCGATGAGGTTGGTCTGACCGTCCGGGCTGGTCACCTTGAGGTCGTAGCTGCCCTCGTCGATCGTGAAGAACCCGCTCTCGCCAGAGTACGCCAGCTGCTCCAGCCCGGCGACCACATCGCCGCCCGCGGTCCGGATCGAGACCTCGGAGGCAGACGACCCGGTCGCGAACGGCGCGGCATGAACCACCCGCAGGTTCAGCTGCCCGGCGCCCGGCCCGGTCGCTGCGTCGACCAGCGGCCACAGCGCAAGGGGCTGGTTGACACCGTCGCCGACGGCCAGCACCGTGTATTCGACGCCATCTTCGAGCGTCGCGGTTGCGTATGCGCTGATCTCGGGATCGGTCGCGAACGTAAGGGTCACGGCGAGATCGTAGGTGCCGGCCGGCAGCTCGATGTCGTCGGTGAAGTGCCCGAACAGGAATTCCTCGAGCACCGGCGCGCCGTCGACGGAGACCGTCACCGAGGTATTCTCGAGCGTATCGGAGAATGGGGCCGCGTGGACGATCTGAACGCGGGCCTGCGAGAATGCGGAACCGGCGCAGACGGCCAGCGCCAGGGCGGTGATCGCCCTGCTGATCGTTGAACGGGGCTTCATGATCGGAGGGTCGCATGTTCAGGGCCCTTTGTAAACCGGGTCGAGCCGTCCTCGGGTGACAAGAACCATGCACAGGCCGTGACCGAACCATCACCGAACCGTGAAGGCCGGCCGCGCCGGTTCCTCCTGCTTTCGGCCTACCGGGCCGATAGCCACCGGCGCTGGGCCGACGGACTGGTTGCACGGTACCCGGCGTTCGACTGGCGTCGGCTGGAGCTGCCCGGACGTCATTTCGCCTGGCGGATCCGCGGCAATCCGCTGAGCTGGCTCTACGCGTTCGACGCAGCGGTGCCGGACGCGATCGTCGCGACGTCGATGGTGGACCTGGCCACGATCCGCGGGCTGAACCCCCGCTTCGGCCGGGTCCCCACCCTGCTGTATTTCCACGAGAACCAGTTCGCCTACCCGAGGAGCGAGGGCCAGACGACGTCGATCGACGCGCAGATGGTCCAGCTCTACGCCGCGCTGGCCGCTGACCGCGTCGCGTTCAATTCCGAGTACAACCGCGCCAGTTTCCTGGGCGGCGTCGACGCGCTGATGCAGCGCATGCCCGATTGCGTCCCGGACGGCCTGGCCGAGCGCATCGAGGCCCGAAGCGAGCTGCTGCCGGTGCCGGTCGACGCCGTCGCGCCGGTCACCAGCCGCGATCCCCGCCTGATCGTCTGGAACCATCGCTGGGAGTACGACAAGGATCCCGATCTGTTCACTGAAGCGATGATCCGGCTGGCCGAGCGCGGCGTCTCGTTCCGGCTGGCCTTGCTGGGTCCGCGCGGGGCGCGCCCGGTTGCTGCGCTGGCGCGGCTGCGCTCGGTGCTCGACGCCCGGATCGACGTCGATGCCGCGCCCGATCGGGCCGGCTACGAGGCGGTGCTCGGCCGCGCGGCCGTCGTCGTCAGCACGGCCCGGCACGAGTTCCAGGGGCTGGCGGTACTCGAGGCGGTCAGCGCCGGCTGCATCCCGGTCGTGCCCGACGCACTGTGCTATCCGGAGCAGTTCGCAGCGCGGTACAGGTATCCGGCCGGCGACCTCGAGGCGCTGATCGGCCGGTTGACCGACGCGCTGGCGGGATGCCTCGATCCGCCTTCGGTGGCTCGCTGGACCGGACCCGAGCCCGACACTGCGTGGTCGAGGGCACTGGAGAGGCTGACGAATGGATATTCCCCTTTCCCGGATCCGGCCGAGCCGCTATGATCGGCGGGGAGAGGGTCATCGATAGGCACTTCGTATCACGGGCGCGCCCGACCGCATCCATACGATGTCGCGCGCCGCGCACCCGGAACCGGCACAACAACAAGGGAGCCACCCATGAACGATCACGAGCCCATCAACCCGTCGCCGTTCGAACCCGCCGAATCCGCAGAGAACGATCGCCGAGGCCTGACGCGGCGCGGGATGCTCGGCGCATCGGCCGCCGCGGCCTTCCTGGCCGGCGCCGGCGGGCTGGCAGCGGCGCCTGCGCTGGCCGGCGCGGCCGACCGGGCGAAATTCGACGGCCAGCGGCTGGTCGGCTTCGGGCCCGACGCAGCCCAGCGACGTTCGGCGGTCTTCCGGATGCGCGTCGATGCCGCGCGAGCCAACCTGCAGGGCTTCATCGGCGTCCAGATGAACAACGGCGACGAAGGACGCTATGCCGACTATCGCGCCAGCTTTACCAAGACGCTGCCGCACAACGCGTTCGGCGAAGTCGATCCGGCCGCCTACCAGCGCCTGCTCGCGGCGATCGACAGCGGCGAGTTCGACGACTTCGAACAGGTTCCGCTGTCGCCGCAGGCCGACCGCAAGCTGGCCAATCCGCAGGGGGCATGGAAGTACGAGATCACCGGACGGGATTCGCACGAGACCTGGATGCGGCCGGCGCCCGCGTTCACCGGCGCCGAGACCGCGGCCGAAATGGGCGAGGTCTACTGGAAGGCGTTGTTGCGCGATGTGCCATTCAGCGCCTTCGACACCGATTCCGACGTCGCCGACGCCATCGCCGACCTGAACGGGTTGTCGGCGACCGTCGGGCCGACCGAAGGCGGTGCGGTGACCGCGGGGACCGTATTTCGTGGCGAGACGCCGGGCGACCTCGTCGGGCCCTACATCAGCCAGTTCCTGTTCAAGCCGATCCCGATGGGCAACCTGGTCATCGACCAGCGCTATCCGACGCCAGCGCCTGGCGACGACTTCATGACCACGCAGGCCGACTGGCTGGCGGTCCAGAACGGGGTGTCGCCACCTCCATTGGCCAAGGGCAATCCGCGCTACATCTCCGATGCGCGCGCGCTCGGCGAGTACGTGCACGTGGACTTCAGCTACCAGGCCTACCTCAACGCCGCGCTGATCCTGCTGGCAACGCCGGGCGTGCTGGACGTCAGCAACCCGTACAACGGCGCGGCCACCCAGGGCGGATTCGTGTCGCTGGGCGGCCCGGACGTGCTGACGCTGGTGGCCAAGGCCGGCAACCTGGCACTGACCGGCGCCTGGTACCAGAAGTGGCTGGTTCATCGCCGACTGCGGCCGGAGGTCTATGCCGGACGATTGCATTTCCAGATGACCGGTGACCGCGCCTACGGCCTGCCGGCCGAAATCGAGAGTTCGCTGGCCGTCGCCCGGACGCAGAGCCGCTACGGCACCGCGTTCCTGCCGATGGCGTTTCCGGAAGGCTCGCCGACCCACCCTGCCTACCCGGCCGGCCACGCGACGATTGCCGGGGCCTGCGTGACCGTGCTGAAGGCCTTCTTCGAGGAAACCGCGATCCTGCCCGAGCCGGTGGTGGCTGCGGCGGACGGATCCGAGCTGCTTGCGTGGGCCGGTGATCCCCTGACCGTCGGCGGCGAGCTGAACAAGCTGGCCAACAACATCGCGCTGGGCCGCGACTGGGCCGGCGTTCACTACCGTTCCGACGGCGTCGACGGCCTGCTGGTCGGCGAACAGCAGGCCCTGGGAATGCTGGCCGATTATTCGCGGACCTACACCGAGCTGTTCGACGGCTTTTCGCTGACCCGCTACGACGGCACGCCGATCCAGGTCGTCGGCGGCGAGATCATCGAGCTCTGAGCTCGATGCGGGTCGGAATCGCGCCGGCTGGAAGGCCGGCGCGAACGCGTGGCGGCGGACCGGCTTCAGGGAATCACAACGCTGAACTCATCGACGCTGCCGTCGATGACCGCGTTCAGGTTGGTGATGCCCTGGCCATTGTTGCGCGTGGCGACATTGTCGAGCGCACCGGCATTCAATGCGTTGCTGCTGCGGATGACAATGCTGCGCGAAATGATCACCGGCTGACGGATCGTCGGTCCGAAGATCGCGATGTGTGCAGCGCGATCGACGATCGTGTCGGCGACGATACCGCCGCCTTCGACGAAGGCGATGCCGTCGCCGGCGACTTCCTGGATCAGTAGATTCTCGACGCGGGCGCCGGTGGCCCGGAACGTAACACCGCTGCCTGCGATGCCCCGGATCGAGCCGTCGAGGACCGCAACGGATTCCGCGGATTGAAGGGCGACGATGGCGGCGTTCTGCTGACTCGGTTGTTCACATTCGGTGAGTTCTTCGGTCCATTCGCACCGATTCTTTCCGAGGATCGCGAACCCGTCCATGTCGAGCTGTACATTCGGCGCCTCGATGATGATCGCATGTGGGTCGCGGGCCCCGATCCGCAGATTGCTGCCAAGCCGATAGCTGCCGGGTTCGGCGATTTCGACCGGCAGGCCCGGGTTGTCGCCCTGGAAGCAACCGTTCTGTGCGCAGGTCTCGTCGATGATCTGAGGCGCGGCGGCGGCTGGGCCGGCAAGTAGGCCGGCGATAGCAACGACGGCGGAAATCATGGGGAAATCGAGCTTCATTGGGGTGCCTCCTGGCGGTAGTCCATTCGGGTTCGTCGACTAGTGGGCCGTGCGGCAAGACTTGCCGCACGGCCCACTAGGTACGCGAGCCCGATGTCGGACACGCCAAAAAAATGCCCCGGCAGGCCGGGGCAGTGGACATCCTGGATTCGAGCGGGTTTCAATCGGTGGGTGCCGTTTCCGCGATCCGCTCGCGATAGCGCTCGTAGAGCTGCCGATGCTTGCTGCGGCCGAGGTCGTATTCCTCGCCGTCGATCCAGACCCGTTCGATCGAGGTCATCGGCTCCAGCGGGTCGCCGTTGGTGACGATCAGGCTGGCGCGCTTGCCGGGTGTGAGCGTGCCCAGTTCGTCGCCGACGCCGACGATCTCGGCGGCCCATTCGGTGACGGTCTTCAGCGCGATGTCCTTCGGCAGGCCGAAGGCGGCCGCGCTGCCGGCCTGGAACGGCAGATTGCGGGCGTTGGTCGCGCCGAAGCCGCCGCCGCCGTCGCCGATCGCGAACTTCACCCCGGCCTCGTGCAGCTTCGCGGCGGCGACGTAGGCCATGTCGTAGGCCTCCCAGCGCCGGGTCGGCATGGTGTAGACGCCGTTG
>CAZJSH010000023.1:0-33583 GCA_964548715.1 uncultured Halomonas sp. | reverse complement strand
CCGAGCCACCCGAGCCACCCGAGCCACCCGAGCCACCCGAGCCACCCGAGCCACCGCCGCTGCCAGGAGGCGCGGCGTCGCCCGAAGTGCGGCACCCGGCCGGGACGTGCTGCGGATCGCCGGCGACCAGCTCGCAGTTCCAGTCCAGGTTGGCGGACGGACCGTTCATCGCCAGCCGGAACTGGACCACCGGATCGACCGGAGCGCCCGTGTTCTGCGTCTGGACGACGACCGACCCGTCCCCGGCAACGCGGATCTCTGCGCAGTGGTCGGTTTCACTGAAGCGATAGCCGGCCTCGTCGGAGTTCGAAGGCGGCCGGCCGCGGCGCATTGCACTATCGGCCACGGCCAATTGGGCCGGGCTGGCCAGCTGCAGGCATTCGGTGGTCTTGGCGCGCACCGAATAATCGGTGTAGCTCGGTACCGCGATGCCGAGAAGAATGGCGATCAGGCCGACGACGACCAGGATTTCGATGATGGTGAACCCGTGCTGGCGGGCTTGGCGATGCTGCATGAGAACTCCGGGGTGGCGCGTTCGCGCTCGATCTGCATATGGTGCTCAGCATGCAAATTTCGGGCCACGATATCCCGAACCCCTGCAGCTGCCGCTCTCGGGCCGCGACATCGGCATTCGGCGCTTGGGGGGGCTGACGCAGCGCGTCAGTCCTCGACGCCGTGACGCGCCCCGGACCAGCCGCCGGAGCCGAGCAACCGCTGGCCGAGCTCGCGGGGCGCATCCTCGAGATCGGTGGCCATCGAGTCGTTCCAGCGGTTCAGGAAACCGTACAGGCAGATCGCGCCGAGCATCTCGACGATCTGGTCCTCGCTCCAGTGTTCGCGAAGGCGGGCCATGATCTCGGCATCGACGCCGTTCGGCACGCTGCCGGCGGCCAGTGCGAAATCCAGCGCGGTACGCTCGGCGTCCGAATACAGCGGGCTGGTCCGATATTCCCAGATCGCGTCGAGTTTCTCCTGCGAGAGCCCGCTGATCCCGGCCGCGATCAGCGAATGCGCTTCGCAGTACTGGCAGCCGGCGGCGCGGCTGGCGAAGTGCGCCAGCAGACGCTTGGTCGCCGGATCGACGGCGCCGCCGGGATCCATGACGGCCGAGGTCAGAGTGCCGAAGGCCTTCACGATCTCGGGCCGGCGCTGCATCGTCAGCAGGCTGTTCGGCACGAAGCCCAGGATTTCGCGGAAGTGGTCGAAGGTCTCGGCCAGTTCCGGCGTGGTTTCGGGCGGTAGCGGTTCCATGAACGCCATGCGGACGTCTCCATCGGTTTCGAAGCGTTCAGGATGAGAGAATGGGGCCGGGTTTGCAACGGACCTCCTGCAATGATGGAAACACTGGTCGACGTGGCGTCGGGGTCGGCGATCTACCTGGCCTGGTTCGTGGCCGTGGTGCTGGTGCTGGTCGGCCTCGCCGGTGCGATCCTGCCCGCGCTGCCGGGCACGCCGATCGTGCTGGCCGGGCTGGTCATGATGGCCTGGTTGGGCGATTTCGAGGCGGTGCGCCCGATCACGCTGGTCTGGCTGACGCTGCTGACCCTGCTCTCGCTGGTCATCGACTTCCTGGCCACGGCCGAAGGCGCGCGACGGTTCGGCGCCGGCCGCGCCGCGATCCTCGGTGCGACCCTCGGTGTGCTGGTCGGTCTGTTCTTCGGCCTGCCCGGGCTGCTGCTCGGCCCGTTCGTCGGCGCCGTCCTCGGCCACATGGCCGGCCGCGCCCGGCTGGACGACTCGCTCCGCGCCGGCGTCGGCGCCAGCGTCGGCGTCCTCGTCGGCACCGTCGCCAAGCTCGTCATCAGCGTGATCATGATCGCCTGGTTCGCACTGGCCTGGTGGTTCTGATCGGGTCTTGGTGGGTCGTGGCGAGTCCGTTTAGAGGATGCGCGCGAAGACGCTAAGGCGCCAAGGGAAAACCGGTTGTAAAGCTTGAGCGACGAAAAGCAGGCTCTCGTGGAGGCGCAGAGCAAGCGGGAAAAGGTTCTGTAAGCACTCGTCCTGCTTCGCTTTGACGACGGGGCGGCGATCGGAATTTCGATCAACCTTCCTCGAGAGCTTTTTCTCTGCGTCTCCGCGAGAGCCTGCTTTTCGCAGTTTCGACCCTCGTTTCTGTTTTCTCTTCGCGCCTTTGCGTCTTCGCGCTCATCCTCTAGAGCCGTCTGGCGATTCGCGCCAATCAAAGCGTCCGGTCCGGAGAAAGCGGTCGATGGCGTCGGCAACGGTCGGTGAAAGGACGAGGCCGGTGTGGGAGACGGGGAGGAGTAGTCGGTCGGTTTCGCCGTCGAGGCGGGTCTCGATCTCGGTGATGGTGCCGTCGTGCGGTTCGGGCAGGCGCTGGATCAGGCGCCCGGCGCCGAGACTCCGTGTGCCGGCGATGACGCCGACCTCCCAGCCGGGTGGAACATGCTGCACGCCGGCGTCCAGCGGCCCGGCCGAGCGGCCGACCAGCCGCCCGAGCGCCGGTAGCCGGGCCAGCCGTCGCGCCACTGCCGACCCGTTGACCGGGCTGCCGAGGAGCACCAGACGGGCCGGGGGCAGGTCGGTTCCGAAGCGTTCGAGCATTCGCAGCGCGACCAGGCCACCGAGGCTGTGGCCGACCAGGTGGGCCGGTCCCGAACCGATGAACTCGCGCAGCTTGCGCGCATTCGTGTCCAGCGCATGCCGGATCGTGGGATAGCCGAAGCGATGCACGGTCCAGCCGCCGCTGCGCTGCAATCGACGGCCCAGCATACCGAGGCTGATCGGCCCGTACCACAGGCCATGGATCAGGACGATGGGCGGATGCTCGGGAGGGCGGGAATTCACGATTCGCATTGCGTGCTCGGGTCGATCAGGCAGCGGGGACCGGGCTGCCGTGCCGGAAACGAAAACGGCCGCGCAGGGCGCGGCCGTTCGGATCGAACACGTCGTTCAGTGCGTTCAGACCAGCCGACGGATGCCGACGATGGCCAGGCCGAGCACCAGCAGGATCAGGCCCCACTGTCCGAGCGTCGGGATCGGTGCCGCGCCGCCGGCTTCCAGCGGCAGGACGGCCGACGTTCCGTCGCCGAACACGGCAATGGCGCCGACCGGCTGGTTGACGATATCGCCGACGGCGAACACGGTCACTTGATCACCGTCGTTCAATGTCACCGGGGCGAGGTCGATCAGCGTCAGCGCGCCGCCCGGCGTCGTCACCTTCAGGTCATAGGTGCCGGCCGGAAGGGCCAGGAAGCCTGAATTGCCCTTGTACGGCACGTTGGTCAAACCGCCGACCACGTCGCCGCCGTCGGTGCGGATATCGACTTCGGTAGCGGTCAGGTCACTGGCAAACGGTGCTGCATGGACGATTCGCAGCTGCGCGCCGGTGCCGCCGCGAACCGGTGCGGTGTCGACCAGTGCGAACAGTTCCAGCGGCTGGTTGATGACGTTGCCGATCGCCACGACGGTGTAGTCGGTGCCGCTGTCCAGGCTCAACGTGTCGGTAATCGCGACCGCGTCGCCCGGCGGATTGCGGACATCGACGGTCACGTCGAACGGATCGGTTGCGCCCGTCAGGGTGGTGTAGCCGGTGAAGTTCTCGAACACGACGCCAGTGAAGGCTTCGGATCCGTTGACATCGATCGATACCGCGGTATCGGCGACATCCGGTGCAAACGGCGCGAGATGGCCGATGTTCACGTCTGCACTTTGAGCGAAAGCTCCGCCTGCCCCCAGACCAAGCGAAAGAGCGATGATGCTGATCGTCTTCTTCATTGGGTCAATCCCTGCTGTGAATGTTTGAAGCGCGGCAAGGGTTGCCCACGCCCGTGAACCGGGCGTGAATCGACGACTCCTGCTACGCGTCGCCAACCTTAAGACCGATGTGGAGTTCGCCGAGCGCTTCGGCCTCGATCGCCGAGGGCGCGCCGGTCAACGGGCAGCCGGCCGTGGTGGTCTTCGGAAACGCAATGACTTCGCGGATCGAATCCTCGCCGGCCATCAGGGCGGCGATGCGGTCGATTCCGAACGCAATGCCGCCATGTGGAGGACAGCCGTAGCGCAGGGCCTCCAGCAGAAAGCCGAACCGCGCTTTCGCCTCGGTCTCGTCGATGCCGAGCACGTCGAACGCGGCCTGCTGCATCTTCGGGTCGTGGATACGGATCGAGCCGCCGCCGATTTCGGCGCCGTTGAGCACCATGTCGTAGGCGCGGGACAGCGCGTCGGCCGGGTTGCTGCGCAGTCCGTCCGGGTCGTCGGTCGTCGGTGCGGTGAACGG
Organism: uncultured Halomonas sp.; assembly: GCA_964548715.1. Lineage (GTDB taxonomy): Bacteria > Pseudomonadota > Gammaproteobacteria > Xanthomonadales > Wenzhouxiangellaceae. The sequence goes on along the minus strand of CAZJSH010000023.1, from coordinate 29,343 downwards.
GTGGTGCAGCGCGTAGTAGCGCCGGTCGTCCTCGTCGAACTCGAACATCGGGAAGTCGACCACCCACAGCGGCTTCCAGCCGTCCTCGACCAGGCCGAGGTCGTGGCCGACCTTCAGCCGGACCGCGCCCATGAAGGCGGCCACCGTCATCGAGGGGCCGGCGCCGAACAGCAGGAGATCCCCCTGGCCGGCGCCGGTGCGTTCGAGCAGCCCGGCGGCCGTCGCCTCGTCGAGGAACTTGGCGATCGGCGACTGCAGCCCCTCCAGGCCGGCGGTGGCATCGTTGACCTTGATCCACGCCAGCCCCCGGGCGCCGTACTTGCCCGCGTGGGCGGCAAGATCGTCGATCTGCTTGCGTGAAAGCCCGGCACCGCCGGGCACCTTCAGGGCCGCCACCCGGCCGGCGACGTCGGCCGCCGGGCCGGCAAAGACCTTGAATTCCGAGTCGGCCACGAGGTCGTCGACGTCGACCAGCTCCAGCGGAATCCGCAGGTCCGGCTTGTCGGAGCCGAAGCGGCGCATGGCTTCGGCCCAGGTCATCCGCGGGAAGGGGTCGGGCAGTTCGACGTCGAGCACGTCGACGAATACCTGCCGGACCAGGCCCTCGGCCAGGCCCTGCACGTCGGCTTCCTCGACGAAGGCCATTTCGATGTCGAGCTGGGTGAATTCCGGCTGGCGGTCGGCGCGCAGGTCTTCGTCGCGGAAGCAGCGCGCAATCTGGTAATAGCGATCCATGCCGCTCATCATGAACAGCTGCTTGAAGATCTGCGGCGACTGGGGCAACGCGTAGAAGCGCCCTGCATTGACCCGGCTGGGCACCAGGTAGTCACGCGCGCCCTCCGGCGTGGCCCGGGTCAGGATCGGGGTCTCGAGATCGAGGAAGTCGCGGGCCTCCAGGTGCCGGCGGATCGCCGAGGTCAGCTTCGAGCGCAGTCGCAGGTTGTTCTGCATGCGGGACCGGCGCAGGTCGAGGTAGCGGTACTTCAGCCGCACTTCCTCGCCGTCCTCGTCGGTCATCAGCAGCGGCAGCGCGGCCGAGGCGTTGAGCAGCTCCAGGCGGTCGGCCACGACTTCGACCTTGCCGGTCTTCATCTCGGCGTTCCACTGGCTCTCCGGGCGCATCCGCACGGTGCCGGTGATCTTCACGCAGTATTCGTTGCGCAGCGTTTCGGCCACGGCGAACCCGTCGGGGTTGTCGGGCTCGACGACCACCTGGACGATGCCGGCGTGGTCGCGGAGGCCGATGAAGACCAGCCCGCCGAGATCGCGGCGGCGGTCGACCCAGCCGCACAGGGTGACGGTCCGCCCGTCGAGGGCCTCGCTGACCCGGCCGCAGAGATGACTACGCATGGAAAGACTCCTGGAAATTCGAAAGACTGAATCGGAAGAGGTGAGCCGGATGCCGGGCCGACTGCGACCCGGTCCGGCGTCTGGGGTCGATCAGGCCCGGCGGGTCACGCCGAGGCCGTCGAGGCCTTGGTCGACGAATCGCCGGACGTCGACTTGGAAGGCTTGGCGTCGCCGGCGGTCTCCTTGGACGTATCGGACTTGGCCGGTTTGTCGTCGCCGGCCAGGTTCTTCTTGCCGTCCTTCTTGAAGTCGGTTTCGTACCAACCTGCGCCCTTCAGCCGGAAGCCGGCGGCCGAGACGAGCTTGTTCAGCGTTTCCCGGCCACATTCCGGGCAGGTGGTCAGCGGGTCGTCGGAGATCTTCTGCAGCTTCTCGAGCTGATGGCCGCAGTTCGCACACTGGTATTCATAGATCGGCATGGGTCCATTCCTCCCGTCGGGTGGCGCCGGTAATGGGGCCACCCAGCGCAGATTTCGAGTCATCGCGGTCCAGGCTGGGCCGCGATGCGCGCTACAACCCGCTATTATGACGCGTTTCCCCGGCCCCTGGAGTCTGCCGCCCTTGGCCGAACCCATCCCGAATCCACCGCCCGCGCCCGAACGGATTCTCGAGGCGCTGCGTGCCGGCGCGCTGGAATCGGCGCGTCCGCTGGCGCGCGGCCACCAGGGCTGGTTGTTCGGCCTTTCGCTGAACGGCTATCGGCTGGCCGTCAAGACGCCGGCCGGTGGCGTCGGCGCGTTTCTTCATCGGCGGGCGCTGCGGCTTGAGCACCGCGCATACCGGCGGTTGGACGGGGTGATCGGGTTCGCGCGCTGTCACGGCCTGTTCGACGACCGCTGGCTGGTGCTCGACGAGATCGATGGCGAGGCGTTTCGCGATGCCGCGGTCGACGAGGCGTTCTTCGATCGGCTGCTCGAGGTCGTCCGGGCCATGCACGAGCGCGGCGTGGCGCACGGCGATCTCAAGCGCAAGTCCAACCTGATGGTCGGCGCCGACGGACGGCCCTGGATCGTCGATCTGGGCACTGCGGTGGTGCACCGCGAGCGCTTCGCGCCGATCAATCATGCGCTGTTCCGGACCCTGGCCCAGACCGATCTGAATGCCTGGGTCAAGCTCAAGTACGGCGGCTACGACGGCGTCAGTCCCGCCGACCGCGCGGTGTTTCGTCCAACCCTGCCCGAGCGTGTGGCCCGCGCCTTCCGCCGGGCATGATCGAAACCCTGCTGATCAGCGTGGCTACCGTCGGTGTGGCCGAATTGGGCGACAAGACCCAGCTTCTGGTGCTGATGCTGGCGCGCCGCTTCCGCCGCCCGGTGGCCGTCGGGCTCGGCCTGGTCGCGGCGCTGGCGCTGTCGAACGTGATCGCGGCGTTGTTCGGCCACTGGATCGATCGCCTGCTGCCCGACGCCGTGCTGGCCTGGCTGGTCGGCGGCTTGTTCATCGTCATCGGCCTGTGGACCGCGTTCGGCAGCGGCGACGAGGACGACGACCCGGCACCGTCGCAGTCCGGTCGCCGGGTCGCGGTCAGCGTGTTCCTGATCTTCCTGCTCGCCGAACTCGGCGACAAGTCGCAGCTGACTACCGTCGGCCTGTCGGCTTCGTTGACCGGCTGGTGGCCGGTTGCCGTCGGCGCGACGCTCGGCGCCGCGCTGGTCAACCTGCCGGTGATCTGGATCGGCCATGCGCTGCAGTCCTCGCGCCTGGAGGCCCTGGTCCGCTGGGCTGGCGCGGGGTTGTTCGTGGTGATCGGCGTGGTTCTGATCATCCGGGAGACGCTGCTAGGATGAGGCGAGTCGCTCGGAACGCGCTCGGCCACGGATGAGCACGCGTCGATGTGGACGTGAAATCACGTGGGCGGCCGGGAGCGCCTGCCTGGTCATCGAAGGTTCGGCGTTGCATTCGCCGATCCGTGCCGCTTCGAAACCGGACCGGAATCGTCCAGCCCGCGGCCCGGGTCGTGGTGTCCGTGGTCACTCGTGTTCATCCGAGGACCGGAACGAACGGTTCTTCGAGGTCTGAACGAACGGTCCTTCAGGGCCTGAACGAACGCTGGAGCCGCGCCAGGCCCTCGTCCATCGGCACTGTCGGCGCCCAGTCGAGGTCGCGCCGCGCGGCGTCGATCGAGAACCAGTGGGCGGTGGCCAGGTGGTCGACGACGAAGCGGGAGATCGGCGGGTCGCTCTTCAGGCGCAGGCCGCGCCAGAGCGCTTCGACCACGGTTGCCGCGGCCATCGCGATCTTCGGGTTCACGCTGCCGATCCGCGGGCTTTCGCCGGCGGCTTCGAGCAGGCTCGCCATGATCGCTGCGACCGGACGCGGTTCTCCGTTGGTGATGAAGTAGGCGCGGCCGGCCGAGCGGGCCGGCCCAGCCAGGTCTTCGAGCGCCTTCACGTGCGCCTCGGCCGCGTTGTCGATGTACACCGTGTCGATCATCTTGTCCGGCGCCGGCAGCTTCAGTCGCCCGGCGCGGTTGCGCTCGATCAGCCGGGGCAGCAGGTGATTATCGCCCGGCCCCCAGATCAGGTGCGGGCGCAGCGCGCAGACGCGCAGATCCTCGCCGTTCGCGCCCAGCGCGAGCCGTTCGGCCTCGGTCTTGGTCGCGGGGTAGGGCGCCGGGTGGTGGCTGGCCAGCGGCAGCGATTCATCGCCGCCCTCGATGTCGCCACCGGCGTGGACCACGCTCGGCGAGGAGGTATGGACCAGGATGCCGACGCCGTGTTTCCGGCAGGCGTCGATCACGTTGCCGGTGCCGACGACATTGGCGGCGACGAAATCCGGCGCGTACAACCCGGGCCCGGCCTTGGCCGCGACGTGGATGACTGCATCGCGCCCGCGACAGGCCGCATCCACGGCGCCGCCATCGGCGATGTCGCCGCGGTGCTGCTCGAGGTCCAGCGCGTCCAGCGCCGGATAGGCCGAGCGATTCAGCGTCGCCACCGCGTGGCCGCGCTCGAGCAGTGCGCGAACCACGGCCTGGCCGAGAAAGCCGCCGCCGCCGGTCACCAGGATGTTCATCGTCGTCTCCGCAGATTCGAAGGCGCTTCGGTCGGGCCGGAAACCCCGCCGGGCGCGGAAATTCCGTATCCTACGCGGCTTGTCGCGTCGGCGGTTCGCGGATCATCGATGCGCGCCTTGCGGCGCGGCGTTGGTTTCATCGGCGCGCGCCCGCATTTTCTCAAGCAATCCGATGAAGGTTTTCAGCCATGGCCCAGTACGTCTACACCATGAACCGCGTCAGCAAGGTGGTTCCGCCGAACCGCACGCTGATCAAGGACATCTCGCTGTCGTTCTTTCCCGGCGCCAAGATCGGCGTCCTGGGCCTGAACGGCGCGGGCAAGTCGACGGTGCTGCGCATCATGGCCGGCGTCGATACCGAGTTCGACGGCGAGGCCCGGCCACAGCCCGGCATCCATATCGGCTACCTGTCGCAGGAGCCCGAACTGCCCGAAGACGCCACCGTCCGCGAGGCGGTGATGGACGGCCTGGGCGAGATCCGGGATCTGCTCAAGCGCTTCGACGAGATTTCCGAGAAGTTCGCCGAGCCGATGTCCGATGACGAGATGAACGAGCTGCTGGCCGAGCAGGCCGAGCTGCAGGACAAGATCGATTCTGCCGGCGGCTGGGACCTTGACCGCACGCTGGAAGTCGCCGCCGATGCGCTGCGTCTGCCGGACTGGGACAGCGAGATCAAGGTGCTATCGGGCGGCGAGCGCCGTCGCGTCGCGCTGTGCCGGTTGTTGCTGTCCAAGCCCGACATGCTGCTGCTCGACGAGCCGACCAACCACCTCGACGCCGAGTCCGTGGCGTGGCTGGAGCGCTTCCTGCACGATTTCGACGGCACCGTCATGGCGGTCACCCATGATCGCTATTTCCTCGACAACGTCGCCGGCTGGATTCTCGAAATGGACCGCGGCCACGGTCTGCCGTTCGAGGGCAACTACACCAACTGGCTGGAGCAGAAGGAAGCCCGCCTGAAACGAGAGGAAAAGCAGGAACAGGCCCACTCGCGCGCGATGCGGGAAGAGCTCGAATGGGTGCGTTCGAATCCGAAGGGGCGCCAGGCCAAGAGCAAGGCGCGCCTGAAGCAGTTCGAGGAACTCAATTCGAAGGAGTTCCAGGCCCGCAACGAGACCCAGCAGATCTACATTCCGCCGGGCCCGCGGCTCGGCGACCAGGTCATCGAGGTCGAGCACCTGACCAAGGCCTTCGGCGACAAGCTGCTGATCGATGACCTGTCATTCAAGGTCCCGCCGGGCGCGATCGTCGGGATCATCGGCGGCAACGGTGCCGGTAAATCGACCCTGTTCCGGATGATCGCCGGTGAGGAACAGCCGGATTCAGGGACGATCACGGTCGGATCGACCGTCGAGTTGGGCTATGTCGACCAGAAGCGCGACAGCCTCGAGAGCGATCGCCAGGTCTGGGAAGAGATCGCCGACGGTGCCGAGATGATCTCGGTCGGCAACTACTCGATCCCGGCGCGAGCTTATGCATCCCGGTTCAATTTCAAGGGCTCCGACCAGCAGAAGCGCGTCGGCCAGCTGTCCGGCGGCGAGCGCAACCGCGTTCACCTGGCCAAGGTGCTGAAGAGCGGCGGCAACGTGCTGATGCTCGACGAGCCGACCAACGACCTCGACGTCGAGACCCTGCGCGCGCTCGAGGAAGCTGTGCTGGCCTTCCCGGGCTGCGTGCTGGTCACCTCGCACGACCGCTGGTTCCTCGACCGCATCGCCACCCACGTGCTGGCCTTCGAAGGCGACTCGCACGTCGAATGGTTCGAAGGCAACTTCTCCGACTACGAAAAGGACCTCAAGCGCCGCAAGGGCGACCAGGCCGGTCCGCACCGCATCAAGTACAAGCGCATCGACGGGTAGTTTGTATCGACGTTGTGCCTGCGGCCTTTAGATGATGGGCGCGAAGACGCGAAGGCGCGAAGAGAAAACCAACAAGAGGATTGGAAAAGCGGCAAAACGGCGGACCGAGGCATCGGGCGACTCGCCGACGCTCACCCCATGTCTCGGGCCCGCACGTGGAATCGACCAGGGGCAGAGCCCGCTCCGAGGCACAAGGCGATGAACCCGTTCGTTAAGCATCGAGACATGCAGGATCGCATTCTCTCTTTTTGGCTTTTCTCTTCGCGCCTTCGCGTCTTCGCGCCCATCATCTAACGGAATCCGGCACGAAACCCGAACGAAACCTCATTCCTCGGCCAGCTTCGACTCGAGTTCGGCGACGCGGGTTTCGAGCGCGTCGATGCGGGCGATGAGATCGGGGTCGGGGGTGGTCGATTCGGCCGGCGCGGCGTCGGCGGACGGGACGGCGCGGCCGGCCTCGATCGAGACCGGGCCGCACAGGCGGTGCATGTAGCGGTCCTCGCGCTGGCCCGGGCCTTTCGGAATCCGGATCGCCATCGGCGCGTCGCCGGCGCAGAGTCGTTGTAGGGAGTATTCGACGTCGTCGATCTCGTCGAAGCGATGCAGTCGCGAAGATCGGCTCAGCAGCTCGGCCAGCGTCTGCGGGCCGCGGAGCAGCATCAGGCCGATCAACGCCTTCTGCTCGCGGGTCAGCTTCAGGCCGGACTCGACGCGGTGCGCATAGCGTGACGCCCGGGCGCCGTATTCGCTCTTGACCAGACCGCGCGTTTCCAGCTTGCGCAGCGCCTGGCCGATCTGGCCTTCGGACAGGTTCATCTGCGGATGCCGGCTGGTCTTCTGATTCGCCGCCGTGCGCGCGGCGTTCTCGGTCAACGGATAGGCCTCCGGCGTCGTCGCCTCCTTCTCGATCAGACAGCCCAGGACCCGGGCCTCTTCGGGCGAAAGCGGTTCGTCCAGTGGCAGCGGTGCGTCGTCGTTCATGGCTTGGGCTCCGGTCGGGCGTTCTTGGCGAATTCCTCTAGATGATAGGCGCGAAGACGCGAAGGCGCGAAGAGAAAATCAGGAGGGGTGAGAACGACAGGAAAGATGGCTGGCCTTCAAGCATGGACCGAAATCCATCGATGTTTCGGACGGCAGTATCTGGTTCGCCGATCGATGGCTTGGTGTCGGAGCAGGTCGATGGTCTCGTGCGGGACGCTGGAGCTCCAGAAATCGAAGTTCGTTCCTTTCTCTTCGCGCCTTTGCGTCTTCGCGCCCATCCTCTAGAGGCCGCTGGCGAACCCGCCAGACCGAAGCCGAGTCAGTCCGTCGGGCGGGCGAGGAGGGCGAGGACGTAGCCGGTGTGGCGGAAGCGCCACTGCACGAATCGAATGAACAATCGGTCGGTCAGCCGGGGTGGAATGTGGTGGGGGAAGACCTCGACGCTCCGTCTGGAGGTCTCGACGGAAAAGCCGGCATCGGCCAGCGATCGTTCGAGCAGGCCGTCCGGCAGCGGCGCCTCGTCGGGCTCTTCGGCCGGACGGCTGTAGGCTTCCCGGGCGGCAACAGATCGCCGATTCCAGCGATCCAGCCAGCCCGGAACGTGATGCAGCGACGGGCAGTCGATCGGTTCGGCCACCAGGAATCGCCCGCCGGGGTTCAAGCGCTTCCGGATGCTGCCGAGAATTTCCGGAAGATCCGGTGGCCGCAGGTGGTGGAGCATGCCCGAAACGGTGATCAGGTCGAACCGTTGGCCGGACTGCGCGCTCCATTCCAGTACATCGGCCTCGATGAATGTGATCGAATGTCCTGCCTGCCTGCCTGCCTGCCTGCCTGCCTGTCGCGGCGCGTGCCCGTTCCAGCATCGCCGGACTGTGGTCGACGCCAACGACCTCGTCGAACCGATCCGCCAGCCGCTCGATCATCTGGCCCGTACCCGTGCCGAGGTCCAGCATCCGCGTGCCCCGTGGAATCCGGTCGATCAGCGGCGCGAACAGCAGATCGTTGGGATATCGCCGCGGGTCGTGGACCACCCGGTCGTAGTCGATCGCGGTCCTCTCGTGGAACTCTCGATCGACCGCAGCGTGCCGTTCGCGTACGGATGCTTCGTCGTTCATCGTCGGGGCTCCGGTGGGGGTTGGTGGCGAATTCCTCTAGATGATAGGCGCGAAGACGCGAAGGCGCGAAGAGAAAATCAGGAGGGGTGAGAACGACAGGAAAGATGGCTGGCCTTCAAGCATGGACCGAAATCCATCGATGTTTCGGACGGCAGTATCTGGTTCGCCGATCGATGGCTTGGTGTCGGAGCAGGTCGATGGTCTCGTGCGGGACGCTGGAGCTCCAGAAATCGAAGTTCGTTCCTTTCTCTTCGCGCCTTTGCGTCTTCGCGCCCATCCTCTAGAGGCCGCTGGCGAACCCGCCAGACCGAAGCCGAGTCAGTCCGAGGAACAAGTCGGTCGGAAGGGCCGGGGGGTCCAGCCGAGGTGTTCGCGGGCAGGGGTGTCGTCGACGGTCAGGTCCATGCGTTGGCGGCGGACCATGGCCGGGGTGACGGTCTTCATCCGGCCGAACAGGTGGGCCATGCGCAGGCCCGTGGTGAGCAAGGGCGAGGGCACCTGGACGATCGACGGATCGGCGCCGGCGCTGGAGGCGATCCGGCGGACGAAGTCGGGGTAGGGCAGGGCCTCGCCGCCGCCGAGGTCGAAGACTTCGAAGCCGCGGCCCTGGCGGGCCACCAGTGTCGTCATGATTCGCGCCAGGTCGTCGGCGTGGACCGGCTGGCGCAGGCCGCGGCCGGCGACCGGCAGCCATTTGCGGATCCGGGCGGCCTCGGCGATGATCGAGATGTTGCGGTCGTGCTCGCCGCCGTAGATCAGGGTCGGTCGAAGCAGGGTGACGTCGGCGCCGCGGCGCTCGGCCCACTCGCCCAGCCGCAGTTCGGCGTCGGCCAGTTCGCGCATCATCGCGCGTTCGGCCGGGTCCGGCGAGTCCTGCTTGAAACGCACGCTGGCCGAGCCCAGCGCGATGACCCGGCGGACCGCCGGCAGGCGTTCGACGAGGCGACGAGTCAGCGACAGCGGGCCGGCGCTGAGCAGCACGTGGGTCTCGACCTTCAGCGGCTCGCGCGCCAGGTCGTGCTGCATCCACATCACGTTCGGCAGTTCGGCGTCGGGCACCCTGCGCGACACGGCGATGATCGGCACGCCGACGTCGGACAGCCGCGCCAGCAGACCGCGGCCGACCGCGCCGGTGGCGCCGAGCACCAGCACCGGGGCCGGTCCACCGGACAGGCCGGGGATCATGACGCCCTCCGCGCGCGCCGCGCTGCCAGGGGCGCGCGCACGAGCTCGCTGGATTTGAGCGCCAGCCACCAGAACGGACGCTGCCAGGCGCGTGCGCCGGTCGCGACGTGGCGGGTCAGATACAGCCACAGCCCCTGGTGCTTGGCCCGCAGGATGCGGCCGTCGAGGCCGCGCGATGAGACGCCGCCGATGTGCCGGACCGTCACGTCGGGCACCCAGCGCAGCGTACGGCCGGCCGCCCGGAGTCGGGCGAACAGGTCGAGGTCCTCGAAGTGCAGCGGGTAGTCGGCGTCGAAGCCGCCGACGGCCTCGAACGCGTCCCGGCGGACCAGCATGCAGGCGCCGGACACGCCCTCGATCTCGATCGGTCGGTCGGGCGCAGGGGTGTGGGTATGATCGATCCCGGGCAGGCCGGGCAGGACTTCGCCGAGAATCCGCAGCGCGGTCGGCGCCCGGCGGCGGCTGGCGCGCTGCTCGCGTCCGTCGGCGCCGACCACGCGCGGCCCGACCAGCACGCATTCCGGGTAGCGGTCCAGTTCGTCGACCAGCCGGGCCAGTCCGTCGGGGTCGATTTCTGCGTCGGGATTGAGCAGCAGCAGGAACTCCCTGTCGGTGTTTGCCGCGGCGCGGTTCATGCCGGCGGCGAAGCCCAGGTTGCTGCCGGCGCGGTCTACCGACAGGCCGGGGCCGCCGACGCCGTCCAGGCTGTCGTCGAAGGAACCGTTGTCGACGATGCGAACGTCGGCCGATCCGGCGGCGGTGAGATCGAGTGCATCGATACACCGGCGCAGGCAGTCGCCGGCGTTGAAGTTGACGATCAGTACGGAGACGCGCGCCAGCGCGGTGCCGGCCGCGCCGCTCACCGGCCCGTCAGCCACCGGCGCAGGCGCGTCCATGTCGACTCCGGTTCGGTGCGAGCCTCGGCCTGCGCGAGGCGGTCCCGCAGGCGTTCGATCTCGCGCTCGCGTTCGGCGAGCAGTTCGCCGGCGCGGATGTGCTTGGCGACCTCGTCGTTGTAGTGGGCGTAGACGCTCTCGGCGGCGTCGGTGAACAGCGACAGGGCCGGCGGCTTCGGCAGGTCCACGCCCTCGGCGGCGGCCACGGCGAGGAAATACAGCGGCTCGGCGTGCGGTCGCGGATGCCGGCTCACGCCGCGGTCGTCGTCGGCAGTCAGGTGCTCGGCGCCGGCCCGGTCGTCGTCGAGCGCCCAGAGCAGCGAATGGAACATCAGCTTCTGGCCCGACAGCCGGTAGTTCGGGAAATGCCGGCCGAGCAGGGCTTCGAGTTCGTCGCGGTAGAGTTCGCGGACATGGAACTCGTTGTCGTAGCCGGTCAGGTCGGAATAGGTGCGCTTGTCGGGCGAGGACAGCAGCAGGACGCCATCGGGCTTCAGCACGCGGCGGAAGCCGGTCAGCAGGTCGTCGTGCTCGGCCAGGTGCTCCAGCGTCTCGAACGACACGACGACGTCGAAGCGGTCGTCGTCGAACGGCAGTTCGAGCGCGTCGGCTCGCTCGAAACTCAGGTGCTCGGCGGAATAGCGGCGACGGGCGTGCTCGACGGCCTCGGCGTCGACGTCGACGCCGACCACCGACTTCGCCGCATCGGCAAGCAGGTGGCTGCCGTAGCCTTCGCCGCAGGCGCAGTCCAGCACGTCCTTGTCGCGGACCAGCCCACGGGCCCAGGCGTAGCGGTGCCAGTGTTCGTAGACGATCTCGCGCACGCATTCCGGGGTGAAGCGTTCGCCGGTGAACGCCAGCGCGTCGTCGGACTCGGCTGCGGGTCGGGCGCTCATCGGGCTACAGCCGGAATTCCTTGCCGAGGTAGACGTTGCGGACGTCTTCGTCGGCCAGCACCGCGTCCGGCGGGCCCTGGGTCAGCACGCGGCCCTCGGAGATGATGTAGGCGCGGTCGCAGATGCCGAGCGTCTCGCGAACGTTGTGGTCGGTGATCAGGATGCCGATGTCCCGGTCGCGGAGGTGCGCGACGATGCGCTGGATCTCGCCGACCGAAATCGGGTCGACGCCGGCGAACGGTTCGTCGAGCAGGATGAAGCGCGGGTCGGCGGCCAGCGCGCGGGCGATCTCGACGCGCCGGCGCTCGCCGCCCGAGAGGCTGACGCCCATCTGGTCGGCCAGGTGCCCGACCGCGAACTCGTCCATCAGCCGCGTCAGTTCGGCCTCCCGGCCGTCGCGGTCGAGGTCCTTGCGCAGCTCGAGGATGGCCAGGATGTTGTCGCGCACCGACAGTCGCCGGAAGATCGAGGCTTCCTGCGGCAGGTAGCCCAGGCCCAGCCGGGCACGGCGGTGCATGTTGGCCCGGGTGATGTCGGTCTCGTCGAGTTCGATCCGGCCGCCGTCGGCCGGGACCAGGCCGACGACCATGTAGAAGCAGGTGGTCTTGCCGGCGCCGTTCGGGCCGAGCAGGCCGACGACTTCGCCGCGATGCACGTCCAGCGACACGCCGTGGACCACGGCGCGTCCGCGATAGCGTTTGACCAGGTTCTCGGCGCGCAGCATCAGCGGCCGTCCGGGTTCGCAGGCGGTTCCGGGTCGGCCGCCTCGTCTTCGGGCTCGTCGCCGCTTGCGCCGCCATCGTCGGTTTGGTCGGTTTGGTCGGTTTGGTCGGTTTGGTCGGTTTGGTCGGTTTGGTCGGTTTCGTCGGTTTCAGCGGGAGGCTGGCCGGACTCGGCGTCCTCGGCCGATGCTGCTGCATCGTCGACCGGTACGGGATCGGTCCCGGCGCCGCCAGGCGCGCCATCGGCGCCGGCCGGCGGTTCATCGGAAGGCGGTGGGGCGGGCCGCGGGTCGGACATCGCGCCGGGTTCGATCACGACCCGGACCCGTTCGTCGCCGGTGCTGCGTCCGGCCAGGCTCTCGGCGTTCAGGTCGTAGACCAGTTCGTTGCCGGTGAACTCGCCCTGCTGGTGGCGGATGACCGCGTTGCCGGTCAGCGTGACGACGTTGGCCAGAACGTCGTAGTGCAGCTCGCGCGACTCGCCCGTGACGATCGAACCGTCGCTCAAGCGGTCGCGCCAGGTGATCGGGCTGCCCTCGAGTTCGACCTCCGAAATCTGGCCGTCGAGCTGGCGGAGCACGCCGCGGTCTGCCTGCACGGCCATCGCCCCGCGGGTGATCGAGACATCGTTCTCGAAGCGGGTGACGCCGTCGCGCAGATCGTAGTAGCTCTCGACCGCAAAGATGTCGATCGGTGGTTCGGCCAGCGTTGCCTCAGCGGTTTCCTGCGCCCGGATCGGCGCGATCGCCGTCCCGGCCATCAGCGCTGCTGCCAGCAGAATCGCTCGCGTCGCGATAGATCGCGTGCACATCGTCTTGAAGCTCCACCCGGTCGTCGTTCAACAGGTAGATAAGAGTACCACCGACCAGCTCGGTTCCCGCCTGCGTGAACCGGACCCGACCGGGCGCGGTCAGGCGGCCGTCGGCGCGGTCGTAATTCAGCTGCGCGGTCTCGATCCGGAGCATGCCGCGCGGATGCGGCCGGTTCAGCACCACGCTGCCTTCGAGTTCCAGCCGGTCATCGTTGCGGACCAGCCGGCCCCGCTCGGCGCGGCCCTGCCAATCGGCCTGGTCGCCGGGCACTTCGAATACGGGGTCGGTCAGTCGCGCGGTGCGGGTGTCGGGGTCGTGCTCCAGCCGCGGGCCGCGAACGCGCAGCGTTTCCCGGCCGGTTTCGTCGATCATCACCGCATCGAAGTCGGTCAACGCGTAATCGAACGGTACGGGCGGGCGTTCCGGACGGTCGCCGCCGCGGTCGGCCCGCTGGGTGATCCACCAGTTGACCGCCACGGCCAGCACCAGCACGGCGCTGGCCAGCCACCAGGTGCGGTGACGGGTCATCGGTTCATCCGAAGCTGTTCCGCCACTCCGACAGCTTGCCGCGGGCGCTCAGCAGCAGTTCGCAGAACTCGCGCACTGCGCCGCGACCTCCAGCGCTGGGCGCGACGAAGTCGCACTTGCCGGCGATCCACGGGTCGGCGTCGATCGGGCAGGCCTTGAAGCCGGCATCCCGCATCGCCGGCCAGTCGACCAGGTCGTCGCCCATGTAGGCGGCGTGACGCGCGTCAATGCCGGTGGTCGCCAGCAGTTCGGCCATCGCGGCGCCCTTGTCCTCGCGGCCCTGGACCAGGTGTTCGATACCGAGCTCGGCCATCCGCTTGCGGACCAGCCGGGACTGGCGGGCGGTCAATGCGGCGATGGTGACGTCGTAGCGCATCAGGGCCTTCAGGCCGAGTCCGTCGCGCGAGTAGAAGGCCTTGATTTCCTGGCCGGAGTCGTCGCGGTACAGGCGCCCGTCGGTCATCACGCCGTCGATGTCGAAGACGGCCAGTCGAACGGATTTCGCCTTGTCGAGCAGATCGTCATCGATCGGGGTCGGTGTGTTCATCGCGGGCTCCTTCAGACCACGCCGGCCTGCAGCAGATCCTGGAAGTTCAGTGCGCCGAGCAGCCGGTGTTCGGCGTCGACCACCAGCAGGCCCTGGATGCGGCGGGTCTGCATCTGTTCCACGGCGCTGGCCGCCAGCGCCTCCGGGCCGATGGTCTGCGGCGCGGCCGTCATCAGCTCGCGCACCGGCGTGGTGCGGATGTCTCCGATGCCGTCCAGGCCGCGTCGCAGGTCGCCGTCGGTCAGCACGCCAACCACCCGGCGCTCATCGTCGACGACCGCACAGAGGCCGAGCCGACCGCGGGTGATTTCGACGATCGCCTCGGAGATCGTCCGGTCGGGGCCGATCGCTGGAACGTCCTGGCCGTCGTGCATCACGTCGGTGATGTGCAGCAGCAGTCGCTTGCCCAGTGACCCGCCGGGGTGCGAGCGGGCGAAGTCCTCGGCGGTGAAGCCGCGCGCTTCGAGCAGCGCGATGGCCAGCGCATCGCCCATCGCCAGCTGGGCCGAGGTGGACGCGGTCGGCGCCAGGCCCAGCGGGCAGGCTTCGCGGTCGACGCCGGTGTCGAGGTGGACGTCGGCGTGGCGCGCCAGCGTCGAGTCGGGATTGCCGGTCATCGCGATCAGCTGCACGCCCAGCCGCTTGATCATCGGCAGCAGCGCGAGCAGTTCGGCGGTTTCGCCGGAATTCGACAGCGCGATCAGGCGGTCGCCGGCGCGGATCATGCCCAGGTCGCCGTGGCTGGCCTCGGCCGGATGGACGAAGAAGGCCGGTGTGCCGGTCGACGCCAGGGTGGCGGCCAGCTTATGGCCGATATGTCCGGATTTGCCCATGCCGGTGACGATCAGGTGCCCGTCGCCGGCCAGGATGCAGCGGCAGGCTTCGACGAAGGTCTCGTCGAGCCGCTCGCCCAGTGCCTTGATGGCCCGGGCCTCGGTGTCCAGCACCTCGCGCGCTCGGGCCAGCAGAGCGGACGGGTCGGCCGGTCCGTTGCTGCGGGCAGAATCGTCTGCGGACGTGTTCGCCGAATGCGTCATGCCGGTCAGTGTAGCCGCTCAGGCCAGCGCCTCGTGGAACACGACGATCTGGTAGACGATGTAGGCCAGCAGCAGGACCGCGCCCTCGCCGCGACCGACGCGTTTCGACGTGTAGGCGGCGATCGCCAGCACCACGAAGATGCCGGCCATCGCCGGCAGGTCGCGCCAGATCAGGATCGGTTCGATCACCATCGGATGGATCAGCGCGGCGATGCCGAGCACGCCGAGCAGGTTGAACAGGTTCGAGCCGAGGATATTGCCGATCGCCAGGTCGTCTTCCTTCTTCAGCGCGCTGGCGATCGCCGCGGCCAGTTCGGGCAGGCTGGTGCCGAGTGCGACCACGGTCAGGCCGATCACCGCCTCGGACACGCCGATCTCACTCGCCATCGTCACGGCGCCGTCGACCAGCATCTGGGCCGAGACCGGCAGCACGATCAGGCCGACGATGGTCCAGGTCACGGCCTTCCGGGTCGGCATTCCCTCCGGAATTTCCGCCAGCAGCGCCTCGGTGGTCGGGTCGGATCGGGTCTGGATGACCATCCGGAACGCCATCGAGGCCAGGAACAGGAAAAGCCCGCCGATCAGGATCGTTCCGTCGAACCGGGTCAGTGAGCCGTTGACCATCAGGATGGCCGTAAGCAGGGTCACCACGGCCAGGATCGGAAACTCGCGGCGGCGCGCGGTGGCCTCGACGGCCATCGGGTAGATCAGCCCGGTCAGTCCCAGGATCAGTCCGACATTGGCGATGTTGGAGCCCAGCGCGTTGCCAACGGCCAGTGACGGCTTGCCTTCCAGCGAGGCCAGCGCCGAGACCACCATTTCCGGGGCCGAGGTGCCGAAGCCGACGATGGTGAGGCCGACCACCATCGGCGAGATGCCGAAATTGCGGGCCAGGGCCGAGGCGCCCTCGACCAGCCGGTCGGCCGACCAGATCAGCAGCACGAAGCCGGCGGCCAGCTGCAGCAGCGCGATCAGCATGTCTCGGGTCCTGTCGCTTCGGATGGAACCATCGATTCGTTTACCATGTCGGATTGAATCTTCGGGCACGCACCGCTTGCGCGGGGCGTGTCCCGAACTCGAGCCTTTCGGGAAAATCGCCCAACAGGGTCAGACCCATCATGGACAATCAGAAGATCGAACAGTTGCTGCGTGCGGCGTTTCCGGATGCCGAGGTCAGCGTTACCAGCGATGATAACGTGCATTTCAGCGCGAGCGTCGTCGACGTCGGGTTCGCCGGCCAGACCCGCGTGGCTCGTCACCGCCGGGTGCACGACGCCATCGGACCCGAGCTCGGTCGGGAAATCCACGCGCTGTCGCTGCTCCTGAAGACGCCCGAGGAACTCGGCGCCGACCGCACGTGACCACCCGCATCCGGATCGAGGGCGGCGTGCCGCTGACCGGTACCGTGCCGATCTCCGGCGCCAAGAACGCGGTGCTGCCGATCCTGATGGCCAGCCTGCTGACCGAACGCCCGTGCCGCTTGAAGAACGTCCCGCACCTGAAGGACGTGACCACCTCGATCGAACTGCTGGCCCAGATGGGCGCCGAGGTCGGCCTGGGCGACCAGTGGGCGATCGAGATCGACACCTCGCGCGTGGCCCATCACGAAGCACCCTACGAGCTGGTCAAGACCATGCGCGCCTCTGTGCTGGTGCTCGGCCCGCTGCTGGCGCGCTTCGGCGCCGCCCGCGTCTCGCTGCCCGGCGGCTGCGCGATCGGCGCGCGCCCGGTCGACCAGCACATGCGCGGCCTGGCCGCGCTCGGCGCCGACGTGCGCATCGAGTCCGGCTACATCGTGGCCGAGGCCGACAAGCTCACCGGCGCGCGCATCGTGCTCGATACCGCCACCGTAACCGGCACCGAGAACATCATGATGGCCGCGGTGCTGGCCGAAGGCACCACGGTCATCGAGAACGCCGCGCAGGAGCCCGAGGTCGCCGACCTGGCGAACTGCCTGAACGACATGGGCGCCGACGTCGAAGGTGCCGGCACCAATACCATCGTCATTCATGGCGTGCCCGAACTGCGCGGATACGACTATCGTGTGCTGGCCGACCGCATCGAGGCCGGCACCTTCCTGGTCGCCGGTGCGATGACCGGCGGCAAGGTCCATGCCCGCGGCGCCGACCCGCGGACGCTGGACGCGGTCCTGCAGAAGCTCGAGCAGGCCGGCGCGCAGATCGACGCCGGCAGCGACTGGATCGAACTGGACATGCAGGGCAGGCGTCCGAAGGCGGTCGACGTGACCACCGCGCCGTATCCCGGGTTCCCGACCGACATGCAGGCGCAGTTCACCGCGCTGAATGCCATCGCCGAAGGAACCGGCGTGATCCGCGAGACCGTGTTCGAGAACCGCTTCATGCACGTGCAGGAACTTCAGCGCCTCGGCGCCGACATGCGGGTCGACGGCAACATGGTCGTCATCCGCGGCCGGGAAACGCTGACCGGCGCCCCGATGATGGCCACCGACCTCCGTGCCTCGGCCTCGCTCGTCCTCGCCGGCCTGGTCGCCCGGGGCTCGACGCTGATCGACCGCGTCTACCACATCGACCGCGGCTACGAGAACATCGAGGAGAAGCTCGGGCAGCTCGGGGCGCGGATTCGACGAGTGACGGACAAGGCCGCTTGACGGGCCGGGGCGGCTCGCCGGAGAAGCCCCTTCGTTCTCTCGGGGAGTCCGTCGCGCAAGCGTCGTGGAGGGCGATCCGCCCGATCACGAATTCCCTCCGATCCGCTGGATGAACCGTTGAAGACGCTCCTTGCCATCGCTGCCACCGTCTTCGCGATCTATGTGCTGGTCGTGGTGTTCTACGCGCTCAAGCAGCGAAGCCTGATCTATTACCCGACAACCCTGCCGTTGGACCTGGCCCGCGAGCAGGCGCAGGCACTGGATGGTTCGCCCTGGCGGGGCGCCGGCGGTGAGTGGTGGGGCTGGACGAAGGCGATTGCCGCGGGGACGAATGGCAGGCCGAGACGCGCGGTGGTGTTCCACGGCAACGCCGGGATGGCGCTGAACCGCGGGTACTACGCCGATCTGCTCGCGGGGTTTCACGAGTCCGGACCGTGGCGCGTCCACGTCTTCGAATACCCCGGCTACGGCCCGCGCGGCGGCGAGCCCGGCGAGGCGGCTTTCGCGGCGGCTGCGCTGAAGGCCGTCGACGCGTTGATCGAACAACGCCCCGAGCCGCTGCTGATCATCGGCGAGTCGATCGGCAGCGGGGTGGCCGCCGGGATTGCCCGTCGTCGCCCCGAAGCAGTGGCCGCGCTGCTGCTGATCACGCCGTTCGATTCGCTGGTCGACGTGGCCCACCACCACATGCCGTACCTGCCGACGGGGCTGGTCCTGAAGGACCGCTACGACAACGTCGATGCGTTGAAGGCCTTCGCCAGGCCGCTGGTCGTCGTCACGGCCGGGCAGGACACCATCATCCCGCCGGAACGGGCCGTGCCGCTGCTGGAGCAGCATCCGGGTCCGGTCCTGCACGTCGTGCAGTCCGAAGCCGGCCACAACACCCTGCACTTCGATCCGGACCGCTCGCCGTGGCCGGCGATCGACAGGTTCATCGATTCGAGCCTGCGGTAGCGCGGCAGTTCGAATTGCATCGGACGGTCCGCCGGCATCCGATCGAATCCAGAAGCGATCCGCACAGGCCGACGGACACGCCGGGCGCGCCGAGTCGAGAACGCCACCCGTGTCATCCGAGCGTCGACGTCCCGCCGGCCTCGGGTTCAGTTCACCGTTGCCGGCGCGTCGCCCGTGCATTCAACGACAGCCCGGCGCCCCGCCAGGGCGGATCGGCACATCCAGCATGGCAAGGCTGCGGCGTCAGGCCGCGCGAAGAGCGACTGCGATCCGGAGTGGGGAGTGGGGATTCGGGCGTGCCGAGCGTTCGGTAGCAGTGTCGCGTGCCTTCGGTTCGTGAACTCGAGTGGAGCAGACACGCGCCTGCCCGCCGACCGGATACACTGCCCGGCCGTTCGCCAGTTCGGCAGTTCGCCAGGAAGCACCGTGCAAAGCCATCTACCCGATCCGCCGCCGCAGCCGACCGGCGCGGGCCTCGGTTACGAGGTCCGCCGGACGCTGCTGCTCGCGACGCCGCTGGTCATCGGCCAGGTCACGTCGTTCGGCATGAACTTCGTCGATACGGTCATGGCCGGTCGGCTGGGTACGGTGTCGCTGGGCGCGATCGCGGTGGGGTCGTCGGTGTGGGCGGCCGGTCTGCTGTTTTCGCTGGGCGTGCTGATGTCGGTCTCCCCGGCCGTGTCGCAGCTCGACGGCGCCGGGCGGCGCGGCCAGGCCGGCGAGATGACCCGGCAGGCGCTGTGGATCGCGCTGGTGCTGGGCGTCGGCATGTTCTTCGCGATGCGCGAGATGAACTGGGTCGTCGCCCTGCTGGACGTCGATGAGGCGGTGGCGTCCACGGCGCTGGGATACCTGGACGCGATCAGCTGGGGCGCGCTGGCGCTGACCGGTCAGCTGGTTCTGCGATTCTTTTCCGAGGGCACCGGCGACACCAAGCCGACGATGTATATCGGGCTGCTGGGCATTGCGCTGAACGTGCCGCTGAACTACGTGCTGATGTTCGGCAAGCTCGGCTTCGAGCCGATGGGCGCGGTGGGCTGCGGGTGGGCCACGGCCATCGTGTTCTGGCTGCAGTTCATTGCGCTGTGGATCTATGTCGCGCGGCGAAGGCAGTTCCGACCCTTCGGCCTGTTCGACGAGTTCAGCGCACCGTCCTGGCGCGAGATCCGGGGCCTGCTCGCCGTTGGTCTGCCGATCGGCATCATGGTGTTCTTCGAGGGCAGCCTGTTCATTACCACGGCCCTCCTGATCGCGACCCTGGGTGCCCTGGAGATTGCCGCGCACCAGATCGCCATCAATATCGCGTCGATGGCGTTCATGGTTCCGCTGGGCATGGCCGGGGCGATCACGGTGAGGGTCGGCAACGCGGTCGGCCGACGTGATCGCGAGGGTGCTCGGCGGGCCGGCCTGGTCGGGATCGGCATTGCCGGCGTGTACGGCGTGGTGTCGGCGACCCTCATGCTGGTGCTGGCCGAACCGATCGCGCGGATGTACATCGCCGAGCCGGATGTCGTGGCGCTGGCGGCCAGCCTCCTGTTGTGGGCCGCGATCTTCCAGGTGTCCGATGGCCTGCAGGTGGCTTCGGCCGGCGCGCTGCGCGGGCTCAAGGACACCCGCTGGCCGATGGTCTTCAGCCTGGTCTCTTACTGGGGCGTGGGCATGACGCTGGGCTGCTGGCTGACGTTCTGGCGCGACTGGGGTCCGCACGGCATGTGGGTGGGCCTGGTCGCCGGTCTCAGCGTGGCGGCGGTGCTGATGGGCGGCCGCTTCTGGTGGGCCTCGGCGCGCTATATCCGCCACGGCCGCAGCGTGCTGCCCGATGCGCCGGACCCGCCGATCGTTCCCTGACGAGCGCGAAGAGGCGTCGCCGCCCCTGACTTCTGACCCTTGCGGCCGGCACGTCGGGCTGGAACAATCATTCATGGCCGGGTGGCTTCGGTCACCCTCGACGCCGCCGCGACCACGGCATGACAGGCTTCCGTCGACGGCGGCTCGTCCGCCCGCGACTCTCCGCCCACTCGAACCCGATACCGACAATGACCGAAACCAAGCAATCCAATTTCCTGGTCCGCCTGTGGCGCGGATTCTGGGGCGGCGTGACCGCGCTGCGCATGTTCGTCTTCAACATCCTGTTCCTGCTGGTGCTGGCCTTCCTGATCCGCGGGCTGCTTTCCGGCGACCGCATCACGATCGAGGACGACACCACGCTGGTCATTGCGCCGGTCGGGGTGATCGTCGAGGAGTTCACCGGCACGCCGGTGGAGCGTGCGTTCAACGAGGCGCTGGGCCAGCAGCTGCCGGAAACGCGCCTGCGCGACCTGATCCGGGCGTTCGAACTGGCCGCCGAGGACGATCGGATCGTCCAGGTGTTGCTGCGTACCGATCGCTTGCTGGGCGTGTCCTCGGGCACGATGACCGAGCTGGACGCGGCGGTGAAGCGGTTCCGTGACTCCGGCAAGCCGATCATCGCCTTCGGTGGCAGCATGGTGCAGTCCCAGTTCGGCTTCGCGTCGATGGCCGACGAAGTCTGGCTGGACCCGGACGGCCTGTTGCTGATCGAGGGGTATTCGCGCTTCCGCAACTACTACGCCAGTGCGCTGGAGATGCTGCGAGTCGACATCAACCTGTTCCGCGTCGGTGAGTTCAAGTCGGCGGTCGAGCCGTACGTCCGCAACGATATGTCGGAGGCCGATCAGGAAGCCGCCGAGTACTGGCTGGGCGGCATCTGGCAGCAATACCTGGAGCGGGTTGCCGCCAACCGCGGGCTGCCGATCGAGCGTTTGATCGCGCAGACCCAGAATCCGGTCGAGATGGTCACGGCCGCCGGTGGCGACATCGCTGCGGCCGTGCTGGAGGCGGGCTGGGTGGATCGGCTGATCACCCGGCCCCAGGCGCGCATCGAACTGGCCGACCGCGGCGCCCCGGATGATGAAAAGGGCTTCCGCCAGATCGGCATGGATGACTACCTGGCCGTGCCCCGGGCGCCGAAGGTGCCGGGCGACCGGGTCGGCATCGTCGTGGCGTCCGGCTCGATCGTCGAAGGCAGCCAGTCGCCAGGCATGATCGGAGGCGACTCCACTGCGCGTCTGCTGCGCGAAGCGGCCGACGACGACTCGATCAAGGCGGTGGTGTTCCGCATCGATTCCGGCGGCGGCAGCGCGTTTGCCTCGGAGATCATCCGCCAGGAAATGATGGCGTTGCGCGAAACCGGCAAGCCGGTGATCGTCAGTATGGGCGACGTGGCGGCGTCGGGCGGCTACTGGATCGCGATGGGCGCCGACGAGATCTGGGCTTATCCCGACACCATCACCGGGTCGATCGGTATCTTCGGCTTCTTCCCGACCTTCCAGCGAACGCTCGACACCGTCGGCATCAACACCGACGGGTTCGGCACCACGCCGCTGGCCGGCGCGCTTCGGCCGGACCTGGAAATGTCGGACACGGTCGCCTCGTTGCTGCAGTCGTTCATCGAGCACGGCTACCGGGAGTTCATCGGGCTGGTTGCCGAGCATCGCGACATGACGCTGGACCAGGTCGACGAGGTCGCGCAGGGCCGGGTCTGGACCGGCGCCCAGGCGCTGGACCGCGGCCTGGTCGATCAGCTGGGTACGCTGGAAGAGGCGATCGATGCGGCGGCACGGATGGCCGGCCTGTCCGATGACTACGGCAGGGCCTATGTCGCGCCGAAGATGAGCCCGTTCGAGGAATTCCTGGCCCAGATGGGCGCCGAGGCGATGGTTCGTGCCGGGCTCGAGCTGCCGGTCAATCCGCTCCGGTCGCTGGTCGGCAACGCCGTATACGACCAGGTCACCGAAGACCTCGACCGCATCGCCGAGGCGCGCTCCGGCCGCCCGGGCATGCCGGAGGCCGTGGCGCACTGCCTGTGCGAGGCGCCGTACTGATCTGCGCCGCTACTCGGCGTGCTTGAACCCGGGGCCGGGCAGCCTTCGCCCGGCCGTTCCTTCAGCACGAGAGGAGGTCAGCGGTCGGGCAGCGTGGCCCGGGGCAGCCAGCCTTCCAGCCTTGCCAGCGCTTCGAGTTCGGGCAGTTCGCCCTGGGCGCGGATCCGCTGCTGGCGCAGCGCGAGCGTCTCGCGCTCGCCGGGCGGTGGTGCGGCTTCGAGGCGTTCGGTGGCGCGTTCGATCGTCATGCGCCGCTCGCGAATCATCTCGCCGAGTCCGTAGGCCTCGTCCGGCGCCTCGACGCTGCAAGCGGGCGGTACCGGCGCACCCGCCAGCGCCAGCCGGAAGCGGGCCGGATCGGAGCAATCCTGCGGTGACTCGGTCGGCGATCCGGCACAGCCGGCAAGCAGGGCGACGCCGGCCAGGGCCGAAACCAGGGATCGGCGGTTGGCGCGGAAAAACGTTCGGTTCATCGATGAGCGTCCCGTACACTTCGGTTCTTTGCCGCGAAGGATAGCAGTCCATGGATCCAGTCACCCAGGGCCTGTTCGGTGCCCTCTGGGCGCAGGCGGGCAGCCGGAAGCGCGACATGCGGCTGGCTCTGGCCACCGGCGCGGCGGCCGGTATGGCCCCGGATCTCGACGTGCTGATCCGTTCGCCGTCCGACTCCCTGCTGGCCATCGAATTCCATCGCCACTTCACCCATGCGTTGGCCTTCATCCCGGTCGGCGCACTGGTCGTGGCGCTGATCCTGTGGCCGGTGATGCGAAGGCTGGGGCCGGAGATCAAGTTCGCTCGCGTCTATCTGTGGAGTCTGCTCGGCGTCGGTTCCCACGGCCTGCTGGATGCGATGACGTCCTACGGCACGCGGCTGTACTGGCCATTTTCCGAAGAGCGCGCGGCCTGGAACATCATCAGCGTCATCGATCCGCTGTTCAGCGTGCCGCTGGCCGTTCTGTTGACCATTGGCGTCTGGCGAAGGAATCGGCTGGTCGTGCGAATCGGCGCCATCTGGGCGATCTTCTACCTGGCTTTCGGCGCCGTGCAGCAGGACCGCGCCGAGAACATCGTTTACCACTGGGCCGAACAGAGCGGCATTCCGGTCGAGCGCGCGCTGGCCAAGCCGGGCTTCGCCAACCTGATTCTCTGGCGCGGACTGGTCGACGACGGCGAGCGCTTCCACGCCGTGGCCATCCGGATCCTGCCCGGGCGCCCGACCGTGGTCTGGCCCGGCTCCACCGTCCAGCACTACCGGCCCGACGAGGCGCCCACCGACAGTCGGCTGGCCCGCGACCTCGATCGTTTCGAGCACTTCTCCGCCGGCTGGACCTATCGCTATTTCCGGAACGACACCGATGACCGCGCGTTCATCGGCGACTTCCGCTATGCCATCGATCCGGCCGGCCAGCGGCCGCTGTGGGGCGTCCTCTACGACGCCGACGATCCGTCGGCCGGGGTACGCTTCGAGCGCACCTCGGCGGTGAGCGAGACGGAGCGGCGGGCGTTCTTTGCCCGCCTCCGGGGAGAAAATCCGCCCTAGCGGTCGGGGTGAGGTAAGCGAGTAGCGTGCGGCTTGCCGCGCCGGGCTACGAGCGTTACATCGAGCAGGTGATCGGGCCTGAATCCCGGTGATTGCTTTCCAGGGCTACAGGCGTTTCGCCACGCGGGCTTCGCCCGCTTTCTGGCGAGGCACTTTTGTCAATCGCGACAAAAGTAGCCAAAAGCGCTTTTCAAAGGCAGGGAACGATCCGGATTGGCTCTCGGATGACGAATGCGGCCCGGTCGTTGCGACCTGCCCGGGCTGATTCCGGCTGCAGGGTCCAGTAGTTCTTTGAACCCTTGGGCGAAGCGAGGGTTCGATTGCAACGCCGTGGTTCGAGAAAACCTCCAGGCAACAACCAATCGTGGGTTTTTCGAACCGTGCCGGGCACGATCATCCGGCTTCACTGAGGGTTCCCCATCTCTGTACTCTGCAAGCTCTTCCATCTCCGCGGCACCAACCGATTTTCGGCGCCGCTGCCCTTATCTGGAGGGCAAACCCCATCCCCTCGCCCAGGGGTGGAAAACAGCGTTCTTGCCTAGTTCTGTCGCGTTTGACAAAAGCAGATCGCCGGCAAGCGCGAAGCGCGGAGCGAAACGCCTGTAGCCAGAAGTGGCAATCACGACGATGCAGCTGCAACGCCCACGCGGCAGTGCGTGCGTATTCCGAACCCGAGAAACGCCGACCACGACAGAACGAAAAAGCCCGGCGCATCGGCGCCGGGCTTCTTCGAACCAGGCTGCGCCCCATCGCAACCTGCACCCCCGTGTCCCGAGCGACTGCTCAGTCCACAGAAACCTCTGCCGGCGGCAGCGCGAACGTCGGCAGCGCCGGCATTTCCAAGCGCTGCTTCAGCCGATCCAGTGCATCCCGGATGTCGGCCGCGCCTTCGTACACGAAACCGTCGAACTGGCCCGGCCGAGTCGGCACGGCCGCCAGGTCCGGGGCGTGGGTGGTGTCCTGCAGGACGACGGGCGCGTAAGCATTCTGCTTCAGCGTGTCGGGTCCGGGGTCCCGAACGCGGACCAGCCGGACTTCGACCCGGGTCCGATCGGGAAAGTGGACCAGTACCGTGCCGTCGCGGTCGGCCGGACCGAGACCCAGGAAGCGACGGATGGCACGGACGCGGTCGTCGTTGAGATCGGCGAACGAGCAGCGCTCGGCGCCGTCGATCCAGCACTGGACGCGCTGGGCCAGCATGGCCCGATTCCGTCCGGCCGCCCCGTGTTCCGGTCCGACCAGGTCGATGGCCGAGAGAATCTGGTCTTCGAGGCCGAAGTCGGCGATGCGGATGGTTGCATTCGAAGCCGCCGGGGCCGGTTGGGCGACGGCGTGCTGGATGGTGAAAACCCACAGCCAGGATGCAACGAGGAGAACGAGATGCGGTGTGATCGATCGAACCATGGTCGGACTCCATCAACGGGATTGGCCGTGGAATTCACGCTAGCGAGGAAATCTAGAGCGATCACCCTAGAGCGGATGCATGGCGTTTTACTGGATCCAGCGCGTTGAAATAAAACGATTTTTCGGATGGGCCCCGTCGCGTCATTCGCACGGCCGCCGCTTGCCGCTCAGACGAGGCGTTCCCAGAGGTCGTTGATCCAGCCCATCAATTCGTGGATGAACGGCTCTGCAACGCGGTCGGGATCGATGTACCAACGGTCGATGTCGGGATGGCCGAGCGCGGCGTATTCCCAGTCGATCAGGACCAGTCGATCGCCGCAGTCGAGGATGTTCTGCGGCACCAGGTCGTGATGGACAGGGCAGGCCGTCCACGGCGCTGCGTCGAAGGCGATCAGCCGGGGCCGGAAGGCCTGCCAGGCGTCGAGCAGATCGGCGTCGATGCAGCCGGTCGTTTCCATGCGCTGCCAGTAGGCGTCGATATAGTCGGTGTAGCGGCGCCGTTCCTGCGCCAGCGCCAGGCCGTGCAGCCGCTCCAGCATGGGCCAGAGCCGCCTTTGCTGCGCGCCATCGGCGAGGTCCCCGGGTGTCCAGGCCCGCGCCTCGAGCCATGGGAACAAGGCGAAGCGATGCCGGGAATCCCAGTGCAGGAACGGCCGGCCGAGCCCGGCCCGCGCGGTCGCGGTGACGAATTCGCGCTCGCGCTCGCGGTCGATGCCGAGCCGGGCGGACTTCGAATGGTGGATGCGGAGCAGCAGGTCGTGGTCCAGGCCGGGGGCGTCGAGTCGCAGGCTGCGGTTGGTCCGACCGCCCGCCACCTCGGCGAGGACCTGCGGAGGACCGGTCAGCGCCAGCGGCCAGTCGCGCCAGTCCTGCAGCAGCGGACCGACATCGTCGTGTCGAGGGCTCATCGCGCGGTCTCGCCAGGCCCCCGCGCGTCCCGGATCCAGGCCCGCCAGCCGAACACCGAGATCACGAGGTAGGCCGCGTGCAGGCCGGCGGTGGGCAGCATGCCGCGGTCGACGAACAGCGCGACGGCGAGGCTGTTGATGACCATCCAGTAGGCCCAGTTCTCGAGCACCTTTCGCGCGACCATGAACGTGGTGACCACCGCGCCCCAGGTGATCAGCGCGTCGAGGTAGGGCCGAGCGGCGTCGCTGTGCGCCGACAGCAGCGCGCCGGAAGCGGCCGCGGCGACGAGGATGGCCGCCACGGCCGCGGCGTGCGTGCGCGCCGGCCAGCGGTGGACCGGCAGCGGGGTATCGGCCCGTCCGCCGTGCTGCCAGTGCCACCAGCCGTAGACGGCCATCGCCATGTAGTAGCCGTTCAGCGCCGACTGCATCAGCAGCTGCACGTTCCAGAACAGCACGGTGAAGATCGCGGTGCTGGCGAATGCGGCAGCCCAGCACCAGCGGTTCTGGCGAACCGCCAGCAGCAGGTAGGCCACGGCCAGCGCCACGGCCAGAAGTTCCCAGCCCGAGGCCTGGGCCCAGGCTTCGGTCATGCGATCCGGCAGCGTGTCGTCAGAACGCATAGCTGGCCGACACGCCCACCGTGCGCGGCTCGCCGAACTGGAAGTACGGCGTGACCGCGTAGCCGCTGCGCGGATCGTTGCCGAAGCTGCCGAAGCCGCGGGTCCGGATCGTCTCGTCGGTCAGGTTGCGCGCGTAGACGGCCAGGTCCCAGCGCGGCGTTCGATACCCGAGGCGAAGGTGGTAGAGCTCGTAGGCATTCGACCCCACCTCGTGCCGGCTGGAGAACAGGAAGTCGTCCTTGCCTTCGATTTCGGCGCGGATCGTCCAGCGCGGCGCGAATTCCCAGACCGCGCCCAGCGCGAACTGGTAGCTCGGCGCCTGCGGCAGTTCGCGGCCGTCCATGTCGAACGGCGTGCCGGTATCGGGATCGGCGTCGACGTGCGAGAAATTGAGGAAATCCTCGAACTCGGTCTCGAGCAGGCCGAGGCTGGCAAAGGCCTCCAGCGATCGGCTCACCCGCCAGTTCAGCTCCGTCTCCAGGCCGTAGCTGCGCGCGGCGGCGGCGTTGGTCTGGTAATCGATGAACTCGCACGGGCAGGCCTCGCCTTCGATCGGCAGCACCAGCGCCTGGTCGGTCTGGACATCGTCGCGGTCCTGGACGAACAGCGCCGCGCGCAGGTCGATCCGGTCGTCGAGCAGGCGGGTCTTGACGCCGAGTTCGTAGTTCCACATCGACTCGGTGTCGTAGCGGCGCTGGTCGTCCGGCACGGCCGAGTCGCTGTTGACGCCGCCGGCCTTGTAGCCGCGCGAGGCCAGCGCGTACCAGAGACCGCGGGCGGTGCGGTGTTCCAGCGCCAGCCGGCCGCCCCACATGCCTTCGTCGGTGTCGAAGGCCGCGCTGTCGCTGTCGTCATAGCGCGCGTCGCGCTGCTCGTAGCGCAGCCCGGCGACCAGCGTCCAGCGCGCCGCCATCGGCACGTCGATCCGGCCGTACACGGCGCGGTTCTCGGTGTCGTAGTCGCTGAAGAAATCCTCGGCCTGGAAGGTATAGACGCGCTGGAGTTCCTGCACCTGGTCGCGCGCATAGGTCCCGATCACCCAGCCGAACTCGCCGGGCGCGCTGGCCGAAACCGCACGCAGGTCGAGCGTGGTGTTGTCGTTGGCCCGGATGTAGTTGTCGAACGACGAGTAGCCGTCGAACACGCATTCGAACACTTCGCAGAACTCGACGAAGCTCCAGTCCTCGTCGTACCCGTATTCGAGATCGGCCTCGACGCGGCTGACCAGCGCCTCGATCCGGACATCCCGTCCGGCCTGCCAGTTCAGCTGCGCCGAGCCGGCCCGGGTCTCCTGGCGGTCGAACCCTGGCTGGTCGGACAGCGTGGTGCGGGTGTTGTCCAGCGAAAAGCCGTCGTAGCCGTTGTCGATGTCCAGGAACAGGCCGGTCAGATCGATCTGCAGATCCGGACCGGGCTGCCAGCGGAGCTTGGTGCGCAGCGTCTGCTCGTCGATGCGGCCGTTGTCGTCGATTCCAAGGAAGGCGTTGTCCTGGAAGCCGTCGCTCTGCACGTTGGAATACGCGGCGCGGACGCCGACGTTCCGGCCGAGCGGCCCCGAGATCACGCCCTCGGCGGTCCGGGTGCCGTAGTCGCCGACGCGGGCGGCGAAGCGGCCCGTGACGACGTCGGTCGGGCTGCCGGAGACCATGTTGATCATCCCGGCCAGCGCGTTGGCGCCGAACAACGTGCCCTGCGGCCCGCGCAACACCTCGACCTGTTCGATGTCGACCGTCGTCGCCGCACCGCCGAGCCCGGTCAGGTCGATGCCGTCGATCAGCAATCCGACCGAGGCGTTCATCGGCTCGACGAACTGGCTGCGCTCGCCGATGCCGCGAATCTGGAAGAACCGCCC
Source organism: uncultured Halomonas sp. (assembly GCA_964548715.1). Taxonomy (GTDB): domain Bacteria; phylum Pseudomonadota; class Gammaproteobacteria; order Xanthomonadales; family Wenzhouxiangellaceae. The sequence continues at coordinate 588 of CAZJSH010000023.1, read as the reverse complement.
GCGCGAGGCACCGGTGGCGAAGTTGACGTTGGGCGCAAGGTTCAGCACCCGTTCGATGTGCGCAGAATCCCGCTGCTGGAGCGTTTCCGAGCCGATCACCGTGGTACTGCCGCTGACATCGGAAAGCGCGCGATCGCGGAATTCGGCCGTGACCACGATCGGCTCGTAGACCAGCATGTCCTCGGACTCGGACCGCTCGTCGTCCGACGTATCCCGGGCATGCAGGCAAGGAGAAACCGCGACCAGCGCGGCGGCGAACAGATACGTTTTCATCATCGATGAGTCTCCGGTGAAAGCCAGTGGAGACCCGGTCTGCACGTGGGAAACGTCTGAAGCGCGGCGGCCGCGGATGCGAATGCAGCACGGTGCCTTGCGGATTCCAGTCCCTACGCCGGCATGATCCGGATCAGGTTCGACGGGTCCATCCGGTCGGATGTCTCAGGCGCATGGGCCGCCCCGCGGAAGTGGGGGCATTGTAACGTTTTCGGTGCTTGTCGACGAAGGGATCGCCGTACCCGAACCGCCTGTTGGAGGGGAGCTCGCTCGCGAACCGGACCGGCCACCCTTCGCCCGGCACAGCCGGCCTCC
>CAZJSH010000022.1:0-33630 GCA_964548715.1 uncultured Halomonas sp. | reverse complement strand
CATGGTGCTGATCATGTCGGTGCTGGTCACGCCGTTCGGCGTGCTGGCCGCGATCTACCTGCGCGAGTACGCACGTCAGGGCACGCTGCTGAAGATCATCCGGGTGTCGGTCTACAACCTCGCCGGCGTACCGTCGATCGTGTTCGGCGTGTTCGGGCTCGGCTTCTTCGTCTACCTGCTGGGCGGGTCGATCGACAACCTGTTCTTCCCCGAGCGGCTGCCGGCCCCGACCTTTGGTACGCCCGGACTTTTCTGGGCCTCGCTGACCCTGGCGCTGTTGACGCTGCCGGTGGTCATCGTGTCGACCGAGGAAGGCCTGGCGCGGATTCCCAGAACCATCCGGGAAGGCTCGCTTGCGCTGGGTGCGACCAAGTGGGAAACGCTGTGGAAGGTGGTGGTGCCGCTGTCGGCGCCGGCCATGATGACCGGACTGATTCTTGCCGTCGCCCGCGCGGCCGGCGAGGTCGCGCCGCTGATGCTGGTCGGCGTGGTCAAGCTGGCGCCCAGCCTGCCGATCGACGGACAGTTCCCGTACGTGCACCTCGAGCGCAAGATCATGCACCTGGGCTTCCACATCTATGACGTGGGCTTCCAGAGCCCGAACGTCGAAGCCGCCCGGCCGCTGGTCTACGCCACGGCGTTGACGCTGGTGCTGCTGATCCTCATCCTGAACCTCACCGCGATCGCGATCCGCAACCGGCTGCGCGAGAAATACCGGGCCGAGAGCGACTGAAACGAGAACCACTATGGAAACGAGCGCAAGCAAGGACATCCAGGGCACGGAGGGCGGGTCGGTTTCGTCCGGACTGTTCGACGAGAACCGCCAGACCCTGGACATCGCCCGGGAAAAGGTCTGCATCGAAGTGCGGAACCTCGACCTGTATTACGGCAACGACCAGGCGCTGAAGGACGTCAACCTCAAGATCGCGCACAATCGCGTGACCGCCTTCATCGGTCCGTCCGGCTGCGGCAAGTCGACGCTGCTGCGCTGCTTCAACCGGATGAACGACCTGATCGATATCTGTCGGATCGAAGGCGAGATCCTGATCGACGGCAAGAACATCCACGACCGCGACGTCGACGTCGCCGAGCATCGCCGGCGCGTCGGCATGGTGTTCCAGAAGCCCAACCCGTTCCCGAAGTCGATCTTCGAGAACGTGGCCTACGGGCTCCGTCTGCAGGGCGTCAACGACAAGCGTCGCCTGGCCGAGGTGGTCGAACGCTCGCTACGCGCCGCGGCGCTGTGGGACGAGGTCAAGGACCGGCTGGACGACAACGCGTTCGGCCTGTCCGGCGGTCAGCAGCAGCGCCTGGTCATCGCTCGTGCGATCGCCATCGAGCCGGAAGTGATCCTGCTCGACGAGCCCTGTTCGGCGCTGGATCCGATCTCCACCGCCAAGGTCGAGGAGCTGATCCAGGAGCTCAAGAACGAGTACACGATCGTGATCGTGACCCACAACATGCAGCAGGCCGCCCGGGTGTCCGATTTCACCGCCTACATGTATATGGGCGAGTTGATCGAATTCGACGATACGGCCAGACTGTTCACGAACCCCCGGCGCAAGGCGACCGAGGACTACATCACCGGCCGGTACGGCTGACTCGGCCGGCAGGCCGATCAGCCTGCCGGTCGGCGCACCGACCGTCCCAGCGCGCTTCCGGCAGTGGCGCGCGACAGGAGCACGAAGAATGGAAAAGAATTTCGATCAGCACATCTCCCGCCAGTTCAACCAGGAACTGGAGAATCTCCGCCAGAAGATGATGTCCATGGGGGGGATGGTCGAGGAAATGCTGCAGAACGCCATCCGCGCGGTGGTCACCGGCGACACCGAGCTGGCCGAACAGGTCATCGAGGCCGACGATCGAGTCAATGCCATCGAGAAGAAGCTCGACGAGGAGTGCACGCTGATTATCGCCCGGCGCCAGCCCACGGCCAGCGATCTGCGCCTGATCTTCGCCATCATCAAGGCAATTTCCGACCTTGAACGGATCGGCGACGAAGCCGAGAAGGTCGCTCGCTGGGCCATTGCGCTGGCCGACCTGCATCGGCCGCGCAACGACTATCGCGAACTCGAGCAGATGGGCATCAGCGTGCTCGGCATGCTGCGCATGGGCCTGGACGGGTTCACCCGGATGGCGCCGGAAACGGCCGTGGAGATCATCCAGCAAGACAAGAAGGTCGACCAGGACTACGAGGCGATCTTCCGTCAGTACTACTCCTACATGGTCGAGGACGCGAAGAGCATCCGGCGGATTCTCGACGCCCTGCTGATTGCAAAGGCCCTCGAGCGCATCGGCGACCACTGCAAGAATCTCGGCGAATACATCGTCTACCTGGTCGAGGGCCGCGATCTGCGCCACGAGACGGCGTCGGAGTTCGTCCGGCAGGTCACCGAGGACTAGGGATTAGGGGTGAGGGGCTGGTGGTGCCGTTGGAGGACGCCCGAACTCGCCCCTCGTCCCTGGCCCCTGAGAAGAACCTTCTCACCTTCTGAGAAGCCGGTGAGCCAGTCTGGTTTCCACGTTCAACGATGGAGACCGTCATGGGCCACGCACTCTGCACTCGAAACGAATTCCCGATTCGCGACCGGCTGGCGCGCTTGCGCTCGATCGTACCGGCGCTGCTGCGCGATGCCGCAGGGCTGAGCGGGGTCGCGCTGTGGGCGTGGGCGTGGTTGAGCTGGATGGGGTCGATCTGAGCGCCTCCGGCGGCCGGCGGCGCCTCGATCGCGTCAGAGCGGCACGTCGGCCAGGTTGCCGTGGGTTTCCAGCCAGGCGCGCCGGTCGGCAGAGCGCTTGCGGGCCAGCAGCATGTCCATCAGCTCGACCGTGCCGGCCTCGTCGTCGACGGTCAGCTGCAGCAGGCGACGCGTGTCCGGATCGATCGTGGATTCGCGCAGCTGCAGCGGATTCATCTCGCCGAGGCCCTTGAACCGGGTCTCGGACACCTTGCCCTTCATACCCTCGGCCTGGATCCGGGCCAGCAGCCCGGCGCGCTCGCCGGCATCCAGCGCGTAGAAGGTCTGCTTGCCGACGTCGATCCGGTACAGCGGCGGCATCGCGATGAAGATCCGGCCTGCGTCGACCAGCGGCCGGAAGTGGCGCAGGAACAGTGCCGAGAGCAGGGTGGCGATGTGCAGGCCGTCGGAGTCGGCGTCGGCCAGGACGATGATCTTGCCGTAGCGCAGCTTGCTGAGGTCGTCGCTGCCCGGATCGACGCCGATCGCGATCGCGAGGTCGTGGATTTCCTGGCTGGCCAGCACCTGGCCGGGATCGGTTTCCCAGGTGTTCAGGATCTTGCCGCGCAGCGGCATGATGGCCTGGAATTCCCGGTTCCTGGCCTGCTTGGCGCAGCCGCCGGCCGAGTCGCCTTCCACCAGGAACAGCTCGGTTTCCTCCAGGTCGGTGGACGCGCAGTCGGCCAGCTTGCCCGGCAGCGCAGGGCCGGCGGTGACCTTGCGCCGCGCGACCTGCTTGCGCTGCTTGGAGCGCTTCAGCGCGTTGTCGATGGCCAGCTTCGCGATCGCCTCGCCGTCTGCGGTGTTCTTGTTCAGCCACAGCGAGAAGGCGTCCTTGACCAGGCCGGAGACGAAGCTGGAGGCCTCGCGCGACGACAGCCGCTCCTTGGTCTGGCCGGAGAACTGCGGCTCGCGCAACTTCACCGACAGCACGAAGCTCAAGCGTTCCCAGGCATCTTCCGGAGCCAGCCGGACACCCCGCGGCAGCAGGTTGCGAATGTCACAGAACTCGCGCAGGGCCTCGATCAGGCCGGTGCGCAGGCCGTTGACGTGGGTGCCGCCCTGGGCGGTCGGAATCAGGTTGACGTAGCTCTCGGTGACCAGGTCGCCTTCGGGCACCCAGGCCAGCGCCCAGGCCGCTTCGGTGTCCTCGCCGCTGAAGTCGCCGACGAACGGCGATTCAGGGATCCGCTCCAGGTCGGCCAGTGATTCGGTCAGGTAGTCGGTCAGGCCGTCTTCGTAGTGCCACTCGATCCGCTCGTTCCCGTCGCCGCCGGCCTGAAGATCGTCGAGCGTGATGGTCAGTCCGGGGCAGAGGATCGCCTTGGCTCGCAGCAGGTGCTTCAGGCGCGGACGGGAGATGTTCGGCGAGTCGAAATAGGACGGATCCGGCCAGAATCGGACCTCGGTACCGGTGTTGCGCTTGCCGACGGTGCCGATCACCGACAGCGGCTCGGCGGTCTCGCCGTCCTCGAAGGCGATGGCGTGCTCCTGGCCGCCGCGCCGGATCCGGCATTCCAGTCGCTTCGACAGCGCATTGACGACCGAAACGCCGACCCCGTGCAGGCCGCCGGAGAACGTGTAGTTGTTGCCCGAGAACTTGCCGCCGGCGTGCAGCCGGGTCAGGATCAGCTCCACCCCCGGCAGCTTGTGCTCCGGATGCGGATCGACCGGCATGCCGCGACCGTCGTCGGTCACCCGGATCGAACCATCGGCCTCCAGCGCCACGTCGATGCGCCGGGCGTGGCCGGCCAGCGCCTCGTCGACGGCGTTGTCGACGACCTCGGCCACGAGGTGGTTCGGGCGGCTCGTCTCGGTGTACATGCCGGGACGGCGGCGCACCGGCTCCAGGCCCTGGAGGACCTCGATGTCGGAGGCTTGATACTGTTCGGCCATGGGATCTCGGTCGATAGCGGGAAACCCGGAAAGCGTACCGCAATCCCCGCCGGCCCGGTCCGTCAGTGCGCCTCGTCGTCGAGAATCTTCTCCACGGCCGGTTCGCGCAGGTTGTAGCGCGAGGCCATCGCCGCGCCGTAGGCCCCGGCATTGGCGATCAGAAGCACATCGTCCTCGTGGCTTTCGGGCAGCAGGCGATCGAGCCCGAGGACGTCGCCGGTCTCGCAGATCGGGCCGACCACGTTGTAGGCGTGTTCACCCGCTTCGCCGAGCCGGCTCAGGTTGACGATCTCGTGCCAGGCGCCGTACAGGGCCGGCCGGATCAGCGAGTTCATTCCGGTCGCCACGCCCACGTAGCGGATATCGCCCTTGCCCTTGAGCTGGGTCACCCGGGCCAGCAGCACGCCGGCGGCGGCGACCAGATAGCGGCCCGGCTCCAGCCAGATCCTCACCTCGCGATTCAGCGAGCGCCGGATCCGCGCCAGCCCGGCGTCCAGCGCCATCAGGTCCAGCGGGAGCTCATCGCTGCGATCGGGTACCCCCAGACCACCGCCCAGGTTGATCACCTCCACGCTCGGCAGGTCGGTGGCGACGGTGAGCAGGGTCTCGAGCGTTCGCTCCCAGTTGTCGGGGTGCAGAATGCCGGAACCGGTGTGGGCATGCAGTCCGCGGATCGTGATGTCATGGGCCCGGGCCAGCCGCAGCGTGCGCTCGAGCTCATCCAGCGGCACACCGAACTTGGCGTTCGACCCGGCCGTGCGGACCATCTTGTGATGACCCAGGCCCGAGCCCGGGTCGATCCGCAGGAAGATCGACCGACCGGCCAGGTCGGCGCCCCATTGCTCCAGCAGCCATGGATTGTCGACGGTCAGCGGCACGCCGGCGGCCAGCGCTTCGCGGTATTCGGCGCGCGGGGCGAAATTCGGCGTCAGCAACAGCTGGTCGGCAGTCAGTCCCGGCACAGCGGCCAGCACGTGCCGCACCTCGGCCATCGACACGCATTCCATGCCGAGACCTTCGCCGGCGATTGCGCGCAGCAGGTCCGGATGCGGGTTCGCCTTCATCGAGTACAGCACGCGATCGACGGTGCGGAGTTGACGCAATCGCCGTGCGGCCGCGCGCACCTCGTCGAGCGCATAGACGTAGGCCGCGCCGTCGTCGCCGAGCGTTTCGATGAGGTCTCGCCGGCGCTTCGACCACCACGGCGGTTCGGCCGGCGCTGCGGTCTCGTCGCGCATCAGGCGGTCCCAGCTGGGACCGAACACGGAGTCGCCGCCGACGCCGCCGGGGATGATCTGCTGATGGAGTTGCTGGACGAGTTTCTCGGCGTGCCGGGCCTCGACCACGAAGGTCAGGTTGAGATCGTTGGCGGCCTGGCTGACCAGGAAGATCCGGCGTTGCTCGAACACCTCCAGCGCCGGGCCGATGCGGTGCAGGATGGTGCGGATGCCCAGCCCGACCAGGCTGACGCTGGCGCAGTCGGTGCGAATGTCGACCTGGCAGAACCGGCCGAGGTCGGCGGCCAGCCGGTCCAGCGTGGCGCGGTCGGTCGGGTTGGCGCTGGGGTCGAGCGTGACCGTGACGTTGGATTCCGAGGTCGAGACCAGGTCGACCGACAGCCCGTGATCGCGGAACACGCCGAACACGTCGGCCAGGAAACCGACCTGCTGCCACATGTCCAGTCCTTCCATCGTGACCAGCGTGATGCCGCGGCGCTGCACGATGGCCTTGACCTGGGCGCCGTGTTCGTGCGCTTCTGGCGTGATCCGGGTGCCGTCGAGTCCCGGCCGTTCGGTCTGGCGCAGCCATAGCGGAATGCGATGCCGCTTCAGCGGAATCAGCGCGCGCGGGTGCAGCGCCTTCGCCCCCATCGCGGCCAGCTCCATGGCTTCGCGATAGCTGACGGTCTTCAGCAAGCGCGCCGCCGGGATGCGCCGGGGGTCGGCAGTGAACAGCCCGGGCACGTCCGAGTGGATTTCGACCCGGTCGGCGCCGAGCCGCGTGCCGATCAAGGCCGCGCTGACGTCGGACCCGCCGCGGCCCAGCAGCGCGGTGCCGCCGCCGGGCCCCTGCGCGATGAAGCCGGGCGCGATCCAGGCCGTGCCGGCTCGGGCGAGTTCGTCGGCGAAGGCCGGATCGGGCTGGGCCTGACCTTCGGCCGACAGCCACTGCGAGTGCGCGTTGTTCCTGCTGTCCGGTCGGACCTGCAGCACGTCGCGGCTGTCCAGCCAGCCTGCCGGTGCGCCCAGCGACCGGAGCAGCGCCTGACCGAGACGGCTGCTCAGCAGCTCACCATGCGCCAGGACCTCGGCGAGGCGTTCGGGCCTGCCGGGATCGTGGTCCAGCCTCGCGATTGCATCGGCGAGATCGGCCAGCAGCGGTTCGATCGATTCGGTCGTGCAGTCCAGCGATTCGGCCAGCCTGGCGTGACGGTCTCTGAGTTCACCGATCAGCGCCTCGATGCCGGCCGGGCTGCGGTCGCTGGACGTCGTTGCGGCCTGTTCGAGGCGGTCGGTCACGCCCTGGAGGGCGGAAACGACCACGACACAGGCCGTGTCCTCGGTGCCGGCCTGGCGCAGCGCCTCGGCGACTCGCCGCCAGCCGGCGGCCGTGGCGACGGAACTGCCGCCGAACTTGAGGACGCGCCAGGATTCGGCGGGTGCTGCGCGGTAACGGCGTTCGACGGTGTCGGATTTCACATCTGTCATCGCGGGTCATCGAGAGTTGATGGTAAAACCAAGGCTCAGCGTTTGGCTGAACGAGTTGCACTGCCGACGCGGTTCCGGCAGTATTGGGCCGGTTGCGTTTCAGGGTCTGGAGATCGACGTTTCGGCCTGAACGCCATAGCGCATCGCCGGTATTGAACCGCTCAACATGTTCGCACGAATCCGAGGACCATCCAGATCATGAATATGCCTTTTCTTCGTCGCTTCGCGCCGCTGTTTGCGCTCGTTATCGGAGCAGCCCTGCTTGCGCCGGGACTCTCGTTGGCCGAGGCCGAATTTTCCGCAGCCGACGAACAGGGTCGGTACCGCTATCTGGTCACGCTCGGCGATGACGGTCTGCTCCAGCGCGGCCTGCTGCCAGGCAAGGGTCAGGCGGCCGCAACCCGATCGCCGGAATTCGTCAGCGCGCAGAGCGAACTGGCGGCCGTCCAGGCCGATGCGCTCGATCGGATCTCGAATGCCGCCGGTCGGACGGTCGTTGCCTCGCACCACTTTCTGGTGATGACCAACGGGATCGGCGTACGGTTGACCCCTGCCGAGGCGAAGCGCGTTCGCTCGCTGCCGGGCGTTCGTTCGGTCGAACGAGAGCGGGTCTACGAGCTGGACACCTATCGTGGACCGGGCTTCATCGGTGCCGCCAGCCTGTGGGACGGGACCGCCGCACCGCAGCCCGGGCAGTATCAGGGTGAAGGCATGGTGGCGGGCGTCATCGATTCCGGCGTCAACCTCGATCATCCGCTGTATGCCGACGACCCGGCGTGCGGGTTCGGCGTCGGCGGCACGCCGAGCAAGCTGATCGCCGCGCTGGATTGCGCCACGACCGACGACGGCACCACCGGGGGGCGCTGCAACGGACCGGATCCCGAGGGCGCAAGCGGAAGTCACGGGAGCCACACGGCCAGCACCGTGGTCGGCAACCTGATCGACGACACGGTGACGCCGGCGCCGTCGATCCCCGAGCCCTACACGCAGATGTCCGGCGTCGCGCCGTGCGCACATGTTCGGACCTACAACGCGTGCCCGGGCTCGTGCCCCGGGTTCGATATCCAGGCCGCAATGTCGACCATCCTGCTCGACGGCGACGTCGACGTCGTGAACTTCTCGATTTCCGGGGGCACCAATCCCTGGTTCGACAACGACCGGCGCAAACTCGACCTGGTCGATGCAGGCATCTTCATCGCGGCCTCTGCGGGCAACACGCGTCCGACCACGCCGGATCCGGTCGGGGCAGTGAATCACCGCGGGCCCTGGGTCATGAGCGTCGCGGCGTCTACGCGCGACGGTGATTTCGAAGGCGTCATGTCGATCACCGGGCCGGGTGCGCCGCCGCCGGCGACCCAGGCGGTGGCCATGGATCCCGGCAGCGATTCCCCGCTCGGCTCACAGCTGGTCGACCATCCGATCCGCCGCGACCCGGGCCAGACGGCGGGCGCGGAGGGCTGTGATGCTGGCGACGGAGGCGTGCCATTTCCGGCCGATTTCTTCGATGGAGCGGTCGCGCTGGTCCAGCGCGGGAGCTGTGCCTTCACGACCAAGATCAACAACGCCGCGGCCGCCGGCGCCGACATGGTCGTGATCTGGAACAATGTTGCCGGGGCCTTCGGCATGTCGACGCCGGGCCAGGTTGCCGTTCCGGCTTACAGCATCCAGCAGGGTCCGGGCCAGCAGATCGCCGATTTCATCGATCTCAACCCGTCCACCGCCACCATGGACTTCGACCTGATCCCGAGCGCCGGCGACGTGCTGGCCGATTTCAGCCTGCGTGGTCCGACGCCGGCGCCGTTGCAGAATCTGCAGAAACCGAATATCACCGGTCCTGGCGTCAACATCTACGCGGCCGTTGCCGATCCCAATAATTACGGGTTCCTCAGCGGAACGTCGATGTCGAGCCCGCACGTGGCCGGTGCCGCGCTGCTGGTCCGCCAGGCCCAGCCCGACTGGGGGCCGATGGAAGTCAAGTCTGCGCTGCAGATGACGGCCACCGGTGACGCCGGCACCAAGGAAAACGGCAGCACGCCCTGGGATTGGGACGACGTCGGATCGGGTCGTGTCGACCTGACCGCCGCGGCGCTTGCCGGACTGGTGATGGACGAGTCCTTCGCCAACTTCCTGGCGGCCGATCCGTCCAGCGGGGGCGATGTCCGGACGCTGAACCTGCCCTCGGTGCGTGATATGAATTGCAGCCCGGAGTGCACGTTCACCCGAACGGTTCAGGCCGGTCGTGACTTCGCCACGTCGTGGACGGTGACGACGGCGGGCTCCGGGATGGACATTTCGGTATCGCCCAGCAGCTTCAGTCTCGATGGCCGATCCGATTTCGTGTTTGCCGACGGCATGGAAGCCGTTGGAATTCCGACGCCGGTCTCGGAACAGGTACTGACGATCACGATTTCCAATGTGACCGGTGGTGCCATCCAGTTCGGTGAAATCAACCTGACCGAAGACGGCGGCCTGACGCCGCCGGCGCGGATCACGGCCGCGGCCGCGAACTGATCCGGGTCTCCGATTCGGGAAACGGCGCCCCCGGGGCGCCGTTTTTTTTGGCGGAATCCGATCAGGAATCCGTTACAACCCTGTAACACACGAGAAATCAGCGGTCCTACGGTGCGATACTGCAGCGATGACCGGAAGGGAACGGAGTCGATGACGGACCGGTACTACGCGGTGACCCACCTGGGACGCGTTCGTGCGAGCAATCAGGATCGTATGCTGACGCGCCCCGATGCGGGGCTGTGGGTGGTTGCCGACGGCATGGGGGGACACGCCGGCGGCGCCGAGGCCAGTCGGATCGCCACCGATGCCGTCGAACAGGCGGTGACGCACGGCATGGAGCTGGCCGACGCCTTCGAGGTTGCGCACTCGCAGGTGCGTATGGCGCAGTCCGACGATCCGGAGCTCAGCGAAATGGGCACCACGCTGGTCGCGGTGCGCGAACACGACGATGGCTTCGAGCTGGCCTGGGTCGGAGACAGCCGGATCTACCGCTACTCCAGCGCGACCGACCGGTTCGAGTGCCTGACCCGAGATCACAACGTCGCCTCAAGGTTGCTCGATTCCGGGCGGATTACCGTCGAGCAGGCGCGATCGCACCCGCAACGGCACATGCTGACCGACTGCATCGGCCAGCGCGAGGGCCTGCCGACGATCGAGACGGCCCGCTACCGCTGGCAGCCCGGCGATCGCCTGTTGCTTTGCACCGACGGCCTGACCGGCGAAGTGGACGATGCCGACATCCTCGACGCGCTGAAGACCAGCGACGACCTGGAGGCCATCGGTGTTTCACTGGCCGATCAGGCGCTGGAGGCTGGCGGCCGCGACAACATCACGCTGGTCGTCCTCGACGCTCCCGGCTGAATCATGCCGGGGTCTGTGGCGGTACGTCCGGCGCGAAATCGAACGAGTCGTAGTGCAGGTGGTCCTCGCGGACGCCGCGCTCCAGGAATGCCTGGCGAGCGCCGTGGACCATGACCGGCGGCCCGCTCATGTAGATCTCGTAGGCGGTCAGATTGCGATGATCGGCCAGCAGTGCTTCGTGGACGAACCCGGTGCGGCCGTCCCAGTCCGCGCCCGGTTCGCTGAGTACCGGCACGAAGCGGAAGTCGTGATGCCGTTCGGCAATGGCGTCGATCAGCGCCTTCGCGTACAGGTCGGCCTCGGTCCGCACGCCCCAGTACAGCGTGATCGGCCGATCGTCGCCGGCCGCCAGCAGGTCCTCGATCATCGCCTTCAGCGGCGCGAACCCGGTTCCGCCGCCCATCATCAGGATCGGGCGCGGGCTGCCGAGACGAACGAAGAAGGTGCCGAGCGGTCCCTCGAAGCGCACGATCTCCCCGACCTGCATGCTGTCGAAGACGTGGCCTGTGAAGCCGCCGCCGTCGACGTATTTCACGTGCAGCTCGATGAACTCGGTCTCGGCCGGCGTCGAGGCGATCGAGAACGCGCGCCGCTTGCCGCCGGGCAGCAGGATGTCGATGTACTGGCCGGCCAGGAACTGCAACCGCTGACCGCGTGGCAGCTTCAGCCGGAGGCGACGCACATCGGGCGTCAGGTCGTCGATGGAATCGACCCGGGCCGGCATCATCCGCACAGGAATATCGGCCACCTGCTCGATTTCCCGGGCCTCGAGCGCCACCGGCCCGTCGGCCACCGCCTGGCAGGTCAGGACCTGGCCTTCGGCCACGTCGTCGTCGCTCAACGCGTCGGGCGGATTGAACGGATAGCGCACGCGGCCTTCGACCAGCCGGCACTTGCAGCTCGCGCAGGTGCCGTTCTTGCAGCTGTACGGCAGCATCACGCCCTGGCGCAGCGCCGCGGACAGCAGGGTTTCATCGGCGCGCGCGTCGAACGCGCGATCGCTTTGCGACAGGGTGACCGTCGCGTGTTTCGGGGCCTGGGCAGACATGGTTCTCCTGGCGGATTTCCCGACCGGACCCGGGTCGCGGGCGGCAGGGAGGTCGATGCATGGTGATCCAGCCCGTTAAAATACCGGATTCCGCATCAAGGCGGCGTCTGCCGTAGTTCCCGACTCGCGTGCGATCCGATCCCTCCGCCTTCGACGCCGTTCCCGAGGCGCCTCCTGCCGCGCCGCGGCTCTGGCGGGTGCTGTTGCGTGCGCCACTGCTTGCGATCGTGGCCGTTGTGGGGTTGCCGGTGTTGCTGCTTGCGCTGCTGCCGGGGCTGCGGGACGTCTCGCCGGGCGGCCAGCCGATCGCCCTTCGCGCCCAGCGCCGCTATGCCCGCATCCTTATCCGCACCCTGGGGTATCGATTGCGCCTGCACGGCGTGCTGCCGGATCGTCCCGGCCTGATCGTCGCCAACCACATCAGCGGGTTCGACATCCCGGTCCTGCACGCCGTCGCGCCGCTGTGGCTGGTCGCCAAGCAGGACATTCACGACTGGCCGCTGATCGGTTTCCTGGCCCGGGCGGTCGGGACGATCTTCATCCAACGCGGTTCGGAGCCGTCGCGCAAGCGCGCGGCGCGTCGCATGGCCGCGCTGTTGCGCGCCGGCCGGATCGTCGGCGTGTTTCCCGAGGGCGGCATTCATACCGAACGCGGGGTCGGCCGATTCCACCCCCGGCTGTTCGGGCCGGCGATCCGCGCCGGCGCGCCGGTTCTGCCGGTTGCCATCCGCTACTGGCGGGCCGGTGACCTGCACGGCGAGCAGGTGTTCGGGCCGGGAATGAAGTTCTCGGCGCTGGTGGTCGCGGCACTCGGCCGGCCGCCCTGCGACGTGCAGGTCCTGATCGGCGAACCGCTGGTCAGCGCCGGCGCCAGCCGCAACGACCTGGCCCGCGACGCCCAGCGCCAGGTCACGGAGATGTACTGTCGTGTCGAAGCGCGCTGAATCGCCGGAGCAGGACCCGGGTCCGTTCGTGCCGGCCGGCTGGCTGGCCAACCCGCACGTGCAGTCGATCCTGACCTCCAGCCCGCTGCGCAAGATGCACCTGCGGCGGCGCTCGCGCGACTATCGCCGGGCCAGCCGCGACGTGGTCCTGACCGCCGCCGACGGTACGCGCCTGCTCGGCCATCGCAACGTCGCGGCCGACTCCAACGGTGCGCTCGCGATCCTGCTGCACGGCTGGGAAGGGAGCGCGGAATCGAATTACCTGCTCGACACGGCACTGGCGCTGGATGCCGCAGGGTTCGATACGTTCCGGTTGAATTTCCGCGACCACGGTCCTTCGCACCACCTCAACGAAGGGCTGTTCCATTCCTGCCTGCTCGACGAAGTCCTCGACGCGGTGGGGCAGCTGGTCGACCGGAATCCGGGCGGGCCGGTTTTCCTGGTCGGATTTTCGCTGGGCGGCAACTTCGCGCTGCGGGTTGCCCGCAACGCGCCGGAGTACGGCTTCGGGCTGGATCGCGTGGTCGCGGTCAGCCCGGTGGTCCGGCCGAAGCACGTGCTCATCGCGCTGGAGGAGGGGCTCTCGGTCTACGAACAGTACTTCGTCCGGAAATGGCGCCGGAGCCTGAAGCGCAAGCAGGCCCTGTACCCGGAGCGGTACAATCTCGACCAGTGGCTTCGACACCGGAACCTGAACGATCAGACTCGCTGGCTGGTCGAGGCCTACACCGAGTTTCCCGACCTCGATGCATACCTCGAGGGGTATTCCATCGCCGGGGACTACCTGGAAGGACTTCGAGTCTCCAGCCTGGTGATCACCGCCGCCGACGACCCGATCATCCCGGTGCGGGATTTCGAGTCGCTGCCGCGGCCGCCCGCGCTCGATCTGGAAATCCTCGAGCACGGTGGACATTGCGGATTCCTGAGCGGCTGGCGCATGGAATCCTGGATCCAACAACGAATCGTGAGTGAACTATGTCTGCACCTGAACCGGACCTGAGTCGCCAGGCCGCGAAGCTCTTCTCCAACGGCCGCTACAACGACGCCGAGCGGTTGTTCGAACGGATCGTCGAGGCCGAGCCCGAGAACTGGCAGGCGCTGATGATGCTCGGCCTGTGTCGGCGCGCGCTGAACAAGTTCGAAGCGGCACTCAAGAACCTTTCACGCGCCGCCGAACTGGGCGACGGCAGCGCCGCCGCCCATTACTACCATGGCCGTCTGCTGGCCGAGATGTGGCGCAACGATGAAGCGCGCGAAGCGCTGGTCCAGGCCGTTGCGCTGGACCCGAATCACGTCCAGGCGCGCACCATGCTCGGCGTGATGTCGATCGAGCGGGGCGACCTGACGAGAGCCATCTCGGAGCTCCGAGTGGCGCTGCGCGCGCACGGGGACCACGTGCCGGCGCTGGCTGCACTGGCTCGCGCGCTGGTCCAGTCGGGACAGACCGAAGAGGCCCAGCCGCTCGCCGCCAGGGCCGTGAAGATCGATCCGAACCATCCGTCGGCACAGGACGCGATGGCGCGGGTCTATCTCGCCCAGGGGCATGTCGATTTCGCCGAACAGGCGCTGCGCAACGCGCTGAAGTCGGCGCCGGATGCCGGTGAACTGCACGGCGGCCTGGCGGCCGTGCTCAAGCACAAGGGCCAGCACCGCGAGGCCCTTGCGCACTACCGCGAAGCCATCCGCCGCAACTACGGCGGATCGACCGTGGTCCTGAACGCGGTGGAGTGCCTCGCACGGATCGGCGACCAGCAGCAGGCGTGGAACCTGCTCGAACAGGCCCGCGAAAAGTGGCCGCGTGATCGGGCCCTGACCCTTCGATCGGCAGAAATGCAGCTGCTTGCCGGCGATCCAGCGGTGGCCCGCGAGCGCATCGCCGAGATCGACGACGGCATGGCCGATATCGCGTTACTGAAGGCTCGCACGGCGCATGCGCTCGGCGAGACCGACGAGGCGTACGCGCAACTGGCCGATCTGCAGGCCAATCCGCAGCCGGCGGTTGCCCGCGAAGCGCGGCTGATGACCGGCCGCCTGAAGATGCTGGACGGAGATCTCGACGCCGTCGGTGCAGCGCTGGAACCGCTGATGCAGTCGGCTACGCCGGATCCGGACGCCGTCCTGGTCTGGGTCGAGGCATGCCGATCGCTGGAGCGTTTCGACGCGGCCTGCGAGCCGCTGGAGCGGCTGCTCGAATCCCCGGAAATCCGCGAGACCGATCACCCCCGCCTGCACCAGATGCTCGCCCAACTCTACGACCAGGCCGATCGCCCGGACGACGCGCTGCGCCACCTCGAGCACGCCGCCTTCGTGGCTGCGCCCCACGCCCGGGTTCTTGCGCCGCAGCACGGTACGGGTCTGATCGACCAGTGGCTGGATCACGAGTGGCGCGCCGAGGAATTCCCGGTGCCCGACGACGACCTGCCGCCCCCGGTCCTGTTGGCCGGCTGGCCCGGGGCCGGCCGGGAGCTCATCGCCGCGGCGCTTTCGGCTGCCCCCTCGTTTCGTTCGCTCGACCCCGAGGGCGCCCGCCGGCGCCGCGATGCGCTGGACATCCCGATGTCGCCGAGCGAGGCGGAGGCGCTGCCC
Source organism: uncultured Halomonas sp. (assembly GCA_964548715.1). Lineage (GTDB taxonomy): Bacteria > Pseudomonadota > Gammaproteobacteria > Xanthomonadales > Wenzhouxiangellaceae. Next base: position 18,338 of record CAZJSH010000022.1, on the reverse strand, counting down.
GAGGCGACGCTGCATACCGGTCGGCGGCGCTTCCTGCGCGGGTTCGAGGGTAGCCGGTCGGTCGGACCGGTCATCGATCATGGCTGGTGGGAGGCTACTGCCATCCCGGTCCTGTCGCGCTATTTCCCCGAGCTCGTCGTGCTGATGGCCGAGGCCGATCCGCGCGATCTCGAGTTGTTCTGGCGCCTGAACGGCTACGCCGCCATCGATGAGCTCCGCAAGGCCTGGCACCAGGAGCATGCGCTGTGGGAGCAGGTCGAAGCCCACCTGCCGGTCCGTATCGTGCGCATCCCGCGGGCGGAACTGCGCGAACGCCCCGAGCAGGCCGTGGCCACCCTCCGCGAGGCGCTGGGGCAGGGCGACGAGACCGCAATGCTCGAGGCGCTGCAGGCCGCCGCGCGGCAGCAGGCGTTTCCGGTGGAGGGCCGTTGGTCGGCCTATCCCACGCTGTTCGACGCGGATGCCGGGGCATGAGCCGGGCACCGGCCGTCAACGTGCTCGGCGGCGAGCTGGAGGAATGCAGCGCCGATCCGATCACCGGCTACTTTCGCGATGGGTGCTGCAACACCTCCGAGGACGACGCCGGCTGTCACACCGTCTGCTCGGTGCTGACCCGGGAATTCCTCGAATTCAGCGCCTCGCGCGGAAACGACCTGATGACGCCGCGGCCGGGATTCGGCTTTCCGGGCCTCCAGCCCGGCCAGCGCTGGTGCCTGTGCGCACTCCGCTGGCTGGAAGCGGCGCGAGCCGGCTGCGCGCCTCGCGTGATGCTCGAGGCGACCCACCGACGGACACTGGAACACGTTCCGCTGGACCTGCTTCGTGCGCACGCCGTCGACGCGACGCACTGACCGTCATGCAGCTGCAACAATCGGCGAAGGGAGTTCGGATATCCTCGGGCGCGATGAATGCGCAGCCCCCCGTCTTCCGTCGCCTCCGCCTCTTCGCGGCCTCGCTGATCACACTGGTACTGGCCGGCTGCTGCCCCGGCGAGGCGGTCGATGAGCGCGGCTGGCCGAAGGAACTGGTGCTGGGCCTGGTGCCGGCATTGGAGGCCGACGCGCTGGTCGACAACCTCGATCCGCTGGCCGACTATCTCGAAACCGAGCTGGGCGTGCCGGTGACATCCTTCGTGCCGCAGGACTACACCGGGCTGGTCGAGGCGCTCGGCGCCGGCCGGGCCGACATCGGCATGCTGCCGCCGTTCGCGGCGATGCTCGGCCAGCGCCGTTATGACCTGGAGCCGATCCTGATCTCCACGCGGCGCGGCGAGACCGGCTACCGGACCCAGTGGATGACCAACGACCCGTCGGTGTGCCGGACGCCCCCGGTCGCCGTCGAACGCATCTGCGAGTCGCGGGTCGCCGGTCGCCAGGACATCGTTCGCACCTTCCTGCAGTGCGAGGGGGACCTCGAACAGGTGCGCGACGAAACCGTGGCCTTCGTCGACCCGAACAGCACGTCGGGTTTCCTCTTTCCGGCCGTGCAGTTGATGGATATGGGCATCGACCCCGAGCGCGACGTCAATGGCTTGTTCGTCGGCGGCCACGATGCCGCCGTTCTCGCCGTCTACGCCGGCGATACGCGGTTCGGCGTGGCCTATGAAGACGCCCGCAACATGATCTGCGATCAATATCCGGACATCGGCGAAAAGGCAATCGTGTTCGACTACGCACCGATGATTCCGAACGATGGGGTGCAACTGCGTCCCGGCCTGCCCGACGACCTGAAGGAGGCCATCATCCGGGCCTTCCTGAAGCTGACCGAAGAGCAGGCGCAGCTGCCCGACGACGAGAAGATCCTGTGGGTGCTCTACGAGATCGACGGGTTCCAGCGGTTCGAGCCGGGCATGTACGACCCGGTCCGATCGGCCTACGAGATCATCCGCCAATAGCGCGCCCACCGAGGACCTCCATGAGCGACCGCCCCACGACTTCGCGCTCCGGCGCCATTCGCTTCCACGATGCCGGCATCGTCTATCCCAACGGCGTGATCGGCATGAAGAACCTCGACCTCGAGATCCAGCCGGGCGAATTCGTCGTCGTGGTCGGCTCCTCGGGCGCCGGCAAGTCGACCCTGCTGCGCGCGATCAACGGCCTGAACACGCTGACCAGCGGGCGGGTCGAGATCGACGGCGAAACCCTCGACACCGGTTCGAGCAGGCAGCTGCGCCGGGTCCGAAAGAGCACCGGGATGATCTTCCAGGACTTCCGCCTGGTCAAACGCCTTTCGGTCATGTCCAACGTGCTGATCGGACGGCTGGCCCACGTGTCCGCCTGGCGGTCGATGCTCGGTCTCTGGCCGCGTGAGGATCGCGAGATCGCCGCCGATGCGCTGAAGCGGGTCGGGATCACCGACAAGGCCTGGGTCAAGGCCAGCCAGCTGTCCGGCGGGCAGCAGCAACGCGTCGGCATCGCCCGGGCGCTGGCCCAGCAGCCTGCGATCATCCTGGCCGACGAGCCGGTGGCCTCGCTGGACCCGGTCACCACCCACCAGATCATGCGGGACCTGGTCCGGATCAACCGCGAACTGGGCATCACCACGCTGGTCAACCTGCACTTCCTCGACCTGGCGCGCGAGTACGGCGAGCGCATCATCGGGCTGCGGTTCGGCGAACTCGTCTACGACGGTTCGGCCCGCACCGTGACCGATGAGGACTTTCGAGATATCTACGGCCGGGACCTGACCACCGACGACGTGGTCGAGGACGATGCCGCGGAGGGCGGTACGGGGGGCGGAGAATGATTCCCGCGCGGCCGACGCGGAACTGGCCGCTGTGGATCGGCGTGCTCGGTGTCCTGGCCGCGATGACCGTCTGGTCAGCCTACGGGATCGGCTTCTCGGCCAGTGAGCTGGCCTGCAACATCGCCGGCGGAACCCGGCTGATCGAGGAATCCTGGCCGCCGGACTTCGGTTTCCTGCCGCGGCTGGCCGCGCCGATGCTGGAGACGGTCTACATCGCCATCATCGGCACCGTGGTCGGCGGCATCCTGGCCATTCCGGTCGCGGTGCTGGCGGCGCGCAACCTCACGCCGAACCGGCCGACCTGGTTCGTCGACCGCAATTTCATGAACATCCTGCGCACGCTGCCCGACCTGTTCTGGGCCATGTTGTTCGCGACCGCGGTCGGCTTCGGCCCGGTGGCCGGCGCGCTGGCGCTGACTGTATTTACCGTGGCGGTGATCTCGAAGCTCTATTCGGAGTCGCTGGAGTCGATCGACATGGGGCTGCCCGAAACGATCCGGGCCGTCGGCGGCAGCTGGCTCCAGATGATCCAGTACGGCGCGCTGTCGCAGGCGATGCAGCAGTACGTCAGCTACGCGCTGTACGCGTTCGAGCTGAATATCCGCGCCTCGGTGGTACTTGGCCTGGTCGGCGCAGGCGGTATCGGCATGATCCTCGAGACCCAGCGCGCCAACTTCGAGTACGAGCGCGTGACGATGATCATCCTTGCGGTGCTGGTGGCGGTGCTGATCATCGAGGAAATCAGCGAATCGATCCGGAAGCGCCTGACATGACCACGCCGAAGTCCCCCGTCACGCTCGATCCGCTCAAGCGACCGGGCCCGCCGATCGGCTTCGGCACGATGGTGACCTTCATCATCGGCGTGCTGTTCTTCGGTTCGCTGGCCGCGATCGGGTTCACCCCGGATCGGCTGATCGAAGTCCCGGCCGGCGTCGCGCGAGTGCTGTCGTTCTTCTGGCCGGCCGACATGGCCTACGGCTGGGACCGCGTCTTGCCGGCGATCGTCGAGTCGATCCAGATCGCCTGGATCGGCACGATCATCGCGGCGATCCTGTCGCTGCCCCTGGCGCTGTTCGGTTCCCGCGTGCTGTTTCCGCGGCTGGCGCGCGGCGTCAAGCTGATCTCGGCCACTGCACGGGCCTTTCCCGAGATCCTGCTGGCGATCTATTTCGTGCCCATCGTCGGCCTGGGCCCCTTCGCCGGCGCGCTGGCGATCGGCATCTCGTCGGTCGGAATGCTGACCAAGCTCGGGGCCGAGGTCGTCGATTCGCTGGACTTCGGCGCCGTCGAGGCCGTCGAGGCGGCCGGCGGATCGCGCCTGCTGGCGCTGCGCTGGGCCGTACTGCCGGCGGTGCTGCCCGAGATCGTCGCCCACTGGCTGTTTCGTTTCGAGCTCAACATCCGCGCCTCGGCGGTGCTCGGCGTGGTCGGCGCCGGCGGCGTCGGCGGGGTGCTGCTGAACACGCTTCGCTACCGGCACTTCGACAAGGCTGCGGCGGTGCTGATCCTGACCATTCTGGTGGTGTTGCTGATCGATACCCTGTCGGGCGAGATCCGGCGGCGGATCATCCGAAGCTGAACCGGTCGGCCCGGCTTCGACACGGCCGCGGTAGAATGGCGGCATGTCTTCCACCGCAGAACAGACGCGTCCCGCGGTTCACCGGGTCACGCGCCCGATGCGCGAGGAGCGCGAGGCCCTGCTGTCGCCGCTGGCAACCCGCTCGATCGATTCGCGCGGTCGAGAGCGCGACGAGGTGCCCGATCCGCTGCGCACCGCGTTCGAAGTCGACCGCGACCGGATCGCCCACTCCAAGGCCTTCCGTCGGCTGAAGCACAAGACCCAGGTGTTCATCAATCCCGAGGGCGACCACTTCGTCACCCGGATGAGCCACACGCTGCAGGTCACCCAGATCGCCCGCGCGATCGCCCGCGCGCTGGACCTCAACGAGGACCTCACGGAGGCCATCTGCCTCGGCCACGACTGCGGCCATACCCCGTTCGGTCATACCGGCGAGGCGGCGCTGTCGGAGTACGCCGGCGACAAGGAGTGGCTGCACTCCGAGCAGGGCGTGCGGATCTTCCGGCTGCTGGAGCCGAAGAACCTGACCTGGGAAGTCCTCGACGGAATCCGCGCCCACACCTGGCGCGTGAGCCCGCCGCCGCATACGCCGGAAGGCTGGATCTGTCGTTTCGCGGACCGGATCGCCTACCTGAATCACGATCTGCTCGACGCCGTGCGCGCCGGCCTGGTCACGCAGAAGGATCTGCCCGGCGACGTCACCGCAGTACTCGGCGATTTCATCGACGATTCCTGGATCGGCCGGATGATCGACGCGGTGATCGAGGAATCGATCGGCCGCGGTCGCGTGATGATGCGCCAGGACGTGCTGCAGGCGATGCGGACTTTCCGTGACTTCATGTTCGAACGGGTCTACCTACGACCCGAATCACGGGCCCAGGCCGAGCGCGCCCGGACCGTGATCCATCAGTTGGTCGAGCACCTGTGCGCGAACCCCGACCAGATCCCGGACAGCTACCGTCGCGCGGATGATCCCGTGCAGCTGCAGGCCATCGATTTCGTGGCCGGTATGACCGATCGGTACGCCCTGAACCTGCACGACCGCTGGTTCCGCCCGCGCGGACTGGTCTGATGCCCGGCACCCGGACGCACCGGGTGCTCGTTCGACGCCGGCGGATCGACGATCCGGCCAGTAGCGTCGCGCCCCGCCCAACCCCCGGAGAACTACGTGGATGAATCAAGCAGCGATTACGAAGAGCTGATTGCCGAACTCGAAGAGGTCTACGAGACCGACTACGAGGTCGGCCAGGACAACATCGAGCGCTTCGGGCTCGATATGCACAATCCCGTGTTCTTCGTCAGCGCCGGCCTGATCGTGTTGTTCGTCGTTGTTTCCCTGCTGTTCCCGGAGGTCGCGAAGTCTGCATTGGAGGCGACCAAATCCTGGATTCAGGTGGTCTTCGATTGGGTGCTGCTTTCGGCCGGCAATGTGTTCGTGCTGTTCTGTATCGCCCTGATCCTGCTGCCGGTCGGCCGCATACGGATCGGTGGAGACGACGCTGTACCGGACTTCTCGCTGGTCTCGTGGTTCGCGATGCTGTTCGCGGCCGGCATCGGCATCGGGCTGATGTTCTGGGGCGTGGCCGAGCCGGCCGCCTATTACACAGAGTGGTACGGCACGCCGTTGGATATCGAGGGCTTTACCGAACAGGCCCGGCCGGCAGCGCTGGGGGCGACGATGTATCACTGGGGACTGCATCCCTGGTCGATCTACGCGGTGGTCGCACTTGCGCTGGCGTTCTTCGCCTACAACAAGGGCCTGCCGCTGACCATCCGGTCGACCTTCTACCCGCTGCTCGGCGACCGCGTCTGGGGCCCGATCGGCAATGTCATCGACATCCTCGCGGTACTGGCGACGGTCTTCGGCCTGGCGACGTCCTTGGGCTTCGGCGCCCAGCAGGCGGCTGCGGGGATCGGGTTCCTGTTCGACATCAGCGGCGGCTTGACGACCCAGCTGACGATCATCGGCTGCGTCACGGCCGTCGCGCTGATCTCGGTAGTGCGCGGCATCGACGGCGGCGTCAAGCTCTTGTCGAACATCAACATGTCGTTGGCGCTGCTGCTCCTGCTGTTCGTGATCGTGGCCGGTTCGCTGTCGGCATTCCTTGCCAATTACGGCCAGACTCTCGGCGGATATTTCGATTACATCCTGCCGTTGAGCAATCCGGTCGGGCGCACCGACGACATGTTCTATCACGAGTGGACGATCTTCTACTGGGCCTGGTGGATCTCCTGGTCGCCGTTCGTCGGCATGTTCATCGCGCGCGTATCGCGCGGTCGCACCGTACGGCAGTTCCTGACCGCGGTGCTGATCGTGCCGACGCTGGTCACCACGGTCTGGATGGCCGCATTCGGTGGCAGCGGCCTGGACCAGATCGAGCAGGGCGTCGGCGAACTGGCCGACGGCATCGGCGACGACGCGCTGGTGCTGTTCCAGATGCTCGACAATCTGCCCCTGTCTTCGATCACCTCGATGCTCGGCATCTGCCTCGTGCTGGTGTTCTTCGTGACCTCTTCGGATTCCGGCTCGCTGGTCATCGACTCGATCACGTCCGGCGGCAAGACCGACGCCCCGGTGACCCAGCGCGTGTTCTGGGCAACGATGCAGGGCGTCATCGCCGCGGTCCTGCTTTCACTCGGCGGCACGGCCGCGCTCGACGCGCTGCAGGCCGGCGCGGTGAGTACCGGGCTTCCGTTCACCTTCGTGCTGCTGGCGATGTGCATCAGCCTCGCGCTCGGACTGCGGCACGAACACCAGCTCAACCAGGCCATCGAAGCCTGAGCCGGGGAGGAATTCTCTATGTTCGAACGCATCATGGTGCCCGTGGTCCTGGACCACGTCGACCGTATGGAACGCACGCTGAAGGCCGCCGCCGACCTGGCCGAACGCTATGAGGCGTCGGTGACCTACGTGGCCGTGTCCGGCAAGGTGCCGAATGCCGTGGCGAAGACGCCCGAGAAGTTCGCCGCCGAACTCGACATGTTCGCGCGAGAGCAGGGCAGCCAAGCCGGTATTTCGACCGACGCGTTGACCATCACCAGCAACGATCCCGCCGCCGAGCTGGAACACCGTCTGCTCGAGGCCGTCGAGACCACCGGCGCCGACCTGGTGGTCATGGGCTCGCATCCACCCGGCGTGGCCGACGCACTGCACCTGATCGGGTCGCATGCCGCGTGGCTGGTGCGGCATGCCGACGTCTCGGTGTTCGTGGTTCGCTGACGGCTTGAAAGCGGCCGAATCGCTGGCGATAATGGATGTCTGCGCGGGCGTCGTATAATGGTTATTACCTTGGCTTCCCAAGCCAAAGATGACGGTTCGATTCCGTTCGCCCGCTCCATTTCCTTGCTTTCTTCATTGGTTCAAAAACCGTTTTGCCGCTCGCTTCGCGGGCGGCGAAACGCTCTTGATGTTGAAGGGCAAAGCGACAAACCTCGGGTGCGCTTCACTTGCCCGGGCGACAGAAACTGCACTTCTGGGTACTTTTTGTCGCCACGAATTACCTCGCGATCAGCCTGTGAAGCAGGCGGGCAAAACGCTATTCGATTCCTGTGTTGAGGTCTGGCTCAAGCCGGACACGCCGAGTCGCAACGAACTCGGTACGACGTAGGCAGAACGCCGAACCAACTCTCAATGCTCGAACGTGATCCCCTCGGCAAACGCCAGCACCGAATCCGTCAGCGCCTTCAGGTCGTATCCCCCTTCGAGTGAAGCGGCCAATGCACCGCCGCAATGGGAGCGCGCCAGTCCGAGCAGCTGGTGGCCGATCCAGAAATAGTCCTCGTCCTTCAGGTCGAGCTGGGCCAACGGGTCGCGCCAGTGAGCGTCGAAGCCGGCCGAGACCAGGATCAGCCGCGGCGCGAAGCGATCGATAACGGGCAACAGGTCGGCCTGCCAGGCATCGCGGAACTGGTTGCTGCCGGAACCCGGGGGCAGCGCGACGTTGTGGATGTTGGAGGCGACGGGCTCGGCAGGATCGCCGGTGCCGGGGTAGAGCGGAAGCTGGTGGCTGGACAGGAACAGCACCTCGTCGCGTCCGGCGAAGATCGCCTCCGTGCCGTTGCCGTGGTGGACATCGAAGTCGACGATGGCGACTCGATCGATGCCGGGAGTAGCCAGCGCCGCGTCGGCGGCAAGAGCGATGCTGTTGTAGAAGCAGAAACCCATCGCCCGCCCGGCCTCGGCGTGATGGCCGGGAGGGCGGACGGCGGCGAAGGTGCTGCGTCGCTCGGCCAGGGCTGCGGCCGACGCCTGGCAGGCGCCGCCGGCTGCTCGGCGAATCGCGTCGAGGCTGCCGGGCCCGACGTGCGTGTCGGGATCCAGCGCGAAGGACAGGTTCTCGGTGTAGACCCGGCGCTCCAGCGCCTCGAGTTCGGCCCGATACGGCGCGCTGTGGACGCGCTCGACCCGTTCGCCGGCCACCGGTTCGGCGTCGCGCATCTCGACGGCATCGAGCTGCGCCAGGCCGTCCAGAGCGGCCTGCAGGCGGGCCGGCTGCTCGGCGTGGCCGGGAATCGGCTCATGGCCGGCGCAGGCCGGGTGGGTAAAGACGAGCAGGGGCGCGGGGTCGTGGGCGGTGCGGGTCATGGCTCGGTGATTCAGCGGTCGCGGTCGTGGTCCCAGAGGATCTCGCCGGTCCCGGTCGCGCGGGCCAGCGTCCGGGCCAGCACGAACAGCAGGTCCGAGAGCCGGTTCAGGTAGCGCAGCAGCGTGTCGTTGACCGCTTCGTGGCGCGCCAGCGCGATGACCCGCCGCTCCGACCGGCGGCAGATGGTCCGGGCCAGGTGGGCCTGCGCGGCGGCGAGATTGCCGCCGGGCAGGATGAAATCCTTCAGCGGCGGCAGCTCGGCGTTGATCCGGTCGAGTTCCTGCTCCAGTCGCTCAGTATGGCGATCGCCGATCAGCGTGGTATCGGGCATGCACAGCTCGCCGCCGAGGTCGAACAGGTCGTGCTGGATGTCGAGCAGCATCGAGGCCAGTGAATCGTCGTCGGTGGCATCCGGCAGCGCGGCGATGACCACGCCGATCGCACTGTTGAGCTCGTCGACCGTGCCGTAGGCCTCGACCCGGAGACTGTCCTTCTGCGTCCGTGAGCCGTCGCCGAGGCCGGTCGTGCCGTCGTCGCCGGTGCGGGTGTAGATCTTGGAAAGGCGGTGGCCCATCGGCTCACTCCGGGTTGCGGGAAGGGGTCGTCATTCTAATGTAACCCGTCACTCATCCTGTGACATTCAGAGTGTGACTGAGTGGACAGTGCAGGGCGCGATCGGCAGTGAATGGCACGTCCTTTACAAGGATCGGAACGCCGCACTGTCGACTCGGACGCGCGCCCGAAGGGCGAGTCGGATTGTGACGACAAGCGCTCATCGGCGGCGTCAGGGCTCCTGGAAAGGCAATCCGCATTCCCGGCGAGCCCCGCCTTGCAGCGAAGCGCTTTCCGTCGTGCCGAACGGTACAGGATTAGTGACGTGGTTCATTAGCCGACCGCCGGTCGATGGACGGGGGCTCGACGCTGCGACAGCGGGGAGGCCGTCGCGGTCGATCGGTTACCCTGAGGCGACATGCCAATCCGAGGTCCCGCCATGACGATCCAGTCTTCGTATCCGTACTACCTGGCCAACCGGGCCGTGGACGCGAACCGCGACCTGGAGGTGATCGACAAGCACACCGGCGAGGTCGCCACTTGCGTGGCCCTGGCCGACGATTCGGTGGTCGACCGCGCGGTCGCAGCCGCCGTCGAGGCGGCTCCGGCGATGGCCCGGCTGCCGTCGCACCGGCGGCGAGACATCCTGAACGGCTGCGCCGACCGCTTCGATGAGCGGTTCGACGAGCTGGCCGAAATCCTGGTCGTCGAGGGCGGCAAGGTCATCAAGGACGCGCGCGGCGAAGTCCAGCGCCTGATCGACACGTTCCGGATCGCCGCCGAGGAAGCGACCCGGATCGGGGGCGAAGTGCTGCCGATGGACATCGCCGAGCGTTCCGAGGGCGTCCTCGGCCTCTGGAAGCGGGTGCCGATCGGCCCGGTGTCGTTCATTACACCGTTCAATTTCCCGTACAACCTCGTGGCGCACAAGATCGCGCCTGCCATCGCGGCCGGCTGCCCGTTCGTGCTGAAGCCGGCGGAGAAGACGCCGGTCGGCGCACTGGTGCTCGGCGAGATCCTGGCCGAGTTCGACCTGCCGGAAGGCGCCTTCTCGATCCTGCCGGTGCCGCGCGAGGACGCGGCGCGGTTCACCGAGGACGATCGACTGAAGCTGATGAGCTTCACCGGCTCCGACAAGGTCGGCTGGATGCTCAAGAGCAAGGCCGGCAAGAAGCCGGTGGTCATGGAGCTGGGCGGCAACGCGGCCTGCCTCGTCGACGCCGACGCCGACCTCGACGATGCAGTCGACCGGCTGGTCTTCGGCGGCTACTACCAGTCCGGCCAGAGCTGCATCTCGGTCCAGCGCGTGCTGGTGCACGATGCGATCTACGAGGAACTCGTCGAGCGTCTCGTCGAACAGGTCGCTGCGCTGAAAGAGGGAGATCCTCGCGATCCCGAGACCTTCGTCGGGCCGATGATCAGCGAGGACGATGCCAAGCGCGTGGTGGACTGGATCGAGGAGGCCGAATCGGCCGGCGCACGCCGCCTGGTCGGCGGTGAGCGCGACGGGACCGTGGTCCGTCCGGCGGTCCTCGACGGCGTTCCGGACGACTGCAGGCTGTTCACCGAGGAGGTGTTCGGCCCGGCAATGATCCTGGAGCGCTTCGACGACTTCGACGCGGCGCTGGCGCGCATCAACCGGTCACGGTACGGGCTGCAGGCCGGCCTGTTCGTCCGCGACATCAGCAAGATCCGGCGCGCCTGGGACCGTCTCGAGGTCGGCGGCGTGATCATCAACGACGTGCCCAGCTTCCGCGTCGATCACATGCCCTATGGCGGCGTGAAGGATTCCGGGCTGGGCCGCGAAGGCATCCGGTTCGCGATCGAGGACATGACGGAGATCCGGCTACTGACCATCCGGGAGCCTTGAGCGCGGCGCATCGCGGTCGCCGCCCGTCCGGCGGGCGGGGTTCGCCGATGGATGTCGAGCCGATCGCTGGAACCCATTGGCGTGGCCGCGCGCGGGCGGCGATGGTGCTCGAATGCCGGCGGTGAACGCGCGGGAGCGCAGACCCGCGCAGGCATTTGATGCGGGTCAATCGGGATGCCGGACCGATGCGTCATAAAGCGATCGGTTCGGTGGCCACTGCGTTCCAACGCGGGTGCCCATCCGCGCCCCGCGTCGCTCGTTCGAGGAGGCATTGCCGAATGGTCGGGTCGATCATGGCCGAAAAGGCAGCGAGCACCCACGCAAATGTGAATCATTCTCGTTATACTCGGGGTTTACCCGAAGCGGAGTTGTTCCAGATGAATCTCGTTACCCGATGGCTTCCGATGCTGCTGGCGATCGTGCTGCTGGCTGCCTGCTCCAACGACGAATCCGCAGCCCCCTCCACCGAAGCCGAACCGGCGACTCCGGCCGGGACCGAGGCCGCGCCGGCGGACACCGGCTCGACGGCGCCGGCCTCGCCGGAGCGGCTCGTGGTCTACACCTCGCGGCAGCCGCATCTGGTCGAGCCGCTGTTCGACGATTTCACCGAAGAGACCGGAATCGCGATCGACTACATCAGCGATTCCGAAGCCGCGCTCATCGAGCGCCTGGCCGCCGAGGGCGATCGAACGCCGGCCAGCGTACTGATCACCGTCGATGCCGGTAACCTCTGGCAGGCGGCCGAGCGCGGCCTGCTCCAGCCGATCGATTCGGAGCTGCTGGAGGAGCGCGTACCGGCTGAACTGAGCGATCCGGACGGCCAGTGGTACGGCCTGTCGATCCGCGCCCGCACGCTGGTCTATCACCCGGACCGGGTCGATCCGGCCGAGTTGTCCACCTACCAGGCCCTGGCCGGGCCGGAGTGGGCGGGCCGTCTGTGCCTGCGGACCTCGCGCAAGGTCTACAACCAGTCGCTGACGGCGATGATGATCGAGCGGCTCGGCGAGGAGCGCACAGAGGAGATCGTATCGGGCTGGATCGAGAACCTCGCCACCGACCCGTTCTCGTCCGACACCCGCCTGATCGAGGCCGTTGCCGCCGGCCAGTGCGACGTCGGCCTGGTCAACACCTACTACCTCGGCCGGCTGCAGAAGGACGATCCGGACTACCCGGTGAAGCTGTTCTGGGCCAACCAGGACACCAGCGGCGTGCACGTCAACATCTCCGGGGCGGGCGTCACGACGCACGCGCCGGAAGCCGCTGCCGGACAGCAGCTGATCGAATGGATGACGGGCCGCGACGCCCAGCAATTCATCGCGGCGAGCAACATGGAGTATCCGGTCGTCGATGGCGTGCCGCTGGATCCGACCGTGGCGGCCTGGGGCGAATTCGATGCCGATACGATCAACCTGCGCGTGTCCGGCCAGCGACAGGCCGAGGCCGTCCGGCTGATGGACCGGGCCGGCTGGCGCTGAGTCGGTCGACAGCCACTCCTCACCTGGCGGACGCGCGGCATTGAGCGACGCTCGAACCACCACGGCACCGGCGGGACTTCCGCCGGTGCCGTCGCCCGCCGCGCCCGGCCGGCGGCTGCCGGCCCGTGTCTGGCTGCTGGCCCCGTTGCTGGTCCTGGTTGGCCTGCCGCTGCTGATGCTGGCCCTGAGCTGGCTACAGGTCGATGCCGATATCTGGGGGCATCTGAGCACCTATCTTTTGCCCCGCCTGATCGGACACAGCCTGCTGTTGATGGTCGTCGTCGGCGCCGGCGCGCTGGCGCTAGGGGTCGGGCTGGCCTGGCTGTCGGCCTGCTGCGACTACCCGGGTCGCCGCTGGCTGGATCCATTGCTGATCCTGCCGCTGGCCTTTCCGACCTACGTGCTGGCGTTCATCTATCTCGGCCTGCTGGACTTCGCCGGTCCGCTGCAGACCCAGCTTCGCGACCTGCTCGGGGAAACGCCGGCATGGATCGCGGCGTTATCGAAGCCGGCCGGCGTGCTGCCGATCATGATCCTCGCGTTCTATCCCTACGTCTACCTGCTGGCGCGCGCGTCGTTCAGCGCCGGCGGCCTGGTTGCCTTCGAAGCCGGCCGCAGCCTGGGCGCCGGGCCGCTGAGCGTGTTCCTGCGGGTCAGTCTTCCGGCGGCTCGTCCGGCCATCGTGGCCGGTCTGGCCCTGGCGCTGATGGAGACGCTCGCCGATTTCGGCGCGGTCGCGATCTACGGCTTCGATACTTTCACCACGGCCGTCTACCGAACCTGGCTGGGCCTGTTCGACCTGCGCGCGGCCACCCAGCTGGCCTCGCTGCTGATGCTGTTCCTGCTGGCCCTGGTGCTGGCCGAGCGGGCGACCCGCTCGGCACGGGTCCGGCAGGCCGAGCGGCGGACGGTGCCGAACCGGATCGTCCTGCGCGGCGCGCGGGGCTGGATGGCGACCGCGTTCCAGGGCTCGGTGCTGCTGATCGCCGTCGTGATTCCACTGACCCAGCTGCTCGTCTGGTCACTGCCGTCGCTGGGTCAGCTATGGAGTACCGACGCGCTGGAGTTGGTCGCGAACACCATGCTGCTCGGGGCCCTCGGCGCTGCCGGCGTGGTCGTCGGCGGCATGCTGCTGCTGCTGGCCGGCTACCGGGCGCCGCGCCGCGTGGCGCTGCTGAGCGAGCTGGCCGCCAGCGGGTACGCCATTCCGGGCACGGTGCTGGCGGTCGCGATCATGCTTGCCCTGACCAGCCTCGATCGAGTGCTCGACACCGCGCTGGCCGGCGGCCTGCTGGCGCTGCTGCTGGCCTACCTGGTGCGCTTCGTCCGGGTGGCCTGGGGTCCGCTGGAAGGCGTCGCGGCGCGCATCCGCCCGGAACTGTTCGAGACCGCACGCAGCCTCGGCGCGAGTCGCTGGGACCGTCTGCGGCACGTGATGCTGCCGCTGCTTCGCCCCGGCCTCGTGACCGCCTTCCTGCTGGCGCTGGTGGAGATCGCCAAGGAGATGCCGGCCACGCTGATGCTGCGACCGTTCGGCTGGGACACGCTGGCGATCCGGATCTTCGAGCTGACTGCCGAGGGGCAGTGGGAGCGGGCAGCCCTGCCGGCGCTGGTGCTGGTGGTACTCGGCGCGATTCCGGCCGTGCTGCTGATTCGCCGGCTCGGCGATGCTGCCGGTGCGCGTCGCTGACGGGCTACACTAGATTACGCCGACTGATTGCCGACTCGAACGAGACCCCGATGACTCGAAAGACGCCCCTGTACGACGCACACGTGGCCGCCGGCGGCCGGATGGTCGAATTCGCCGGCTGGACGCTGCCGATCCGCTACGGCTCGCTGGTCGAGGAGCACCGCGCGGTGCGCGAAAACGTCGGCATGTTCGACGTCTCCCACATGACCGTGGTCGACGTCCAGGGCCTCGGTGCACGCGAGGCGTTGCGCCGTCTGCTCGCAAACGACGTCGACAAGATCCGCGAGGACGGCCAGGCTATCTACGGCTGCATGCTGAACGACGACGGCGGCATTCTCGACGACCTGATCACCTATCGGATCGAGGACGGCTTCTACCGTCTCATCGTCAATGCAGCCACCCGCGAGGCCGACCTGGCCTGGATGCGCGAGCGGCTGGCCGACGACGACCTCACCCTGACCGAGCGCGATGACCTGGCGATGCTCGCCGTTCAGGGCCCATCCGCGCGAGCCGTCGTCGCCGAGCGCATGAATGCGCCGGCGCTCGACACGCTGAAGCCGTTTCGCTCGATGGTGCAGGGCGACGTGTTCATCGCCCGAACCGGCTATACCGGCGAGGACGGCTGCGAGATCGTTCTGCCGAACGCCCTGGCCGCGGACGCGTTCTCGACGCTTCTCGACGCAGGCGTCGTGCCCTGCGGACTGGGTGCGCGCGACTCGCTGCGGCTCGAGGCCGGATTGAACCTGTACGGCCAGGACATGGACGCATCGACCACGCCGCTGGAATCCAATCTCGCCTGGACGGTGGCGTTGGAGCCGGCCGATCGCGACTTCATCGGCCGCGCCGCGCTCGAGGCGCAGAAGGCGACCGGCGTGCCGCGCCGGCTGGTCGGCCTGGTGCTCGGCGCCGGCGGCATTCCGCGGGCCGGCGCCCCGGTGCACACCGCCGACGGCGAGGGCGTGGTGACCAGCGGCGGCTTCGGGCCGACCGTGGAGCGACCGATCGCGATGGCGCGGATTCCGGCCGGCACGGCGACCGAGGTCGAGGTCGAACTCCGCGGCAAGCGGCTGCCCGCCCGGGTCGTCAAGCTGCCGTTCGTACGTGGCGGCCAGGTGCTAGTGGCCCACTAGACGGCGTGCTCGCCGACTGAGCGGCGTCGATCTGCGGCGCTGTGGCGATGACAGCGCCCGGGCCGTCCGGCTAGAATCCCGTCATCCGGACCGGTGGATCCGACTCCACCGGCGTCCCCCACTTTCGAATCGAGGCCAGCGACATGAGCGAGATCCCGTCGGAACTCAAATACGCAGACAGTCATGAATGGGCCGAGGTCCTGGACGACGGGCTGGTCCGCGTCGGCATCAGCGACCACGCCCAGGAACAGCTCGGCGACCTGGTGTTCGTCGAACTCCCGGAAGAAGGCGCGACGGTCACCCGCGGCGAGGCCTGCGCGGTGGTCGAATCGGTCAAGGCCGCCTCCGATATCTACGCACCGATCTCCGGCGAGGTCGTCGCGATCAACGACCAGCTCGAGGATTCGCCGGAAACCGTCAACAACGATCCCTACAGTGACGGCTGGCTGTTCAGCGTCAAGCCCGACGACATCGGCGAGCTCGACGAGCTGATGGACGCCGAGGCCTACGGCGACCATCTCGAGAACGGCTGACCCTTATCGACGGGGCAGGGCGCGCGCTCGCTTGACCACTCCGTAGGCGAAGCTGGTATCGATCGACGCGATCCCCGGGATCGCGTGGATCACGTCCCGAACGAACCGCTCATAGCCGGCCAGGCTGTCGCTGACCACCCGCATCAGGTAGTCGCGCTGGCCGGTCATCAGGAAGCAGTCCATGATCTCGTCGATGGCCCGCACCCGCCGCTCGAACTCGGCGACGGTGTCGGTGTCGTGGCGCGCCAGCGTGATCCGTACGAACACGGTCAGCGGGTAGCCACAGGCCTCGGGATCGACGATCGCGGTGTAGCCGCGGATGATGCCGCGCTCTTCGAGCTGCCGGACCCGGCGCAGGCAGGGGGACGGCGACAGGTTGACGCGCGCGGCCAGGTCCTGATTGCTGAGCCGGCCGTCCTGTTGCAGCTCATGCAGGATCTGAAGGTCTTTTTTATCCATATTGAACATCGATTGGCAGGTAATGCCAATTTTAAACCTGATTGAGGCAGATCAGGCAAGCACCTGCTGCGTAAATGGTCGTAATCTCATCGCATCGCTAACCGACAGGAGCCCTTGATGCACGCCGACGACCGCTCTCCGCGCCCCGGCTTCGCGACTCGCGCCATCCACGCCAGCGCGGACCACCGGCCGGACGATCCCTACGGTGCGCTGACCCCGCCGGTGCACATGACCTCGACCTTCGTGTTCGACCGGGTCGCCGACGGTGCGGCCCGCTTCGCCGGCGATCAGCCCGGCCACGTCTATTCGCGGATATCCAATCCGACCGTCGACCTGCTCGAGCGCCGCGTGGCGTCGCTGGAAGGTGGCGAGGCCGCGCTGGCCACGGCTTCGGGCATGGGCGCGATCACCTCGCTGCTGTGGACGCTGCTGTCGCCCGGCGACGAGGTCCTGGCCGACGAGGCGCTCTACGGCTGCACTTTCGCCTTCCTGCACCGCGGCCTGGCCCGGTTCGGCGTCCGCATCCGGCATGTCGATTTCTCCGACCCCGGGCGAGTCGCCGAGGCGATCGGCCCGGCCACCCGCATGGTCTACTTCGAAACCCCGGCCAATCCGACGATGCGGCTGGTCGACATCGCGGCGGTGGCCGCCGTGGCGCACGCACATGGCGCCGCGGTGGTGGTCGACAACACGTACGCCAGCCCCGTGCTGACCCGCCCGCTCGAACGCGGTGCCGACTACGTGGTTCATTCGGCGACCAAGTACCTCGGCGGCCACGGTGACCTCGTCGCAGGGCTGGTGGTCGGGCCCGAGGACGGCATTCACCGGGTTCGGATGGAGGGCCTGAAGGACCTCACCGGCGCCGTCATGGCTCCGCTGACCGCACACCTGGTGCTGCGGGGCCTGAAGACGCTCGAACTGCGCATGGAGCGTCACTGCCGCTCGGCCGCCTCGATCGCCGCCTGGCTGGACCGACAGCCCGGCGTGGCGCGCGTGCATTATCCCGGTCTCGCCACCTTTCCGCAGCATGCCCTGGCGGTCCGCCAGATGGCCGACTTCGGCGGCATGATCGCCTTCGAACTCAACGGCGGCCTCGAGGCCGGCGCCCGGTTCATGGATGCGCTGGTCCTGGTCAAGCGCGCCGTTTCGCTGGGCGATGCGGAGTCGCTGATCCAGCATCCCGCGAGCATGACGCACTCGACCATGACGCCCGTGGAGCGCGCGCAGCACGGCATCGCCGATGGGCTCATCCGTTTGTCGGTCGGGTTGGAGACGGTGGACGACCTGGTGGCCGACCTGGAGCGGGGATTGGCGCGGGTCCGGATCCGGGCCGCGTAGGGGGTTTCCGAGCCGCGACGGGCGGCAGCTCGGTTTCGTGGTTCGCGCGGGATGATGCTTCGGGCGGGTCGTGTTCGGAGCCGACGAGTGTGCTCGTTCGGGTTCCAGGCGTTTCGCCCCGCTTTGTGGCGACCTGCTTTCGTCAGACGCGACAAAAGTCAGGCAGAAGCGCTGTCTTGCAACCGTGCGAAGGCAGGGGGGTTGCCCTCGGGTCAGCCGAGCGGCGCAGAAAATCGCTTGGTGCCGTGGAGATCGAAGGGCTTGCCGGGTACAGAGATGGGGAAGCCTCAGTGAAGCCGGATCGTTGTCGTCGGCACGGTTCGGCGAAAACCTTTTCTCGGTGTTGGGTGTCGGTTCTTACTGAACCACGGCGTTGTTGCA
>CAZJSH010000021.1:0-33663 GCA_964548715.1 uncultured Halomonas sp. | reverse complement strand
ACGATCGCCGCGGTGCCGGCGACGAACACCACTGGCAGCAGCCACCGCCAGGCCCCGCGCGGCGGCGAACGGGCCGCCAGCAGTTCGATCACGACGGGCGTGATCAGCAGACCGTAGGCGAAATGCACGCAGCGATCGTAGGGGTTCCGCGCGAGGTCCGATAACGACCCGCCCAGCCACTCGCCGACCGGAACCCGGGCATAGGTGTAGTGGGCACCAACGGCGTGCAGCACCAGGAACACCGCGAGCAGCGCCAGCGCCCGATCGCTGAAACGGACCCTGGAGCGGGTCAACACCAGCAGTCCGACGGCAACCACGGTCACGACATGCTCCAGAGCCCAGACAGTGCGATCGACAGGCGCGATCGCCAGCACGATCCAGACCGCGACGAACGCGATCAGCAGGCCCAGCGCGTTACGGTCCTCCGGCCGAACCGATCTCCACATGTCCAACGTTCCCGCGAAGTTCCTGCCTTATTCTAGTGGGCCATGCAGTGTCTCTTCGAGGCGAGGTCCAGGAGAATCCGGAATGAAACGATGGTCGATCGTGCTCGCCGCGCTGTTGCTCGTGGTCTTCGGCGGACCCTGGCTTCTACCCCGCCCCGGGCTGGACGGCGCGATTCCGGATCGCCCGTTCGAAGATTCTGCGTTCTTGGAAATCGACGGAGTGCGACTGCACTGGCGCGGGCGAGACGGCGATGCCGGCGATGCCCGCCCCCTGGTCGTCCTGCTGCACGGTTTCGGTGGATCGAGCTTTTCCTGGCGAAAAACGCTGGATGCGCTGGAGTCCGCCGGATTCGACGTCATCGCGCCGGATCTTCCGCCGTTCGGCTACAGCGAACGGACCGGTCGCGGCCCTGACTGGGCCACCCTGGTCCAGCGGCTCGCCGAACGACAGCGGGACTCCGGCTCCGTCATCTGGGTCGGCCATTCGATGGGCGCCGGCGTCGCCGCGCGAGCAGCCGGTCGCTGGCCGGACCGGACCGACGACCTGATCCTGGTCGGCGGCACGCCCGGCCTGCGTCGGAGCGACCCGCTGATGCGCATCGTTTCAGGCGTTTCCTCGTTCCGGCGCGCTGCGGAATCCTGGGCGGCCTGGCGACTGGCGGGCGCCGAGCGGATCCGAGCGCTGCTGACCTCGGCCTTCGGACGGCCGCCGAACGAGGCAGAACTCCAGGGCTATCGGGCGCCGTTGACCATCCAGGGGACCTATCCGGCGCTGCTCGTGCGGCTGGACGGCGAACCCGACGGACCGACGCCGGATGAACTGCCCGCATCAACGCACCTGATCTGGGGCGAATCCGACGCCTGGGTGCCGCTGGAGCGTGGCCGGGCGCTGGTGCGGAACCGCCCGGACATCGGCCCGATCACGATAATCGACGAGGCCGGCCACAACCCGATGGACACGCACCCGGACGCGTTCCAACGCGCGTTGCTCAGCCGGATCGGTCGGACCGATCCGGAAACCCGGCGCGTGCGCTGATCCTGAAGTCAGCGGCTGGCGAGATACTGCGCAATCTCGTCCTTCAGTCGCATCCGCTTCGCGCGCGCTTCCTCCTCGACCTGGTCGGACACCGGCTCGACGCGCGTCTCCATCCGGTGCACTTCGCGGTTGACCCTGTGATATTCCTCGGCGAGCCGGGAAAAGTGCCTGTCTTCCATCTTCAGCGTGTGCATCTTTTCGATGTACTCGGGAAATTCCTCGGGCAGCTCGTGCGGAACGTGGCTCATGCAGATCTCCTTTCCGGTTCATGCTGCGTTCGCCCATCGAACGCGATGTGCGCAGTCTGGCGCAGCTCGACCCTCCTCGCCTTGCGTTGCGTCAAATCGCGAACGAGCGGCGTGCCGGTGCCCGACCTTGGTTACCCGACCTTCGTTGCCGGACAAACCGGAGTCCGGTACGCTCGAGGCATGAAGCGCGCCGCCTCCGGAACCATTCGCTCCCGCCATCGCCGCGCGGCCCGGATCGGCCTGATGGCCGCTTGGCTGGCGGCGGGGAGCGTCTCGGCCGCCGCCGGCGACGTGCTCGAACCGGCCGAGCTGGCCACGCTGCGCGTCGAAGCCGGCGCCGCCCTGGTCGCCGCAGCCGGCCCGCCGGGCAGTGCGAGCGCCGCGGCCCGGGCCCTGCAGCGCGCTGACGCCGAACCCGATCCGGCCCGTCGCGAAGCGATGCTCTGGACCTGGCTGCGCGACTGGGTCGGCCCGGATCCCTCGTTCGAACCGTCCCGCGCGGCGCTCGAACGGCTCACCACCGTTCCACAGACCGTACTGACCGTTCATCCGGACCATCCCGGACACAGCCACACGGCGTTCAACGTCGCAACGCTGGCCGCCAACCGGCTGGCCGAGCAACAGGTCCGGCGCCTGGCCGAAACGTACCGTGACCGTCCGGACCGGATCACCGACGGGCTGGCCGCTCCGGCCGACGGGCCCGAGTTCCGCGCCGCGCTGCGCGCGCTGGACGCCGCGTCTGCCGAGTCCCGCAATGCCGTGCTCCGGGCGCTGGATCGAACGACCTCGAAAGGCGGCAGTCCGGGCGCCGCGCAACTCGCGCTGGTGCGCAAGGGCCTGTTGCCGCCCGAACGGCTGGAATCGCTGGTCGCGCTCGCCGAGCCGCCGCTGGCCCTGAGCGCCCTGCGCGAGGCGGTGCGCCGCGGGGAAGCCGTCGATCCGGTTGTTCGGAACGCGCTGGATCGACCGGAGCTCGGCGGCCTGGCCGTTCATCACGCCGCACGCAGCCGGGACACGCGCCTGCGGGCGCGCGTCTGGGGGCTGCTGGACGACCCCGTCCGGGGGGCCGACGCTGCGCTGGCCCTGGCCGTGACCGCGCCGGACCTGGAGACCCGGATCGACCGCGAGTTCGACGCGGCGCCGGAGCTCGCCCGGCTCCGCATGCTGCTGGCGTTGAACCTGCGCGATACCTCGTCGAGCCGCGAGCTGCT
The DNA here is from genome assembly GCA_964548715.1 of uncultured Halomonas sp. Taxonomy (GTDB): domain Bacteria; phylum Pseudomonadota; class Gammaproteobacteria; order Xanthomonadales; family Wenzhouxiangellaceae. The sequence goes on along the minus strand of CAZJSH010000021.1, from coordinate 30,722 downwards.
CGCTCGACTCGGCGCCGGACGCCTGACCGCGGCGGAGAGCAAAGTCGTGGAGCGCTGGCGATGACCCGGCGCGGCATTGCCGGCGTACTTGTGCTGTCTGGCCTGCTGGGCCTGGCCACGGCGACCGCCCAGCAGCGCCACACCTATGTCGAAACCGGCGGAGGCGAAGCCACCTTCCCGCTCGGCTACCCGCCGCCGATTCCCGAGAATTCGGCCACCCCCTTCGACGGCTTCCGGACCTGGCAGGCGCTGCACGCCCGCCACCAGGACCTGATGATGCTCAATGATTTCATCGACGGCGAAGTGGTCGGCCGGACTCGGCTCGGGCGCGATATCTGGGCCTACGCACTGTCCTCGCCGACGGCGACGACGCCGGACGGCAGCACGAAATCGTCGGCGCTGGTCGTCGGCGCGGTCCACGCCCGCGAATGGGGAACGCCCGAATTGACGACCGGCCTGATCGAGGGCTACGCCGCGGGCGCCGACGACGGCTGGCTCTACGACTACCTGCTCGACCATGTCCGGTTCACCGTACTTCCGGTCAACAATATCGACGGCTTCCTGCAGACCCAGCGCTATCCCACCGAGGTGCTGGTGGGCGAGGACCCGCGCAGCGACCGCTGGCCGCGCGACGGACGGATGCGCCGGAAGAACCACAGCGGCGCCGACGAAGACCTGTCGACCGTCGCCGACCACCTGCAGGGCGTGGACCTGAACCGGAACAATCCGCCGTTCTTCGGGCCCGGAGGCTGGACCGAGGTCGAGACCGACCTGACCTACCACGGTCCATTCGCCCAGAGCGAACCGGAGAGCCAGGCGCTGACGGCCGCCGCGGTCTACGCCGACGAGCAGCGCCTGCGCTGGTATCAGGACACCCATTCCTTCACCCAGGTGTTCTTCTCGAAGCGCACGTCGAACAGCCGCCGCAACGCGATCCAGCAGCGCCTGTTGTCGACCTTCGCCCGATTCCACGATGCGCTTTCCGAGGAACGCCACGGCGAGGGCCGGCTGTACCTCGACCGACCCGACCCGATCGACACCGGCATCGGCACCACGGCCGGTTACTTCGCTCAGACCTACCAGATTCCCAGCTGGACGCTGGAGATCGAACCCCGCAACGGCGGCGAGGACTACGGCGGCTTCGGCGCCAACCACGACGGCTTCATCCTGCCGGAGTCGGAAGTGGCCCGCCTGCGCGAGGACATGGCCATCACCCATGCCGTCGTCGCCTACCGGATGGCCGGCCCGCCGTCGATCCGACGCGTGGAGATCACCACGGCCGACGGACGCTGGCCCGTGCTGACTGCGGAATGGATGCGCAACGGCGATTCGCGGAGTCTCGACGAACGGCGCTGGGAGCCGCTGCTGCCCGGCGTCGACTACCGGCTCCGCGTGGTCTTCGACAAGCCGATGCGCTGGCTCGGCGACGACGGCGAAATCCGCGAAATGCCCGGCCAGTCGATCGCGCTGGCACCCCTGATCTGGCTCGGCACACCGACGTCGTCGAACTACGCCATCGATACCGACGCCGGCCGCTGGCTACTGGACGGCGACCGCTACGCCACCGACACCTTCGAGGTCGAGTTCCGCCTGCCGGAAATCATGGACCCCGGCGATGCGCTGGCCACGCTCGACCGCCTGGTGATCAACACGTCCGACTTCACCGGCCTGCTGCTCGATGCCGACCCCGCGACCGTCGCAGACTGGGCCGACGGGGCGTGGACGAACTACGAGAACAGCCAGGGAACCGCCGGCGACTTCGGCGGCTCGGATGCCACGCTTTCGGTGTTGACGACCACGCGCGACCTCGCGCGCATCTGGCTGCGTCGACGGCGCTGACGTCGCGCCTCCTGCTGCACCTCGGCAGAGCGCAGGTGTCCGCCGGACGTCTCCGGGGCCGTCACATATTCCGCCGGTATTCCCCGCCGACCTCGTAGAGAGCGTGGCTGATCTGGCCCAGCGAGCAGCGCTTGACGGCCTCGATCAGGGCCTCGAAGGTGTTGCCCCGCCGACGGGCCACGTCCTGAAGCTCCGCGAGCCGCTGGTCCGCGGATTCGCCGTTCCGGCGCTGCCAGGCCCGGACGTTGGCGACCTGCTGATCCTTTTCGCCACTCGTCGAGCGCATCAGCTCGATCTCGCCGCCTTCCTGCGCGGAGCCCCCCGGCGGCAGGAAGGTATTGACGCCGACCAGCGGCAGCGAGCCGTCGTGCTTCTTGTGTTCGTAATACAGCGACTCTTCCTGGATCTTGCCGCGCTGGTACATCGTGTCCATCGCGCCGAGCACGCCCCCACGTTCGGAAATCCGGTCGAACTCCGCGTAGACCGCCTCCTCCACCAGGTCGGTCAGCTGGTCGATCACGTGGCTGCCCTGGAACGGGTTCTCGTTGTAGTTGAGCCCCAGTTCCTTGTTGATGATCATCTGGATCGCCACGGCCCGGCGCACCGATTCTTCGGTCGGCGTGGTGATCGCCTCGTCGTAGGCGTTGGTGTGCAGGCTGTTGCAGTTGTCGAAGATCGCGTAGAGGGCCTGCAGCGTGGTCCGGATGTCGTTGAACTGGATTTCCTGGGCGTGCAGCGAGCGGCCCGAGGTCTGGATGTGGTACTTCATCATCTGGGAGCGCTTGTTGGCGCCGTAACGCTCGCGCATCGCGCGCGCCCAGATCCGGCGCGCGACCCGGCCGATCACCGAGTACTCCGGGTCCATGCCGTTGGAGAAGAAGAACGACAGGTTCGGCGCAAAGGCGTCGATGTCCATGCCGCGGGCCAGGTAGTACTCGACGATCGTGAAGCCGTTCGAAAGCGTGAAGGCCAGCTGGCTGACCGGGTTCGCGCCGGCCTCGGCGATGTGATAGCCGGAGATCGACACCGAATAGAAATTGCGCACACCGTGGTCGATGAAGTATTGCTGGATGTCCCCCATCATGTGCAGCGCGAACTCGGTCGAGAAGATGCAGGTGTTCTGGGCCTGGTCTTCCTTGAGGATGTCCGCCTGCACCGTGCCGCGCACGACCTTCAGCGTGTCGGCCTTGATCCTCGCGTAGGTCTCGGCGTCGACGAACTGGTCGCCGGTCACGCCCAGAAGACCCAATCCGAGCCCATCGTTGGTCTTCGGCGGATCGCCGGCGTACTCCGGCAGATCACCGCCGAGCAGCTCACGTCGCTTCTGCCGGGCCGCTTCCCACTGTCCGGTTTCCTTCAGATGCTTCTCGACCTGCTGGTCGATGGCGGTGTTCATGAACATCGCCAGGATCATCGGCGCCGGACCGTTGATGGTCATCGATACCGAGGTCGCCGGGTCGCTCAGGTCGAAACCCGAGTACAGTTTCTTCATGTCGTCCAGCGTGGCGATCGACACGCCCGAATTGCCGACCTTGCCGTAGATGTCGGGCCGCTCGGCAGGATCCTCGCCGTAGAGCGTCACCGAGTCGAACGCGGTCGAGAGCCGGCGCGCCGGCTGGCCCTCGGAAAGGTAGTGGAAGCGCCGGTTGGTGCGCTCGGGCGTGCCCTCGCCAGCGAACATCCGGATCGGGTCCTCGTTGGTGCGCCGGTACGGGTAGACGCCGCCGGTGTACGGGTAGTGCCCCGGCAGGTTCTCCTTGTGCAGGAACATCAGCAGGTCGCCCCAGTCGGAGGTCTGCGGCGCGGCGATCTTCGGGATGCGCAGCTTCGACAGCGACTCGCGGTAATTCGAGCCGCTGATCTCCCGGCCGCGGACTTCGTAGCGGAATTCGTCGGCCTCGACCGAGGCCTTGAGGTCCGGCCAATCGATCAGGCGCTCGCGGGCCTCCTCGGGGATGGACTTCAGCGCCTCGTTGTAGCGCTCCGCAAGCAACCGGCGATCGCCGGACTCGGGCAGCGCATCGAATGCGCGTAGCGGGTCCGGCAGGTCATCGGTGCCCAGTTCGCGGAGGACCTCGTAATAGTGCTGCGCCCGACGCGCTTCCTCGGCCCAGCCGGCGATCGAGGCGTTCAGCCCGCGGCCCTGCTCGGAAATCTCGGCCAGGTAACGCACGCGCTGGCCGGGAATCAGCACGGAGCCCTTCGGCTCGGCGGCTTCGGCGTCCGCGCCCGGCTCGAAGTCGCAGCTCGGTGCCTTGCGATCCAGGTCGCGCACCAGCCGGCACAGGTTGGCGAACATCCAGGTCACGCCCGGATCGTTGAATTGGCTGGCGATGGTCGGATAGACCGGCACCTGCTCGTCGGCCAGGTCAAACTTCAGGCGGTTGCGCTTCCACTGCTTGCGAACGTCACGCAACGCATCCTGGCTCCCCTGGCGGTCGTACTTGTTCAGCACCACCAGCTCGGCGAAGTCGAGCATGTCGATCTTTTCCAGCTGGCTGGCCGCGCCGTACTCGGAGGTCATCACGTAGACCGGCAGGTCGACCAGGTCGACCACCTCGGAATCGGACTGGCCGATGCCGGCGGTCTCGAGGATGACCAGGTCGAAGTCGCAGCGGCGCAGGAACTCGAGGCTGTCGCGGACCACCTCGGAGGTCGCCAGGTGCGCCCGTCGCGTGGCCATCGAGCGCATGAAGACCCGGTCGGAGCGAAGCGTGTTCATGCGGATGCGGTCGCCGAGCAGCGCGCCGCCGGTGCGCCGGCGGGTCGGATCGACGGCCAGCACCGCGATGTGCATGTCGGGGAAGTACTGCAGGAAGCGATTGATCAGTTCGTCGGTGACCGAGGACTTCCCGGCGCCGCCGGTGCCGGTCAGCCCGATGACCGGAACGCTCGAGGCCGCGGGCTTCGCCAGTTGGGCCTGCTGGTGCTCGGATAGCGTGCCGCTCTCGATCGCCGACAGCGTCGCGGCAACATCTCCGGTGGCCAGCGCTTTTCCTCCGCCAGGCAGAAGCACGCCTGTCCGATCGCGCTGGTCGCGAGCTCGGCCGGTGCGTTCGACCAGGTCGCCGATCATTTCGGTCAGCCCCATCTTCATGCCGTCGTCGGGGTGATAGATCCGATTGACGCCGGCCGATTCCAGGTCCCGGATCTCGGCCGGCGTGATCGTGCCGCCGCCGCCGCCGAACACCTGGATGTGCGACGCGCCGTGCTCGGCCAGCATATCGACCATGTACTTGAAGAACTCGTTGTGCCCGCCCTGGTAGGAACTGACGGCAATCCCGTCGGCGTCCTCGCAGATCGCGGCGCGCACGATCTCGGCAACCGATCGATTGTGGCCCAGGTGAACGACCTCGCAGCCTTCTGCCTGGATCAGCCGACGCATCAGGTTGATCGCCGCATCGTGCCCGTCGAACAGGCTGGCAGCGGTCACGAAGCGAAGCGGCGTGGTCGAACCCCGTTCGGGGCGCTGGGAGACGGTTTCGGCGCTCTGCGACATTCGATTCTCTTCCAGGCTGGGGAAAGCGCTCCATTTTACCCGCTACCGCACTCCGGCCGTATCACGTCCGGCGAGACAGCGGGGATGAATGCGGTACACTGAAAGGATATGGACAGGAATCATCGGGCGGAGTCCGCCATGACGCAAGCCGAACGCAGTGAAACTCACGTCGAACCTCGTCTCGAGGGCATGCCGATCGCCGAAATGGCGCGCCACGCGGAAGATGCCGCGCATTTCCTGAAGTTGATGGCCAATCCCCATCGCCTGATGATTCTCTGCCATCTGCTGGAGACGGAGCTCTCGGTGTCGGAAATCAATCGACACGTGCCGCTATCGCAGTCGGCGCTGTCCCAGCACCTCGCAATCCTTCGCAACAGCGGCATGGTGTCGACCCGGCGGGAGCAGCAGACGATCTACTATCGACTGGCCAACTCCGGCGTCCAGGCCATCATGGACCAGCTCTACAACCAGTTCTGCGCGCCCGGGGCCGCCACCCCCTAGCGGCAAGTTCAGTCCAGCTTGAACAGCCGGCGCGGCCGCAGCGTCCCGACCTCGTCGATCCGACCCAGGCCCAGGAACACGCCCTCGCAATACATCCGCACCGGGTCCGCCGGTGCTCCGCTTGAGCGAACGGCCTGCCCCTGCTGCAGGAGCGAGGCCTGCTCGGCATCCACGTCCACCGATGGTCGGTCGGGCAGTGCGAGGTCGGGAGGCAGCAAGCGGGTTCGGGCCTCGTCTTCGCCTCCGGCCTCCAGCGTTGCTAGATCGACGGCATCGACCAGATCGAACGGCCCGGAGCGTTCGCGTCGCAGCGCCGTGAGGTGCGCACCACAACCGAGCACCTCGCCGATATCCATGGCCAGCGAGCGGATATAGGTCCCCTTGGTGCAGTCAACGCGCAGGGTCAGGCGATCGGCTTCGAGATTCAGCAGGTCGAGCGTGCGAATGGTCACCGGCCGAGGTTTTCGTTCGACCTCGATGCCGGCCCGGGCCAGTTCGTGCAGCCGCTTTCCCTTGTGTTTCAGGGCCGAAACCATCGGGGGCACCTGTTCGATCGGTCCGCGGAACCGCGTCAGCACCGACTCGAGATCGTCACGGTTCAGCTTCGGCACCTCGGCCGTAGCGGTGACCGCGCCGTCGGCATCGCCCGAATCGGTCGTCACGCCGAGCTTCAGTTCGGCCAGGTAGCGCTTGTCGGCGTCGAGCAGGAAGGCCGAGATCTTGGTCGCCTCGCCGAAGCACAGCGGAAGCAGCCCCGTGGCCATCGGATCAAGCGCACCGGTATGTCCGGCCTTGCGAATGCCGAGCCGTCGCTTGACCCGGCCCAGCGCCTGGTTCGAGGTCAGACCCTGTGGCTTGTCGAGCAGCAGGATTCCGGATCGAGGCATGGCGGGACGAAATCGAGAGAGAGGATCGAGCGCAGCCGCGGACGAGAATCCGGATACTACTCGGACCGACTAGGAGTCGCGCGTCTTGCGCGCCGCAGCCAGGAGTTGTTCGATACGCTGGCCGGATTCGCTCGAGGTATCGTGGATGAACCGAAGCGTCGGCACGATCCGCAGCCGCACGCGACCGGCCAGCTCGTGCCGGATTGCCGGCGCCGACTCGGCCAGCGTGGCCATCACTTCGCCGGAGTGCTCGATGTCGAGTACCGACACATAGACCCGGGCGTGGGCGAGGTCCCGGGAGACCTCGACGTCGGTCACGCTGATCAGCGACGGAAGTTCGCTCTCGAAGCCGCTCCGGACGATGTCGGCCAGCTCGCGACGGAGCAATCCAGCTACCCGGTCGGCGCGTCCGGCCACGTCAATCCTCCAGAGTCCGCGCGACTTCGTAGCGCTCGAAGCACTCGATCTGATCGCCCGGCTTGACGTCGTTGTACTGCTTCACGCCGATCCCGCACTCGGTCCCGGCCTGGACTTCCTTGACGTCGTCCTTGAAGCGGCGCAGCGACTCCAGTTCGCCCTGGAACACCACGACGTTGTCGCGCAGAACGCGAATCGGATTGGCTCTCTTGACCGAGCCCTCCACGACCAGGCAACCAGCGATCGCGCCGAGCTTGGAGGACCGGAACACGTCCTTGACCTCGGCCAGGCCGATGATCTCTTCCTTGGTCTCGGTCCCGAGCAGGCCGGAAATGGCCTTCTTCACATCATCGATCGCCTCGTAGATGATCGAGTAGTAATTCAGGTCGAGGTCGGCTTCGCTGATGACCTTGCGCGCCGAGGCATCGGCGCGGACATTGAAACCGATGATGACCGCGTTCGAGGCCTGGGCCAGCGACGCGTCGGACTCGGTGATGCCACCGACGCCCGAGGAAATCACGTTGACCCTGACCTCCTCGTTCGAAAGATTGGTCAGTGCATCGCGCAGCGCCTCGACCGAACCCTGCACGTCGGCCTTGATGACCAGGTTGACGGCCTGCGGGTCGCCCACGGTGCCCTCGCCCATCTGGTCGAACAGGTTCTGCAGCTTGGCGGCCTGGCGTTCGGCCAGCCGGCCTTCGCGGGCCTGGGACTTGCGCTGGTCGGCCGCCTCGCGCGCCTTGCGCTCGTCGGCCACCACCAGCACGTCATCGCCGGCGTTGGGGACACCCGAGAGGCCGAGAATCTCTGCCGGAATCGAGGGACCGGCTTCTTCGATGGCCTGTCCCGCCTCGTCGAACATCGCACGGACGCGTCCGAATTCCTCACCGGCCAGCACCATGTCACCCTTCTTCAGCGTGCCGTCGAGAACCAGGATCGTCGCGACCGGACCGCGGCCCTTGTCCAGCGAAGACTCGACCACGACGCCGCGGCAGCGGCGGTCCGGGACGGCCTTGAGTTCGAGGACTTCGGCCTGCAGCAGCACAGCGTCGAGCAGCGCATCGACGCCCTCCCCGGTGATCGCCGAGACCGGGACGAAAATCTCTTCGCCGCCGTAGTCCTCGGGCACGACCTCCTCGGCGGAGAGCTCGTTCTTGACCCGGTTGAGGTCGGCTTCCGGCTTGTCGATCTTGTTGACGGCCACGATCAGCGGGACGCCGGCGGCGCGGGCGTGCTGGATAGCTTCCTTGGTCTGCGGCATCACGCCATCGTCGGCCGCGACGACCAGGATGACGATGTCGGTGGCCTGGGCGCCGCGGGCGCGCATCGCAGTGAACGCCGCGTGGCCCGGGGTATCCAGGAAGGTCACTACGCCGTTGTCGGTCTCGACGTGATAGGCACCGATATGCTGGGTGATCCCCCCGCTTTCACCTGCCGCGACCTTGGCCCGGCGGATGTAGTCGAGCAGCGAGGTCTTGCCGTGGTCGACGTGGCCCATGACGGTCACGACCGGCGGCCGGGTAACCTCGTCGCCGCCTTCGTCGTCGGAAGTCAGCTCGCTCTCGAGGTCCTTCTCTTCTGCAGCGCGGGCCTGGTGGCCCATTTCCTCCGCCACCAGGATGGCGGTTTCCTGGTCCAGCGCCTGGTTGATCGTGACCATCGAGCCCATGCCCATCAGCGCCTTGATCAGGTCGCCGGCCTTGACGGCCATCAGCTTGGCCAGTTCACCGACCGTAATGGTTTCGGGAATCTCGAGTTCGCGCTTGACCGGCTGCGTCGGCATCTGGAACCCGTGTTCGCCCCCGACACTGGAGCTCTTGCCCCGGCGCTTCGGCTTGCGGCGCTTGCTGCGGTTGGCGACGTGCAGTTCCTCGCGGCCATACCGGGTCTTGGGTCCCTTGCTGGCCTTCCGCTTGGCTTCCTTCTCTTCATCGCGCTTGCGGCGCGCTTCGCGTTCGGACTCAAGACGTGCGGCTTCGGCCTCGGCCCGTGCCCGGGCCTCGGCTTCCTCGCGGGCCTTCTGCTCGGCCTCGCGCATCTTGGTCTCTTCGGCCTCGCGACGCTCGCGTTCGGCCTGCTCGATCTCGCGCGCTTCCTCGTCGGCCTTCTCGAGGGCATTCTGTTCGGCCTTGCGCTGCTCTTCGCGCTCGCGCTCGGCACGTTCGGCTTCTTCGCGCTGAAGGCGCGATTCCTCGAGCGTCTTCAACGCCTCTTCGCGCTCGACGTCGGTCTGTTCGGCCTCGGCAATCGCACCGCGCTTGACGTAGGTGCGCTTCTTGCGGACCTCGACGTTGACGGTGCGTGACGGCGCCGCGCCGCGGCCACGGGTCCGGCCCGCGCCTCCGCTGGGCACCTTGAGTTCGCTGACGGTCTTGCGCCGCAGCGTCACGCGCTTCGGTGAATCGGCGTCGTCCTTCGACTCGGCCTTGCCGTGCGACGTGCGCAGATAGGCCAGCAACTTCTTCTTGTCGTCGTTGGTCACGGGCGCGTCGTCCGCCTCGATACTGATGCCGGCTTCCTTGAACTGAGCCAGCAGTCGATCGGGCGTGACACCGAGCACCTCTGCCAATTGCGTAACGGTGACCTGCGACATTCAGACTCCTTGCTGTGTTCGATGCAACTTCATTGATTTCGTGGTTCGAGCGCGCCGGCTCCGGATCAACCTTCTTCGGTGAACCAGTGCGAGCGGGCCTCCATGATGAGCTTCGCGGCCGTCTCCGGATCGAGATCCTTGACCTCTTCGAGCTCGTCGACCGCACACTCGGCCAGGTCGTCGCGGGTCCGGATGCCCTGCTCGGCCATCCGGAACGCGATGGTTTCGGTCATGCCTTCGAGATCCAGCAGATCCTGTGCGGGTCGGTTCTCCTCGAGCTGCTCCTCGGAGGCGATCATCTGGGTCAGCAGGGCATCGCGCGCGCGCTGGCGCAGTTCAGCGACGATGCCTTCGTCGAATTCCTCGATGCCCAACAGCTCAGACTCCGGTACGTAGGCCACTTCCTCGACGTTCGAGAAGCCTTCCTGGACCAGGATGCCGGCCAGTTCCTCATCGACGTCGAGCTTCTCGACGAACATCTGCAGCACCGATCGCGACTCTTCCTCGCTCTTGGCCTCGGCGTCTTCGACGGTCATCACGTTGAGCTCCCAGCCGGTCAACTCCGAGGCCAGGCGCACGTTCTGACCACCCCGGCCGATGGCCTGCGACAGGTTGTCCTCCTCGACCGCGACATCCATGCTCTTGGCGTCCTCGTCGACGACGATCGAGGCGACTTCGGCCGGCGCCATCGCGTTGATGACGAACTGGGCCGGATTCTCGTCCCAGAGGATGATGTCGATGCGCTCCCCGCCGAGTTCATTCGACACCGCCTGGACGCGCGATCCGCGCATCCCGACACAGGCGCCGATCGGGTCGGTGCGAGGGTCGAGGGCGTGTACGGCGATCTTGGCCCTGCGGCCCGGGTCGCGTGCCGCGCCCTTGATCTCGATCAGCTCCTGGCCGATCTCGGGCACTTCGATCTTGAACAGTTCGATGAGCAGCTCCGGCACGGTCCGGCTGACGAACAGCTGCGGCCCGCGCAGTTCGGCGCGCACTTCGTAGAGGAACCCGCGCAGCCGATCATTGATTCGCACGTTCTCGCCCGGAATGGTGTGACGCGACGGAACGAACGCCTCGGCGTTGTCGCCCAGGTCGAGGTAGATGCCGCCGCGCTCGAGGCGCTTGACCTGGCCGCTGACCAATTCTTCGACGCGCTCCTGGTAGGCCTCGACGACCTGGGCACGCTCGGCCTGACGAACCTTCTGGACGATCACCTGCTTGGCCGCCTGGGCTTCGATACGACCGAAGGTCGGCGCCTCCATCGGCTCCTCGATGTAGCCCCCGACCTCGAGGTCGGCGTCCTGTTCGAGTGCGTCAGCCAGGCGAATCTGGCGGTCTTCGGACTCCAGTTCCGCCTCGTCCTCGTCGTCGGAAATCACTTCCCAGCGACGGAACGCCTCGTAGTCACCGGTCTCGCGGTCGATCGAGACCCGCGTATCGATGTCTTCGGGGTGACGGCGGCGTGCCGCCGAAGCCAGCGCGGCTTCGATGGCCTCGAAGATGATGTCCCTCGAAAGGCCCTTCTCGTTCGAGACCGCCTCGGCGACCGCCAGAATTTCCTTGCCTTTCTTCATTCCTGTGCTTCCGATTGCTGATTCAGTGATGATCGATGGCGCATTGGCCGCGTGTTCCGCAGTGGCCCGGACGACGGCGTTCAGTCGTCAGCCGGGCGATTCCGGTGCCGGCCGCTCGCCGGCCATCAGGGCGTCCCAGTCGGGCTTGAGATGCGCCCGACGGATCGCGTCCAGCTCTACCTCCAGCAACTCGCCGTCGACGTCGATGGCGACCAGGGTCTCGTCGACGCCGCGCAGCACGCCGGTCAACTTCCGTCGCCCCTCGTGCGGCGCGTGCAGGTGGAGCACCGCCTCGTGGCCGCTGAACTCCGCGTACTGGTCGAGCTCGAACAACGGCCGTTCCACGCCCGGCGACGACACTTCGAGACTGTACTGTCCCGAGACCGGGTCTTCGACGTCGAGCAGCGCCGAAACTTCGCGACTGACGTCCGCACAATCGTCGATCGAAACGCCATCCGGCGCGCGATCGATGAACACGCGAACGAGACGATTCTTGGGGTTGGACCGGTACTCCACCCCGACGAACTCGAAGCCCATCGCGTCGATGGCCGGCTTCAGCAGCGCCTTGAGTTCATCCTGGACCGCCATGCGCCCATCGCCTCCGTTTCAATCGTCTCTGATCCCGTCATCGTTGTCGTCCTGACGATGACGTCTTCGAGCCCAGCGGCCGCGTCAACGGACCCGCTGTACTCGCCCGGCGCCGGGGCGGCCGATGAACCAGCCGCGAAGGCGCGTCGATTGCGCGACCCGTCGCTCGGCGCCTAAAACAAAAAAGCCCCTGAAGACCAGGGGCTTTCTTGCACCGATGACCTGGTAGCGGGGGCAGGATTCGAACCTGCGACCTTCGGGTTATGAGCCCGACGAGCTGCCAGACTGCTCCACCCCGCAATCGAGCCAAGAATTGTAGCCGAAGACGATTTTCTTTGCAAGCCCGGACGACGAAATCACTCCACGATGCCGGCATCGGAGGCGCCGGACGAGCCGGCCGCGGCCGGCGCCTCGAGCGCTCCCCGAACAACTCGGCAAAGGCATGACGAGGTCGTCGACGGCGCCGAGGGAATCACTGCGCTGGCCCCGGCTCGCGACGTTGCTCAGTTCTCTGGCGCGTCCGGCGTCCAGGCCGAGTGCAGCAGCGCGTTGACACGCCGCACGAACGCCGCCGGATCCGGCAGCTCGCCGCCTTCGAGCAGCACCGCCTCGTCGAACAGCAGCTCCGCGATCTCCGCGCCGCGGGGATCGTCGGCGTCGAGCGCGGCGAGCAGTTCGACCAGTGGATGGGCCGGATTGATTTCCAGCTTCGGACGCATCGGCGGCATCGGCTGACCGGCCTGCTCGAGCATCCGCCGCATTCGCGGATCCAGGCCGGCCGGATCGACCACGCAACTTGCCGAATCGGTCAGGCGGCGCGACAGGACCACCTCGCTGACGCGATCGCCCAGGGCCTCGGCGACCCGGCCCACCCTCGCGTCCTCAGCGATAGCGTCGTCTTCGCGATCGGCTGCGTCGCGCTCGCCGACCGCATCCGGCGGTCCTTCGGACACCGGCTTCAGCGGAACGCCCTCGAACTCGAACAAGTGTCCGACCACCCAGGCATCGATCGGGTCGGTCATCAGCAGGACTTCGATCCCTCGGGCGCGGAATGCTTCGAGCTGCGGGCTGGTGCGCGCCTGGGCCGCGCTCTCGGCGGTCAGGTACCAGATCGCGTCGCATGCCTCCCCGACGCGCTCCTTGTAGTCGGCCAGGCCGACCGCATGGGCCTGCTCGTCCCCGGTGCTCGAGAATCGCACCAGCCGCGCGATCCGCTCGCGGTTGTCGGGATCCTCGATCAGGCCTTCCTTCAGGATGGCGCCGAAGTCACGCTGGAAGTTCGCCCAGGGCTCGCCGCCCGTCTCGGCCAGCCGCTCGATCATCGCCAGCCCGCGCTTGACCACCGTGGCGCGGATTTTCGCCAGCAGCGGACTGTCCTGGAGAAGTTCGCGCGACACGTTGAGCGGCAGGTCGGCCGAGTCGACCACTCCGCGCAGGAAGCGCAGGTAGCGCGGCACCAGCTGTTCGGCGGCGTCCATGATGAACACCCGCTGGATGTAGAGCCGCACACCGCGACGATCGTCCCGGTTCCAGGCCAGGTCGTAGGGCGCCTGTCCCGGCACGTAGAGCAGCAGCGAATACCGCTGCGTGCCTTCGACGTGGTGGTGCGCCCAGGTCGACGGCGGCTCGGTGTCGCCGGTCAGCCCCTCGTAGAACTCCCGGTAGGCCTCGTCGTCGAGCTCCTGGCGAGGACGAGTCCACAGCGCCTGCGCATCGTTGACCGGGCCGTGGTCGGCCTCGGCCTCGGCGTCGGCGTCGCCCTCGGGCTTCCGGTCCAGGTGAATCGGAAACGCCACGTGGTTCGAGTAATGCTGGACGATGCCGCGCAGGCGATCGGCGTCCAGCAGGTCGCGGTGCTCCTCGCCGAGTTCGAGTTCCACGGTGGTGCCGGGCCGGTCGCGCTCGACGGTCTCGAGCGTGTATTCGCCCTGCCCGTCCGACCGCCAGCGGATCGCCTCGCCGGCCGGCATGCCGGCGCGCCGCGTGTCCACGGTCACCCGGTCGGCGACGATGAACGCCGAATAAAACCCCACGCCGAACTGCCCGATCAGTCGAGCATCGGCCTTGCGGTCGCCGCTGAGCTGCTCGAGAAACCGGGCGGTGCCCGATCGAGCGATCGTGCCGAGGTTGTCGATGACCTCCTCGCGCGTCATGCCGACCCCGTTGTCTTCGACGCTCAAGGTGCCGCGCTCGACATCGATGCGGACATGGATGGCCGGTTCGGCCGCCAGTGCGGCGACGGACTCATCGGTCAGCGCCTCGAAGCGCAACTTGTCCAGGGCGTCGGACGCGTTGGAAATCAGCTCGCGCAGAACGATCTCGCGATTCGAGTACAGCGCGTTGATCATCAGCTTGAGCAGCTGCGGGACTTCCGCGCCGAATGCACGGGTCTCGGCGGGGGCGGTGTCGGACGGTCGGGTTTCGGTCATGACTCTCGACGAAAGCTTCACGGTTGGAGCCCGTACATGGGCGGGACTCGACGGTTTTTCAAGACGCGCCCGTTGCACCGCGCCAGCGGCGTGGGGATAATGGGCGGTTCCGGCGCCATGCCCACCCCGGGCGGCGCGCAACGGCTGGACTGGATGCGACAGCACTACCGGATCACGATTTCCGACTACCGGAGCGCGCGCCATTACACCCTCTCGCAGGTCATGTGGCGCGTCGCGCTGGGCGGTGCCGGCGTGATCGCGCTGGTATTCCTGTGCAGCCTGCTGGTAATCCAGCTGCTCTCGGGCCGGGTCGACGGCCTGAACGCCGATCTGGCCGAGCTTCGCGGCCAGAATCTCGCCGTCGAACAGCGGAACCGCGAACTGCTCGCCCACCAGACCGAGCTCAACCAGCAGATCGACACGCGCGCACGCGAACTGATCGCGCTGAGCGACGAACTCGAGCAGCTGGAAACGATCATCGGCGTTCGTCCCCCGGCCTCGCTGCCGGTCGGCGAACGGATTTCGGTGGCCAGTCACACCGCGCTCGAACGCCGGCTTCTGCTCAGCTCGGTGCCCAGCGGGTATCCGCTGAGCGAAACCACCGTGACGTCCGGGTTCGGTATGCGCAATCACCCGGTCAACGAGGGCACCCGGCTGCATGGCGGGGTCGATATGCGGGCCCGTCCCGGGACACCGGTGCTGGCCACGGCCGACGGGGTCGTGGAATGGGCCGGTCCCAACCCGAATTCCGGCTTCGGCACGATGGTCAAGCTGGTGCACAACTACGGATTCACGACTCTGTACGCGCACCTCGACGAGGCCGACGTCCGGGTCGGTCAGTACGTGCGCGAGGGCGAGCCGATCGGCAAGGCCGGCAACACCGGCCGCTCGACCGCGCCGCACCTCCACTACGAAGTCCGTTATCTCGGCCGGCGACTGGATCCACGTCCGTTCCTGGACTGGTCCTTCGACCGCTACGACCTGGTATTCAACGAAGAGGAGCGCGTGGAATGGGAATCCTTGGCAGAGACCGTCCGCAGCAAGGTTCGAGTTCTGGATCCACCATCATCGGATCCGACACCCACCTGGTCGGCAATCTCACCCTGAGCGACGGCCTGCACCTCGACGGTCGAATCGACGGCGACATCCAGTCCGAAGGCGATGTCACCATCGGCCAGAGTGGCCGACTCGAAGGCGAAATCAACGCCCGCCGCGTGCTGATCAGCGGCCAGGTCAATGGCCGCATCGATGCCGAGCGGTTGGAGATCGTGGCCGGCGGCGTGGTCGAAGGCAACGTGGTCACCGTCGACCTGGTCATCGAGCCGGGCGGCCGGTTCAACGGATCCAGCGAAATCCGCTCGGACCGCCCCAGTGCGAGTCCGGCTACGCCGGCTGCCGCAGCAGAGGCATCGAACGCGAAGAAACCCGGCAAGGAGATGCCTGCCGGCGAGTCGTCGTCACCTGCCTGACGACGGCGATCGTCCGCTCGAACCGCCTGGGTCCTTGCGGCGGAAGTACAGCGTCCGCTCGATCTTCGCGACGGTTTCGCCGTCCCTGTTCACGACCTCGACCGGATGGCTCCTGAGATATCGCTCCCCGCCTTCGGTCGCCGCCCGGACTTCGTCGAGCATCGACTCGTCGATCCGGAACTCCGCCGTCACCGTGCCGCGCCCGGGACGAACGAAGCGGATCGACGCCGAGTGATCCCAGACAATGAACTCGGGTCCCAGCGACTTGATGTACATCAGCATCAGGAACGGATCGGCCATCGAGAACAGACTGCCGCCGAAATGAACCCCGACGTAATTCCGGTTCAACAGCGTGGCAACGAGCTCGACGCGCACGTAACGCCAGTCGGGCGCGATCTCGCGGACGCGCACGCCCGCACCGCGATACGGCGGCCACAGGTTCATGATCCATCGGAACAACCCCGGTCGCATGTTGCGGGTGCCTCGTCGAGATGGGTCTTGAAAACGCCCGGCGAATGATTCGGGGATGCCGGCGCCGGTCAGAAAAACGGCCCGGTACGCGAGCGCCGGGCCGTGTGTTCTTCGGGCAGCGCGCGCGGCGCGCAGCTGCCGATCTGCGATTCAGGACGCGCGCGCGCGACCGGTGAGCTTTTCGCGGATGCGGGCGGCCTTGCCCTCGAGATTGCGCAGATAGAACAACTTGGCGCGGCGGACGCGGCCCTTGCGCTTGACCTTGATCGACTCGATCAGCGGGCTGTAGGTCTGGAACACGCGCTCGACGCCGGTGCCGTGAGAGATCTTGCGAACGGTGAAGGCCGAATGCAGACCGCGGTTGCGGCGGGCGATCACGACGCCTTCGAACGCCTGGAGGCGCTGGCGTTCGCCTTCTCGAACCCACAGGTTGACGACGACGGTGTCTCCGGGCGCGAAATCGGGGATTTCCCGCTGGGTCTGTTCTGCGTTGATCTGGTCGATGATGTTCATGGTGCGAATTCCATCCGCTCGGCGAGTTCTTCGACGTTTCGTCGGTGAGTTCGGCGCGGGAAGATAACCCCGCGAAGTCAAGCGGAGAAGTATAGCGTAAGTGCGTTCCGGGTGGAACCCCCGCGGTGGGCGTCAATCCTCGTCGGGAGCGTCCAGCACGCGCCGGTCCTCGGCATCGAGTTGCCCGGTCGCCTCGAGCCGCTCGAGCAGGTCCGGGCGGCGGACGCGGGTTCGCTGCAGGGCAACGCGACGGCGCCAGCGGGCAATCTCGGCATGGTCGCCGGAACGCAGCACCTCGGGTACGCCGCGGTCGCGCCACTGATCGGGGCGCGTGTAGTGCGGGCAGTCGAGCAGGCCGTCGGAAAACGAATCCTGCGCGGCCGAATCGGCGTGGCCGAGGACCCCGGGCTGGAGGCGGACAACGGCGTCGATCAACGCCGCGGCGGCCAGTTCACCGCCCGAGAGCACGAAATCACCCAACGACCACTCCTCGTCGATCAGTGCGTCGTGCACCCGTTCGTCCATGCCCTCGTAACGTCCGCAGACCAGGACCAGGCGCTGCCTTGCGGCC
This sequence comes from uncultured Halomonas sp., assembly GCA_964548715.1. Classification (GTDB taxonomy): domain Bacteria; phylum Pseudomonadota; class Gammaproteobacteria; order Xanthomonadales; family Wenzhouxiangellaceae. Next base: position 13,371 of record CAZJSH010000021.1, on the reverse strand, counting down.
AGCTGCTTCACGGCGGCCTGGTCGAGCCGTCGACCCTGCGGCGTCAGGGCCGCAACCGGACACTCGGAACCGGCGGCGGCCGCCTCGATCGCCCTGGCCAGCGGTTCGGGCCGCATGACCATGCCCGGACCGCCACCGTAGGGCCGGTCGTCGACGCTGCGATGCACCCCCTCGGCGTACGCTCGGGGGTCGAAGGTTTTCAGCTGGACACGACCCTCGGCCAGGGCACGGCCGGTCAGGCCCAGCGACTCGAGCGAGTCAAACCAGTCCGGAAAGATCGTGACGATGTGGATTTCGGCCAGCACGCTCAGTCCGCGTCGGTCCATTCAGTCTGCCAATCCACGACGATACGGCGGTTCTCGAGATCGACGGAGTGGACGTAGCGCCCCTGGACGAACGGTACCAGGTGGTCTGCGCCAGGGCCGGCACGTTGGATCACCAGAACGTCGTGCACGCCGGCGTCTAGTAGTTCGCGCACCCGGCCCAGCGACACGTTCTCGTGGTTGACGACCTCGAGTCCGACGAGGTCCTGCCAGTAATATCGGCCTTCGGGTGCCTTCGGAAGGGCCGAACGAGGAATCCACAGGTCCACTCCGGCCAGCCGCTCGGCCTGCTCACGCGTCGGAATTTCCTCGATTTCGGCGACCAGCCGCGGTCCCTGCTTCCGCCAGGACCGCACATGGAACAGCCCTGGCGAACCGTCGGTTCGCCAGGGCTGGTAGTCGAAGATCCGTTCGGGCGGGTCGGTGTAGGAAAACACCTTGACTGCGCCGGCCACACCCCAGGGCCCATTCAGGCGACCGACGGGGATGAACCCATCCTCGTCCGGCGCGTCCTTGACGGGCCCGCCCATCGCGAATCAGGCGTCGGCCGTGGCGGCCTTGCGCGACTCGGTGATCAGGTGCCCGACCCGCTCGGACACCTGGGCGCCTTCCTCGACCCAGTGATCGAAGCGCTCCAGGTCCACGCGCAGGCGCTCGGCCTGGCCGCGGGCGACCGGGTTGAAGAACCCGAGACGCTCTATGTAACGGCCGTCGCGGCGGTTACGGCTGTCGGTAACCACGATGTGGTAGAACGGTTGCTTCTTGGCACCACCACGTGCCAGTCGGATCTTGACCATATTGACTCCTGCTCGATGGACCGGTCGATCATCCCGGTCGGCATGATTGATTCATAGAGGACGCGCGATTGTACTCGCGTTCCCGGTTGGTACTCGCCTTGATTCGAGCCCGGGCGGCGAACCGCCCGGGCCGATGGTTCACTCGGCCGCGCTGTCCTCGCCGCCGGCATCGACCGTTTCGGCCGATTCCGCTTCGTTGGCACGCAGCAGCGCCGCCAGTTCCGCTTCCGTATCGCCGACCACCTCTGCGTCCTCGCGGCGACGCTCGCGCGCCACGCGGCCGGTTCCGGCCGGAATCAGCCGGCCCACGATCACGTTTTCCTTCAGACCGCGCAAGTTGTCGACCGTGCCGCGAACAGCGGCGTCGGTAAGCACCCGCGTGGTTTCCTGGAACGACGCCGCCGAGATGAACGACTCGGTAGCCAGAGATGCCTTGGTGATCCCCAGCAACACCGCCTGCCACCGGGCCGGGTGCAATCCGTCCTTCTCCAGCCGCTGATTCTCCTCCACAACACGAACCGCATCGAGCTGTTCGCCGGGCAGGAACTTGCTGTCGCCGGATCCCAGGATCTCGACCTTACGCAACATCTGGCGAATGATCACCTCGATGTGCTTGTCGTTGATCTTCACGCCCTGGAGGCGGTAGACGTCCTGGATTTCCTGGACCAGGTAGTTCGCCAGCGCCTCGACGCCCAGCAGTCGGAGGATGTCGTGCGGGTTCGGCTCGCCGTCGACGACGGTCTCGCCCTTCTCGACATGCTCGCCTTCGAACACCAGGATCTGGCGCCACTTCGGAATCAGCTCCTCGTGGGTGTCACCGGCTTCGTCGGTAATGACCAGCCGCTGCTTACCCTTGGTCTCCTTGCCGTAGCTGACCGTTCCGGAGGCCTCGGCCAGGATGGCCGGTTCCTTCGGCTTGCGCGCTTCGAACAGGTCGGCCACGCGCGGCAGACCCCCGGTGATGTCTCGGGTCTTCGACGATTCCTGAGGGATACGCGCCAGGATGTCACCGACCTGCACTTCGTCCCCGTCACGGCAGTTGATCACCGCCCCGGCAGGCAGATAGTTCTGCGCCGGCTGGTTGGTACCCGGAAGCATCAGCGGCTTGCCCTTCTTGTCGACCAGGCGAATCGTCGGACGCAGGTCCTTGCCTTCCGACCCACGCTTCTTCGGATCGGTGACCACGATGCTGCTCAGGCCGGTCACGTCGTCGGTCTGCTCGGTTACGGTCACGCCGTCGATGAAATCCTGGAACGAGGTCCGGCCTGCGACCTCGGCCACGACCGGATGGGTGTGCGGGTCCCAGTTGGCGACGACCTGTCCGGCTTCGACCTTGTCGCCTTCTCGCACGCTCAGGATCGCGCCATACGGAATCTTGTAGCGCTCGCGCTCGCGTCCGTGGCTGTCGATGAGGGACAGTTCGCCGGAACGCGACACGGCGACCAGCTTGTTGTCCTTGTTCTCGACCGACTTCAGGTTGTGAAGGCGGATGGAACCTGCCGACTTGACCTCGATCTGGTCGATCGCGACCGCACGGGACGCCGCACCACCGATGTGGAAAGTCCGCATCGTCAGCTGTGTACCCGGCTCCCCGATCGACTGCGCGGCGATCACGCCGACGGCCTCGCCGATGTTGACTTCCGAGCCGCGCGCCAGGTCTCGGCCATAGCACGTGGCACAGATGCCGTAGCGGGTGTCGCAGGTGATCGGCGAGCGAACCAGCACACGGTCGATCGCATTGGCTTCGAGCAGCGCCACGCAGCGCTCGTCGATCAGCGCTCCGCGCGCGACCAGCACCTCGTCGCTGTCGGCCGGGTAGATGTCCTCGGCCACGACTCGGCCCAGGATGCGCTCGCCGAGCGGTTCGACGACGTCGCCGCCTTCGACGATCGGCATCATTTCCAGGCCGTTCTCGGTACCGCAGTCGACCTCGATGACCACGAGGTCCTGCGACACATCGACCAGGCGACGGGTCAGGTACCCCGAGTTAGCGGTCTTCAGCGCCGTATCGGCCAGGCCCTTTCGAGCGCCGTGGGTCGAGATGAAGTACTGGAGAACGTTCAGGCCCTCGCGGAAGTTCGCGGTAATCGGCGTCTCGATGATCGAACCGTCCGGCTTGGCCATCAGGCCGCGCATGCCCGCAAGCTGGCGAATCTGGGCGGCAGAACCACGCGCGCCGGAGTCGGCCATGATGAAGATCGAGTTCATCGAGTCCTGCTCGACCTCGTTGCCGTCCTTGTCGACGCGGATGTCCTTGCCGATTCGGCGCATCATGGCGCGTGCGACTTCCTCGTTGCAGCGCGACCAGATATCGACCACCTTGTTGTAGCGCTCGCCTGCCGTGACGACACCCGAGGCGTACTGGTTCTGGATGTCGAGCACTTCCTGCTCGGCCTGGTCGAGAATCTTCTTCTTCTCCGGCGGAATCTGCAGGTCGTCCAGGCAGATCGAGACGCCGGCTCGCGTGGAATTCGCGAAACCGGTGTACATCAACTGGTCGGCAAAGACCACGGTCTTCTTCAAGCCCAGCTCACGATACGACTCGTCGATCAACTTGGAGATCTGCTTCTTCTTGAGCGCCTGATTGAACAGTTCGAAGCGCATGCCCTTCGGTGCGATCTCGAACAACAGGGCGCGCCCGGCGGTCGTTTCGCGCCGTTGGGTGTTCGGTTCGAACTCGCCTTTCTCGTTCTTGATGAAGTCGGTGACGCGCACCGAGATCGGCGCCTGCAGCTCTATCTTCTTGTTCAGGTACGCACGATGCACTTCGGCCGTATCGGAGAACGCCATGCCTTCGCCCTTGGCGCCGGCCAGCTCGCGAGTCATGTAGTACAGCCCGAGGACGACGTCCTGGGTCGGCACGATAATCGGCTCGCCGTTGGCCGGCGACAGGATGTTGTTGGACGACATCATCAGCGCGCGGGCTTCCAGCTGGGCTTCCAGGCTCAGCGGAACGTGCACGGCCATCTGGTCACCGTCGAAGTCGGCGTTGAACGCGGTGCAGACCAGCGGATGCAGCTGGATGGCCTTGCCCTCGATCAACACCGGCTCGAAAGCCTGGATGCCGAGTCGATGAAGCGTCGGCGCGCGGTTGAGCAGCACCGGATGCTCCCGGATGACCTCTTCGAGGATATCCCAGACTTCACCCTCTTCCTTCTCGACCAGTTTCTTGGCGGCCTTGATGGTCGGGGCCATGCCCCGGCGCTGCAGCTTGGAGAAGATGAACGGCTTGAACAGTTCCAGCGCCATCTTCTTCGGCAGGCCGCACTCGTGCAGCTTCAGCGTCGGACCAACCACGATGACCGAGCGGCCGGAGTAGTCGACGCGCTTGCCGAGCAGGTTCTGGCGGAACCGCCCCTGCTTGCCCTTGATCATGTCGGCCAGCGACTTCAGTGGGCGCTTGTTGGTCCCGGTGATGGCCCGGCCTCGACGGCCATTGTCGAGCAGCGCATCGACCGCTTCCTGCAGCATGCGCTTTTCGTTGCGCACGATGATGTCGGGCGCATTGAGCTCGAGCAGGCGCTTGAGACGGTTGTTGCGGTTGATGACGCGGCGGTACAGGTCGTTCAGGTCCGACGTCGCGAACCGGCCGCCGTCCAGTGGCACGAGCGGACGCAGGTCCGGCGGCAGCACCGGCAGCACGGTCAGGATCATGAACTCCGGCCGGTTGCCGGAATCCAGGAAGGCTTCGACCAGCTTGATTCGCTTGGTCAACCGCTTGATCTTGGTTTCCGAGTTCGTCGCTGCGATGTCTTCCCGCAGCTGAGACAGCTCGGTCGCCAGGTCGACGTGCTTGAGCATGTCGTAGATGGCCTCGGCGCCCATCTTGGCGTCGAACTCATCGCCATAGGTTTCCATGGCCTCGAGATACTGGTCGTCGGTCAGCAGCTGACCGCGCTCCAGCGGCGTCATGCCCGGATCGAGAACCAGGTAGGACTCGAAGTACAGGATTCGCTCGATGTCGCGCAGCGTCATGTCCAGCATCAGACCGATACGGGACGGCAGCGATTTCAGGAACCAGATGTGCGCTACCGGGCTCGCCAGGTCGATGTGGCCCATGCGCTCCCGGCGGACCTTGGTCAGCGTGACCTCGGTTCCGCACTTCTCGCACTTCACACCGCGGTGCTTCATGCGCTTGTATTTGCCGCACAGGCACTCGTAGTCCTTTACCGGCCCGAAGATGGCTGCACAGAACAGCCCTTCGCGTTCCGGTTTGAAGGTCCGGTAGTTGATGGTTTCCGGCTTCTTGACCTCTCCGAACGACCAGGAGCGGATCATGTCCGGCTGGGCCAGACCAATCCGAATCGCATCAAAATCAGTGATCTGATGCTGGCGCTTGTAGAAATTCAGCAGATCGCGCATATCGTGATCCTCCTCGATCAGGACTCTTCGAGTTCAATGTTGATGCCCAGAGAACGGATTTCCTTCACGAGCACGTTGAAGGATTCCGGCATCCCGGCCACCATGCGGTGGTTGCCGTCGACGATGGCCTTGTACATCTGGTTCCGGCCCTGCACGTCGTCGGACTTGACGGTCAGCATTTCCTGCAGCGTGTAGGCGGCGCCGTACGCTTCCAGCGCCCAGACCTCCATCTCGCCGAAGCGCTGTCCGCCGAACTGCGCCTTGCCGCCCAACGGCTGTTGCGTGACCAGGCTGTACGGTCCGGTCGAGCGCGCGTGCATCTTGTCGTCGACCAGGTGGTTCAGCTTGAGCATGTACATGTAACCGACGGTAACCGGACGGTCGAACGAGTCGCCGGTTCGGCCGTCGTACAGCGTCATCTGGCCGCTTTCCGGCAGATCGGCCATCTTCAACAGCTTCTTGATCTCTTCTTCGTCGGCGCCGTCGAACACCGGCGTAGCCATCGGGACGCCGCCCTGCAGGTTGCTGGCCAGCTCGACCACATCATCGTCTGAGAAATCCTTCAGCGATACCCGGCCCTTCCGGTCGGAGTTGTAGACGTCCTCGAGGAACTTGCGGACCTTGGCCGGCTTCTCCTGAGCTTCGAGCATCGCCTCGATCTTCTTGCCGAGGCCGTGCGCGGCCAGGCCGAGGTGCGTTTCAAGTACCTGCCCGATGTTCATGCGCGACGGCACGCCGAGCGGGTTCAGCACGATGTCGACCGGCGTGCCGCTCACGTCGTACGGCATGTCCTCGACCGGGACGATGGTCGAGATCACGCCCTTGTTGCCGTGGCGGCCTGCCATCTTGTCGCCCGGCTGCATGCGGCGCTTGACGGCCAGGTAGACCTTGACCATCTTCAGCACGCCCGGTGCGAGATCGTCACCGCGCGTGATCTTGCCCTTCTTCTCCTCGAAGCGATCGTCGGCCAGCTTGCGCTGCTTCTCGATCTGGCGCTGGGCGCGCTCGAGCACGTCCTGCGCCTCGTCGGAGCGCATGCGCAGCTTGAACCACTGGTCGCGCTTGAGATCGGCAAGATAGTCGGCGGTGACCTTGGCACCCTTCTTCAGGCCCGGACCCTTGTCGACGATCTTGTTGAGGAGCAGCGAGCGAAGGCGGTTGAAGATCGCGTCTTCCATGATCCGCAGCTGGTCGTCCAGATCCTTGCGAACCTGGTCGATCTGCTCCTTCTCGATGGCCACGGCGCGGGAATCCTTGTCGACGCCCTCTCGGGTGAAGACCTGGACATCGATCACCGTTCCGTCCATGCCCGAGGGCACGCGCAGCGAGGTATCCTTCACGTCGGACGCCTTCTCACCGAAGATCGCTCTCAGCAGCTTCTCTTCCGGAGTCAGCTGGGTCTCGCCCTTCGGCGTGACCTTGCCGACCAGGATGTCGCCGGCGCGAACTTCGGCGCCGATGTAGACGATCCCGGCGTCGTCGAGCTTGCTCAGCGTGTATTCGCCGACGTTCGGAATATCACTGGTGATCTCCTCGGAGCCCAGCTTGGTGTCGCGTGCAACGCAGGTCAGCTCCTCGATGTGGATCGAGGTGAACCGGTCTTCCTGGACGACCCGCTCCGAAATCAGGATGGAGTCCTCGAAGTTGTAGCCGTTCCAGGGCATGAACGCCACACGCATGTTCTGGCCCAGCGCCAGCTCGCCGAGGTCGGTCGAAGGACCGTCGGCCAGCACGTCGCGCGCACTCACCGCGTCGCCGACCTTGACCAGCGGGCGCTGGTTCATGCAAGTGTTCTGGTTGGAGCGCTCGTACTTGACCAGGTTGTAGATATCCACACCCGGATCGTCCTCGCCGACTTCGTCCTCGTTGGCGCGGACCACGATACGGCCAGCGTCGACCTGGTCGACCACACCGCCGCGCAGCGCAACGGTGGTCACACCCGAGTCGGTTGCCACGACGCGCTCGAGACCGGTTCCGACCAGTGGCTTGTCGACGCGCAGCGTCGGCACGGCCTGGCGCTGCATGTTCGAACCCATCAACGCGCGGTTGGCGTCATCGTGCTCGAGGAACGGAACCATCGCCGCGGCCACGGAGACGATCTGGCGCGGCGAAACGTCGATGAAGTCGATCTCTTCCGGCGTCTTCAGCGTGAATTCGCCCTGGTGACGGCACGGAATCAGCTCGGCGGTGAACTTGCGGTTCTTGTCGAGCTCCGCGTTGGCCTGGGCAATGGCGTAGTCGCCTTCCTCGATCGCCGACAGGTACGTGACGTCATCGGTGACCTTGCCGTTGACGACCTTGCAGTACGGCGTTTCCAGGAAGCCGTAGCTGTTGGTCCGCGAGTAGACCGCCAGCGAGTTGATCAGACCGATGTTTGGGCCTTCCGGGGTCTCGATCGGGCACAGCCGTCCGTAGTGGGTCGGGTGCACGTCGCGGACCTCGAAACCCGCGCGTTCGCGGGTCAGGCCGCCCGGGCCAAGCGCCGAGACGCGGCGCTTGTGGGTGACTTCCGACAGCGGATTGTTCTGGTCCATGAACTGCGAAAGCTGCGAGGAGCCGAAGAACTCCTTGATCGCGGCGGCTACCGGCTTGGCGTTGATCAGGTCCTGCGGACCCAGGCCTTCGCTCTCTGCCATGCTCAGACGTTCACGGACCGCGCGCTCGACGCGAACCAGCCCGATCCGGAACTGATTTTCGGCCATCTCGCCGACCGACCGCACCCGGCGATTGCCGAGGTGGTCGATATCGTCGACCGTGCCGTTGCCGTTGCGGATGTCGATCAGCACCTTGAGCACGGCCAGGATGTCTTCACGATCCAGCGTGCCCGGACCTTCCAGCTCGTCGCGGCCGACCCGGCGATTGAACTTCATCCGGCCAACCGGCGACAGGTCGTAGCGTTCGTCGGTGAAGAACAGGTTCTTGAACAGGTTCTGGGCCGCTTCCTTGGTCGGAGGCTCGCCCGGGCGCATCATCTTGTAGATTTCCCACAGCGCTTCGAGCTCGCTGGACGTCGGGTCGATGCGCAGGGTGTTCGAGATGTACGGGCCCTGATCGAGGTCGTTGACGTAGAGAATCTCGAACGACTTGATCTTGGCTTCGCGCAGCGCCTCGAGCACCTCCGGGGTGATCTCGTCGTTGCACGCCGCGATCAACTCGCCGGAGTCGGTATCGACTACGTTGCGGGCCAGGATGCGCCCGATCAGATACTCGTCACCCACGTCCAGCGCCTTCACGCCGGCCTCTTCCATCTGTTTGACGTGGCGCGCCGTGATGCGGCGATCCTTCTGGACAATGACGTTGCCGTCCTTGTCGGCAATGTCGGCCAGCGCGGTTTCCCCACGCAGGCGCTTCGGCACCAGGTCGATCTTCGCGTCGCTCTTGCGCAGCGTGATTTTCGACTTCTCGAAGAAGGTATCGAGAATTTCCTCGTCCTCCATACCCAGCGCACGCAGAAGAATCGTCACCGGCAGCTTGCGGCGACGATCGATACGCGTGAACACGCTGTCCTTCGGGTCGAATTCGAAATCCAGCCAGCTGCCGCGGTACGGAATCACGCGGGCGTTGTAAAGCAGCTTGCCGGAGGAATGGGTCTTGCCACGATCGTGATCGTAGAACACGCCCGGCGAACGGTGCATCTGGTTGACGATGACGCGCTCGGTCCCGTTGATGATGAACGTCCCGGTCTCGGTCATCAGCGGCAGGTCGCCCATGTAGACATCCTGCTCCTTGACTTCCTTGACCTTCTTGTTCCGGGCCGGGCTGTCCTTGTCGTAGATGACCAGGCGCACGGTCACGCGCAGCGGTGCGGCATAGGTCATGCCGCGCATCTTGCACTCCACCACGTCGAACTCGGGCTTGCCGAGTTCGTAGTTCACGTACTCGAGCGCGGCATTGCCGGAGTAGCTCGAGATCGGGAACACCGACGAAAGCGCGCCGTGCAGCCCCTTGGGATCACGGTCAGCTTCCAGAACCTGGTCCTGCAGGAATTCCTTGTACGACTCCACTTGGGTTGACAACAGGAACGGCGGGTCAATAACCTGCACATGTTCCCCAAATTCCTTCCGGATTCGCTTCTTTTCGGTAAACGAGTAGTTCATCGGCATTTCACCCGCGTGCTGGTGCAGTTGATCCGGGACACTTCATGAGAGACTGAACCGCCAGGACACCCGGAACGGGCCCTGGCCGTTGATGCTTCTGGCCGCATCGAAAACAGGAACGGGCCGGGCGTCCGAAGACACCCAGCCCATGCCTGGCATCAATGTGCGACCGGCGAGATTACTTGACCTCGACGGTAGCGCCGGCTTCTTCGAGCTGCTTCTTGATGTCGTCTGCTTCTTCCTTGCTCACGCCTTCCTTGACCGGTGACGGAGCGCCCTCGACCATGTCCTTGGCTTCCTTCAGCCCCAGGCCGGTGATGCCACGGATGGCCTTGATCACCTGGACCTTCTTGTCGCCGAAGCCTGCCAGGACGACGTCGAACTCGGTCTTCTCTTCCGCGGCAGCGGCTTCGCCACCGGCAGCCGGAGCTGCAGCAGCAGCCACCGGAGCGGCTGCGGAGACACCGAACTTCTCTTCCATCGCTTCGATGAGGTCAACGACCTCGACGACGGTCATGTTGGAAATGGTTTCGAGAATATCTTCTTTGGAAACGGCCATTGTTCAAACTCCATTAAACGAAATAAACGAAAGGATCAGGCAGCCTGCTTGCTGTCGCGAACCGCGGCGACCGTACGAACCAGCTTGGCGTGCGGCTCGGCGAGGGTACGTGCGAGCTTCTCGATCGGCGCCTTCATGACGCCCATCAGCATGGAGATGGCCTGGTCGCGGGTCGGCATACTGGCCAGGCGTTCGATCTCCGAAGCCTGGTAGAGCGTCGCGCCCATGGCAACCAGACGAACGACGAGCTTGTCATCGTCCTTCGCAAAGTCCTTGATCAGCCGCGCTGCAGCGCCCGGGTCCTCGATGGAGAACGCGAACAGCAACGGGCCGGTCAGTTCCTCGGCCATGCATTCGAACTCGGTACCCTCGACGGCACGCTTGACCAGCGTGTTCTTGGCCACCTTGAGATAGACGCCCTCGGAACGGGCCTTTGCCCGCATCTCGGTCATCTTCTCTACGGTGATGCCACGGTATTCGGCAGCTACGGCTGAGTGCGCGGACTGGGCCACGTGGGCCACTTCCGCCACGACCGCCTTCTTCTGCTCAAGACTGAGCGCCATGTGCTACCTCCGTCAAGTCGGAAGGTCGGATAATTCCGACCGTCCAGCCACACCGGATCGAACTTCGATCCGGCACCTCGTTGGTGGCCGTTTCCCCGTCATGTACTCGGGTATTCGGGCGACACCATCTGCGCAGGCGGAATTGCTTCCTTTAGCCTCGGGTGGACATCCACCTTCGGACCTGCGGTCTTGGACGGGCGCGGAAACGGTCTCCGCGATACGCCCGCTTTCCGTCCGGACGCGAACGCCCGGGCGAATCCTTCACGCCGGGATCTACAGATCCAGCGTTGCGTTGTCGACCGTGATGCCGGGACCCATGGTCGTCGACAGCGCGATCTTCCGCAGATACTGACCCTTGGATGCGGCCGGCTTGGACTTGACCAGCTCCTGGATCAGCGCCACGAGATTTCCTTTCAGCGCATCGGTATCGAAATCGGCCTTGCCGATCGTCGTGTGCACAATGCCGCCCTTGTCGGTCCGGAACTGGACCTGGCCGGCCTTGGCGTTCTTCACCGCCTGCTCGACGTCGGTGGTGACGGTTCCGACCTTCGGGTTCGGCATCAGGCCGCGCGGACCGAGCACCGTGCCCAGCCGGCCTACGACACGCATGGCGTCCGGCGTAGCGATACAGACATCGAAATCGATCGTGCCGCCCTTGATGGTCTCGGCAAGATCTTCGAACCCGACGATATCGGCGCCGGCGGCCTCGGCCTTGTCGGCGTTCTCGCCCTGGGCGAATACCGCCACGCGAACATTCTTGCCGGTGCCGTGCGGCAGCACGATGGCGCCGCGAACCACCTGGTCGGACTTGCGCGGATCGACACCCAGCCGAACGGCCACGTCCACGCTTTCGGTGAACTTGACCTTGCTGAGATCCTTCAGCATTTCCAGGGCCTCGTCGATGCCGTACAACTTGCCGGCTTCGACCTTTTCCCGGATTGCGCGACGACGCTTGGTATTGGCAGCCATTATTCGACACCCTCCACGTTCAGGCCCATGCTGCGTGCGCTGCCGGCGATGGTCCGCACGGCGGCGTCCATGTCGGCGGCGGTCATGTCGGGCTCCTTGATCCTGGCGATCTCTTCGAGCTGGGCACGGGTCACCGTGCCGACCTTCCTGGTATTCGGCTCGCCGCTGCCCTTCTGGATCTTGGCGGCCTTGCGCAGCAGCACTGCGGCCGGCGGCGTCTTGGTAATGAAGGTAAAGCTACGGTCGTTGTAGACCGTGATCACCACCGGCGTCGGCAGGCCCGGCTCGATGCTCTGGGTCGCCGCATTGAACGCCTTGCAGAATTCCATGATATTCACGCCGTGCTGGCCCAGCGCGGGGCCCACGGGCGGACTCGGATTGGCCTGGCCTGCAGGCACCTGCAGCTTGATGTAGGCCGAGATCTTCTTCGCCATCGTTATATCTCCTTCGGGTCCAAGCGCCGATCCAGTCCTGAACGAAGTCAGGCGCGATCCGGCTCCCCATCGTTGTCGTGTGATCCTCTTCCGGCTCGCCTCGTGGCGAACCGGCCTCGAGTGCGGCCGCGGCCGCACTCGAATTCATTACGTCTTTTCGACCTGCTGGAAGTCCAGCTCCACCGGCGTCGAGCGCCCGAAGATCGAAACGGCCACGCGCAGCCGGCTCTTCTCGTAGTTGATTTCCTCGACGGTGCCGTTGAAATCGTTGAAGGGGCCGTCGATGACGCGGACCATTTCACCCGGCTCGAACAGAACCTTCGGTCGCGGCTTGTCGACGCCCTCCTTGACCCTGTTCAGGATCGAGTCGGCCTCGGCCTGCGAAATCGGCGCAGGCTTGTCCTGCCGTCCGCCGATAAATCCCATCACCTTCGGCACGTCCTTGACCAGATGCCAGGTGTCTTCGTTCATATCCATCTCGACCAGCACGTAACCTGGGAAGAACTTGCGCTCGCTCTTGCGCTTGACGCCTTTCTTCATTTCCACGACCTCTTCGGTCGGGACCAGGATTTCACCGAACTGGTCGCCCATGCCAGCGCGCTCGATCCGCTCGGTCAATGACCGCTGAACCTGCTTCTCGAAGCCCGAGTAGGCGTGTACCACGTACCAGCGCTTGCTCATCAGAGCTCCCCGCCGAGCCCGATCAGCCGTCGCACGAACCAGCCGAACAGCGTATCCATTGCGAACAGGATGATCCCGACGATGACCGTGATCACGAGCACGATCAGAGTGGTCTGCAGCGTTTCCTGGCGAGTCGGCCAGACCACCTTGCGGCGCTCGACGTCGACCTCGCGGACGTAGCTGAAGAACTCGCCGCCCTTGGCGGTGCGCGAAGCGACGAACACCGCCAGGCCCGCGGCTGCGAGCAGCACGACGATCCGGACGAGGTCCAGCACCTGGCCTTCCAGATACCCGTATCCGACGATTCCGCCGGCGAGGATCAGGATGGCGACGATCCAGAGCGGGATGTCACGCGTTGCGTTGTTTTCGGCTGCCATATCGCACTTCTGCTGATTGAGTGGCAGGCGAGGAGGGACTCGAACCCCCAACCTGCGGTTTTGGAGACCGCTGCTCTGCCAGTTGAGCTACTCGCCTGTTGAAAACTGACCGGGATCCGGCCCGCCCGCGGCGGACCGGAACACGCCCGCGTGCTTACTTGTGGATCTTGGCAACCACGCCGGCACCCACGGTCCGACCACCCTCGCGG
>CAZJSH010000020.1:0-33805 GCA_964548715.1 uncultured Halomonas sp. | reverse complement strand
GGTCGTCGGTCAGGCCGATGGCCTTGCCGCCGTCGCGCTGGACCATCACCTCGTGGCCGTGACCGACCAGTTCGCGTACGCCGGCCGGCGTCAGGCCGATCCGGTACTCGTGGTTCTTGATTTCCTTGGGTACACCGATCCGCATGCCGTCGTCCCGTGTTCAGCCGTCGTTGTGGTTGCCGGCCGAAGCTCGACCGGAAGGAATGATCCGCCCGTTTGTGTTCATCGTGAATGGACCCCGAAAGCAGCCGGGCTCCCTGGGCAGTCGGGAACGCGCCGGTCGGCGCAATTCTAACGCTGACGGGCGCTGCGCGGTTCGGAGCGAAACCCTGTCGAGTTCGGCCACGGCCCGTCGCGCCGATCTTCCTCGCCGGTCTTCCTCGCCGGTCTTCCTCACCGGTCTTTCTCACCAATCGTTCCGGTCGATCGATCCCCGCCGACTCGAACAATTGTGGATCGTATTGCGAATCATTATCGTTCCGTGTATAGTCTGGTTCTCTCCGGCGCGCTGTATGCGCCCGGAGCGGCCCAGCCAGCAGGCACCTTCGCAAGCCAGGCCTCCACAAGACGCTCAGACCAAACGAACGTACAAGGATGGAGTGCCCGTGAATCGTTCCCCGTTGTTTGCCGCCATCGCGCTGGCTGTTTCGACGCCCGTACTGGCCCAGAATTCCGACCTCGACCCCGCCGCCGCCGGTGTGCCCGAGGCGTCGGCCGAGCTCGAGCCTGTCGTGGTCTCCGCGACCCGCACCGAGCGTCCGCAGTTCACGACTCCTGCGTCGGTTTCGGTCATCCGCCGCGAGGACATCGAGCGGACCCAGCCCTATGGGTTCCAGGACGTCTTCGAGACCGTGCCCGGCGTCAATATCCAGGGCGGCCCGCGCCGAATCGCCGAGGAACCGGCGATCCGTGGGTTTGCCGACGAGCAGGTCGTCATCCGCCTCGACGGCACCCGGCAGAACTACAACAAGGCTCACGGCGGCCGCTTCCTGCTCGACCCCGACCTGATCCGCTCGATCGAGGTGCTGCGCGGCGCCAGTTCGGCAATCTACGGATCCGGCGCGCTCGGCGGAGTGTTCGTGATCGAGAGCGTCAATGGCCGCGATCTGACCGGCGGGGCCGACGGCATCGGCCTGCGACTGAAGGGCGGGTACCAGAGCAATGGCGAGGAATGGGCCGGCTACGGCACGCTGTACGGTCAATCCGGCGCCTTCGACGGACTGGTCAGCTACGTGCGTCGCAACGTCGGCGAGGACCTGACCGACGGCGGCGGCGACGACATCTTCGCCACCCAGGACGAGATCGACAACGGCATGGTCAAGGTCGGCTTCGAGCCGCGCCTGTACCACCGCATCGAGTTGTCGGCCGATCGCTTCGAGAACAGCGGCCTGAATCCAACCAACGCCAACGCGGTCGCCACACCGAATACGCTGGTCGATCGCGAGACCGAACGCTCCAGCACCCGTCTGCGCTACACCTTCGATGATCCGGGCAACCGCTGGTTCAACCTCGATGTCGCGGCATATTCCAACGAAGTCGACGCCTTCGAGTTCCGGCTCGATGACGCACGCGTCGATCGGACCGCGTTCGAGACGCAGGGCCTGGAGGTCGTCAACACCAGCTCGTTCGGGCAAACGGCGCTCGACGGGGTTCGACTGACCTACGGCTTCGAGATGTACGGGGACGAACAGAGCGGCACGCGGAACGACGCTGCCCGCCCGCAGTTCCCGGATGCCGAGATCGACTATCGGGCAGCGTTCGTCCAGGCCGAGATTCCGCTCGGCGAGACCGTCAGCCTGATCCCCGGCATCCGCTACGACGAGTTCGAGTACAGCGCCGACGGCAGCTTCGCCGACCGCGACGACAACCGCACTTCGCCGCGCGTTGCAATCGGCTGGTCGCCCAGCGACGACCTGTATCTCTGGGCCGAATACGCCGAGGCGTTCCGCGCACCGAGCCTGACCGAGCTCTATGCCGACGGCGTTCACTTCGTCGTGCCGCTGGGCCCGGGCCAGGTGGTCATCAATGAATTCATACCGACGCCCGACCTGCAGGCCGAGCAGGCCGACCAGGTCCAGGCCGGGGTGCGCTGGCGTCGCGACGACCTGTTCGGAAGCGACATGGACTTCGAGGTCGACATCACCGCCTGGCAGAGCGAGGTCGACAACTTCGTCGATCAGTTCGTGGTCTTCATTGCCGGCGAACCGACATTCGACCCGATCACCCAGACCCTGGTGTTCCCCGGCATCACGACCAACCGGAATGTCGATGCCGAACTCGACGGCCTCGAAGCCGTGGCCCGGCTGGACGGACCGCGTGGCTGGGTACAGGCCGCTTGGACCCGAGTCGACGGCGAAGGCGCGGCCGGCGAGGATCTGGCCAGCATCCAGCCCGAACGGGCCTCGCTCGGCGGCGGACTGTACCTGCTCGATCGCCAGGTCTCGATCGGCGCCGAACTGGTCGCGGCCCGCGCGCGTGACGACGTTCCCGAAGGCGCGCTGGAAACCGCCGGCTACGGCAAGACCGACCTGTTCGCCAACTGGAGCCCGACGGCGGGACCGCTGGCCGGTTTCGAATTCCGGCTGGCCCTGGACAACGTATTCGACAAGGACTACCGCATCCATCCGAACGGCATCGACCAGCCGGGGCGAAGCGTGCGGCTGACGGTCGCACGCGATTTCCAGTGGCTGAACCGTTGAACGACCACGAGGAACGGATCCAGTGAATGATTGGATGAACGACCGGATGAGCGACTCCAGCAAGGCGGAACGCGAACGCGTGCCGCGCGAGCCCAGCGAAGTCGACAGCCGCCTGCTGCTTGGCTCGGCCGGCCGCGTGCTGATTCAGCATCGCGGTCAGACCTACGTGCTGCGCGAAACGCGCTACGGCAAGTTGATCCTGACCAAATAAGGCTCGTGGGAATGAATCCGTCGCGCGCGGCATCCGATCGCCAACATCCGAATGATCTCGAGTCAGGCATGAACCCAGCAAGGAGATTTGAAATGACCCTCACCGCATTCCCGACCCGCACGGCCAGTGCACTGGTCCTTTCGGCCGCGTTCATGGTCAGCGGCTGTGCAACCACCGGCACCGGCACGCTCGCCACCGCCGCTGACGGCAACCGGACCGCTGATGTCCCGGCCGAATCGACGGATTCCGAATCCACCCCGCCGACGGCCGATCGCCAGGCCATCCTGTCGATGGTCGGCGAATTCGGCGTCACCTTCATGTTCGAGGAAACCGTAGCGCTTGCCGACGACTACGAGCGCTTCGATCCGAAGCGCACCGGTGCCGCCGAAACCGTGGTGCTGGTCGAAGACAGCGGCGACCGCATCGTTCTGCAGCACCTGCTGCTGGTCGGTGATTCGGTCATCAAGCACTGGCGCCAGGACTGGACCTGGGAGGCCGACCACCGGTTCGAGTTTTCCGATGACCAGACCTGGAGCCGTGTGCCGCTCTCGGCCGAACGAACCGAAGGGAAATGGACGCAATGCGTATTCGAAGTCTCCGATGCACCGCGGTACTGCGGCACCGGCGACTGGAATCATCGTTACGGCAACGCGACCTGGACCTCTGACCGGACCTGGCGTCCGTTGCCTAGGCGCGATTACACGATTCGCGACGATTACACCGCACTGAACGTCGAGAATCGGCACACCGTCACGCCAACCGGCTGGACCCACGAGCAGGACAACAGCAAGGTCGTGCGCGTCGACGGTGAAACGCGCGAAGTGCTGGTCCGCGAATTCGGCTTCAACAACTACATCCGCACCGACCGCACCGACTTCACCGCGGCCTACGACTACTGGGATGACACCGCGGAATACTGGGCGACCGTGCGCGAGGCCTGGACCCGGATGCTGGACAACGGCGGCGTCGTTCTCGACACCGACGTCGACGGCATGCCGGTGATCGACGGCCTGTTCGAGCTGGCCGACGCCACGCGAGAAGGCACCGACGTCGATCCCGAGCAGATCGACGCCGTGTTCGATGCCTACGTGATTCCAATCGGGTCCCGGCTTGCCGGCGACTGATCGCTTCCATCGACGGCAGATGGAACGACGGCGGCCGCGACCCGTTTCGCGGCCGCCGTTTTTTGACCGGGCCTTCCCGAGTCGGGGCGATCGATCGACATGCATCCTCTGACTCGCGTCGGCAATGACACGTTTCTATACTGACCCCCCAATGCACTTCACCGGAGTTCCCATGTCCCTGTCTCGATCCCCCCTCCTGATCCCGTTGATGCTCGCCGGCGTCATGATCTTGCTGGCCGCCCCCGCCCTGGCCTACGAGGAAGGTGACGACGAGTCCATCGACTACCTCTTCGCCTGGCCGTTCGTGGAGACCGACGAGATGGCCCCGCGCGGCGGAACGACGTCCGGGCCGATGCCCGACGCTGTCACCGAGCCGACCGAGAGCTGGAAGCGCCTGCAGGCCGACGACCTGTCGAAGATCGAGCGCGACCGCCGGGCCATTCTCGCGATGGCCGGTGCCTACCGGACGAGCTTCGACTTCCTGGAGTCGATCGGTTTCGCGCCCGGCTTCGAGCCGGCCAGGCCGTATCGGTCATGGGGCACCGAATACGTCTACGTGGTGGCCGACGAACCCGCGTTCATCAGCCTTCAGCACGTCCTGGTCATGATCATCGAGCAGGACGACGGAAACCTGAGCGATCCGATCGTGACCAAACACTGGCGCCAGGACTGGCAATACGAAGACACCGACCTGCACGAGTACGTCAGCCGCGGCACCTGGGAACGAACGACCCTGGATGCGGACCGCGCTGCGGGCGCCTGGAGTCAGGCCGTGTTCCAGGTCGACGATTCACCACGGTATGAATCGATCGGCGAATGGCGCCATTTCCCGACCCACTCGATCTGGGAAGGTCACCAGACCCGCCGACCGTTGCCCCGCCGCGAGTTCAGCGTACGGGACGACTACGATGTGCTGCTCGGCACCAACCGACACACCATCCTGCCAACCGGTTGGACGCACGAACAGGACAACCTGAAGATGGTCACCGGTGACGACGGCGCGCCCGATCCGGTCACGCCGTTCCTCGCCCGCGAGATCGGCGTCAATCGCTACGACCGGATCACCGGCTTCGACTTCAGCGCCGGCGACGAGTACTGGGCGGCGACAAGCGCCTACTGGGCCATGGTCCGCGAACGCTGGGCCGATCGGTTCGAGCGCTGGGACCGGGTCGAGGTCGAGGCGACGGTCGACGGCACGTCGATGATGATGACCGTCTTCGGCAAGGCGATGCAGATTGCCGCCAGCGGCGACTACGATGCCGAGGCGGCCCGGGCCGAGCTCGATGCCTTGTTCGAGACCCACGTGTCGGGCTCGAACCCCGAGGACTGAAATCGCTCGGCCGACGGGTCATGGGCGATGACCGTAACGAACGCCCGGCGGCGTTCAGTGCGGTTCGTGGTCGCCCGCGATGAAGACCTTGCCGCTGGATTCGGCGATGGCGTTGCGATACCGCGCTTCGATCTGCGGCCGACGAATCTTCAGCGTCGGAGTCAGCAGTTCGTTGTCGACGGTCCAGTGTTCGCGGATCACGATGATGCGTTCGATCCGTTCGTGCGGTTCGAGCTCGGTGTTGACGGCTTCGAGCGTTTCGACCAGGCGCGTGCGGACCTCGCGCAACGGCATACCGGCGTGTTCGGGCAGCTGGATCAGCGCGATGGGCTGGTCGCGTCCATCGCCGATCACGCAGGCCATTTCGATCATGGCATTGCGGGCCAGCAGGCTTTCGATCGGCACGGGCGCGATGTACTTGCCCTTGGTGGTCTTGAACAACTCCTTGACCCGGCCGGTGATATGAACCCAACCGTCGGCGTCGATCGACGCCCGGTCGCCGGTCCGGAACCAGCCGTCGACGAAATTGGCCGCGCTCTCGTCCCCGGCCCGGTAGTAGCCTTGCATCAGGCACGGGCAGCGGATCTGAAGTTCGCCGTCCTCGCTGGTGCGCAATTCGACGTCCGGCATCGCACGGCTGATCGAGCCGAAGCGCGGCGTCTCGCCACGGCCGATCTGGGTGCCGTAGGCGAAGGTCTCGGTCATCCCCCAGCCTTCGCAGATCGTCACGCCGATCCGGTCCCACCACTCCAGCAGCGCCGGCGCGATCGGCGCCGAGCCGGACGCGAACCAATCGGCCCGGTCCAGTCCAAGACCCTTCTGCACCTTTCTGCGGATCAGTCCCTTGACGATCGGAATCCGCAGCAGGCGATCGAGTTTTTCCTGCGGAAGCTTCTCGAGAACACCGAGCTGGAATTTCTTCCACAGCCTGGGAACGGAGCCGAACAGCGTCGGCTGCGCGTGCGTGAGGTCGTCCATGAACGTATCCAGCGTCTCGACGAAATACAGCGTCGTGCCGCCATGAAAACTGGCAGCCTCGACGTAGGCGCGCTCGGTGCAGTGCGAAAGCGGCAGATAGGACAGCACGCGATCGCCGTCACGCACACCGACCGCGTCGCCAAGCGCCCGGCCCACGAACAGGAAATTGCCGTAGCTGTGCATCGCGCCCTTGGGTTCACCGGTAGAGCCGGAGGTGTAGAGCAGCGTCGCCAGGTCGTCATCGGCGCGCGGCGTCGGTTCGAAGGCCGGACCGGCCGCGTCGATCCAGTCGTTCCAGTCGCGTTGTCCGGACGCGCCAGGGTACGGCATGGCGATGGTCAGCAGGTCGTCGGGGATGCCCGAAGCCTGCTCGTCCGGGTGTTCGAGCTTGCCGATGAAGATCGCTCGGCAACCGCTGTGCTCGAGAATGCCGCGGATCGTTCTGGCATTGGCAGTCGGATAGATCGGCACGCTGACCAGGCCGGCTAGGATCATCGCCATATCGGCAATGATCCAGTGGGCGCAGTTCTTCGAAATCAATCCGACGCGATCGCCGGGTTCCAGACCCTCTGCCTTCAGCATCGCTGCGACGCGCTGCGCTTCATCGACGGCCTGGGCCCAGGTCCAGGTGATCCATTCCCGGTCGATCGGCTGACACAGGTAGGTCGCGTCGGCATCGTTCTTCGCGCGATCGAGAATCAGCTCTTGCAGCGGGTGAAGCATGGCGACGATCCGGGCGAATGCGAATGCCGAGTATGGGTCGGCGGCAGCGGGCCCGTCAACGGGCGAACCGACGGGTCGATCCATCGGCCCGACCCGCGTCAACCCGGCCGGCCGTGACGGGCGGATACCGGCTGGACTATTTGCCGATGCAGAACGAGGAGAAGATCCGGCCGAGCAGGTCGTCGGAATGAAGCCGACCCGTGATTTCACCAAGGGCATCGGCCGCGGCGCGGAGTTCTTCGGCCAGCAGCTCGCCGGAACCGGTCGAACGAAGTTCATCGAGACCGGTGGCCAGGTGCAGCAACGCGCGTTCGATGCATTCGACGTGACGCGCGCGCGCCGAGATCGGCGCGCTGGCCTCGACTTCGACGCCCAGCGCTTCGATCAGCGCCGCATCGAGCGCGGCCAGGCCGTCGCCCGTCCGGGCCGACAGCCGGACCACGCGCTCGTCGCGGCCCGATGGACCTGCAACGACATCGACCTTGTTGCGGATTTCGATCAGCGGCCGGTCGGTCGACGGACGCGGTTCGTCATGGAGATCGGACGCATCGCGCACCCACAGCACCACGTCGGCCTCGGCGAGTTCGGCTTCGGCCCGGCGAACCCCTTCACGCTCGACCGGATCGTCGGTCTCGCGCAGTCCGGCGGTGTCGGCCAGCATCGCCGGAATGCCGTTGAAATGCACGGTCTCACGGACGATGTCACGGGTGGTCCCGGGGATGTCGGTGACGATGGCGGCATCCCGGCGCACCAGTGCATTGAACAGGCTCGACTTGCCGGCGTTGGGCCGTCCGATGATGGCGATCCTGATCCCATCGTTGACAACTCGCCCGGCGTTGGCTCGGTCGAGCAACGACCGAGTCGCTTCGATGCAGGCCTCGGTCGCGGCCCGGACTTCGCCGTCGGCCAGGAAGTCGATGTCCTCGTCGGGAAAGTCCAACGCGGCCTCGACGTGAACGCGCAAGCGGGTCATGCGTTCGGCGAGGTCGTGCACATCGTCGGACAGCCGGCCTTCGAGGCTTCTGCGCGCCGCGCGCGCCGCGCGCTCCGAGGTGGCGGCAATGAGGTCGGCCACCGCCTCGGCCTGGGCCAGGTCGAGCTTGTCGTTGAGGAACGCGCGCTGCGAGAATTCACCGGCTTCGGCCCGTCGGGCGCCAGCGGTAACGGCCGCGGCCATGACCTGTTCGAGCACGACCGGCGAGCCGTGCAGCTGGAGTTCGAGGACGTGTTCTCCGGTGAACGATGCCGGCGCTTCGAAATACAGCGCCAGCCCGTCGTCGAGCACGCGGTCTTCGGCATCCACGACCCGGGCCCGGATCGCGCGACGGGGCCGCGGGCAGCGCCCGATCAGTCGTTCGGCCAGCGCCGGCACCAACGGGCCCGACAGGCGCACGATGCCGACACCGCCCGGACCGGGCGGCGTGGCGATCGCGCAGATGGTGTCGGTCATCGGCGGGCGGCGGGCGCCGCGGGCATCAGGCCCGGGCCCGCGCTTCCTCGGCGTCGATCTGGCGAAGGATGTACCACTGCTGGAGCAGCGAGATACCACTGTTGGCCGACCAGTACAGCACCAGCCCGGCCGGGAAGAACGCGAACAGGACGGCGAACGCGACCGGCAGCCATTGCATGATCTTGCGCTGCATCGGATCCATCCCGGCCACCGGCGTCAGTCGCTGGGTCACGATCATGAATACGCCGTTGATGATCGGCAGGATGAACAGCGGATCGGGCTTGCTGAGGTCCGGCACCCAGAGGAAGCTGGCCTGGCGCAGTTCGACCGACTCCAGCAGCACCCAGTAAAGCGCGATGAAGATCGGAATCTGGACCAGGATCGGAAGACAGCCGCCAAGCGGGTTGACCTTCTCCTTCTTGTAGATCTCCATCATCGCCTGGCCGAACTTCTGGCGATCATCGCCGTAGCGTTCCTTCAGCTGCTGGATGCGCGGCTGCAGCTTGCGCAGCTTGCCCATCGAACGGAACTGCGCCTGCGTCAGCTTGTAGAACGCCAGCTTGATCAGCAGGGTGAGCAGGATGATCGCTACGCCCCAGTTGCTGACCAGGGCATGGATCTTGTCGAGCAGCCAGAACAGCGGCTTGGAGAACACGGTGAAGATGCCGTAATCGACGGTCAGGCTGAGCCCGTCGGCGACTTCGTCGAGGCGGTTCTGTTTCTTCGGCCCGGCGAACAGTTCGGCTTCGAAACGCTGCGTGGTGCCGGGCTCGACCCGGATCGGCGTCGAAGTCGCCGACAGCGCGAACCGGTTCGGCACCACCGCATCGACGAGGCGGGTCGAATACCGATGCGGGATCTCGGCGGTCGGAATCCATGCGCTGAGGAAGTAGTGCTGGACCATGCCGGCCCAGCCACCCTCGAAGGTATTGCGGTATGGCTCGTCAGCGAACTCATCGAATGGCAGCTTGATGAATTTCTCCTGCGGATCGAAGACCGCCGCGCCGTTGAAGCTGATCCGCTCGGGGTTGGTGAAGGTCATGCCGCTACCGGCGCGTTCCGGTGACTTCTGAAGCTGCAGATACCGGCTTCCCTGCCAGGCGGTTTCGCCGGCGTTGGTGATCTCGACGACGTGCTCGATCACGTAATCGTTGCGGTGGAAGGTCCAGCGCTGTTCGATCTCCATACCGTTTTCGCCGCGCCAGCGCAGTGGCACGACCAGTCGATCCTCGCCCTGTGCCATTTCATAGAGGCCGCGGTCATAGTCGAATCGGGAGGTGTGGTTCGGCGCACGCCCCTCGCTGTCGACGAGTCCGGCCTGGGCAACGTGATAACCGGGCATGGTTTCCGACAGCAGCACGAACGGCGTGTCGGGCTGGTCGACGCTGACCGGATACTCGCGCAGACGAAGGCCGACCAGGGTGCCGCCGACCGGGTCGATTTCGGCCAGCAATTTGTCGGTGATCACTTCGATGCGCGCGCCCGAACGAACCTCGTCGGTGGCCGGGACCCGCGTCGATCCCGCAACCGGTTCGCCCTCGACGGGCTCCGGTAGATCCGGCACATCGGTCGGTACGCTCGACGCGTCGGCCGGCAGCGTCCCGTCCGGCGCGCGCTCGGCGGGAAGCGGCTCGACCGGGGCCGGCGCGTCCGGCGCAAAGTCGCTCTGCCACTCGACGTAGATCATGAAGCCGAGAAAGGCCAGCAACAGCAGCAGCAGGGTACGGGTACTCATGGGTGAACTCTACTCAATGACGGAATCATGAATGCAGGCGTGAATGGAAGCGGCTCCAGAGTTCATCGAGTGAACGGCGGAGTTCGAGATTGTCGGCCGCTGCGGCCGACGGGAGCGCGCGCACCACATAATCGAACGTGTCGATGTCGGATCGGTGAAGGCGAAACGATTCTCGCACCTGACGGCGCACCCGGTTCCGCTCCACGGCACGCCGCGCCACGCGTTTCGACACGGTCACGCCGAGACGCGGCGTGTCTACGCCGGTCTCGGACGCGGTGAAATGAATGCGGAAGTGTCGGCCGGAGCGAGCAGACCGGGACGCGAAGACCCTGTCGAACGCTCGGGTTCCGGTCAGACGCGCGGCCCGGGGCAGGCGCAGATCGTTCGGCATCGGGGCAGCAACGCAGTCCTGGTGCCGAATCGAACGGAGACGATCAGGCGGACAGACGCTTGCGGCCGCGTGCGCGACGGGCGTTGATGATGGCCCGGCCCGAACGGGTCGCCATGCGAGCGCGGAATCCGTGCCGGCGGGCACGCTTGATCCGACTGGGCTGGAAAGTACGCTTCATGATTGCAATCCTCTGCAGTGATTCGGTTCGGCGGCGCGGGCGGAGCCGACGCAAGCCAAAAAAGACTGACAAGTATACCTGTTGAAGGGCGGGTACAGCAAGATGCGTCCCGCGTTCTCGCAACGAGCCGGGGCGATCGGCATCGCGCATGGACAATTCACCGGGCCACGCCTAGACTGGCCCGCCGGCCCGGCCGGTATGATCACGCAGAACCAGGCTTCGGATTCGATACAGGAATGGACCACGACCCGGCACAACTCTGGCAGGCCTGCCTCGAGCGACTCGAGCGGGAGATACCGCTGGAAGAGCTCAACACCTGGGTCCGTCCGCTGCACCCACTGCCCGGTTCCGGTCCCGGCGAACAGCTACGGCTCCAGGCCCCGAACGATTTCGTCCGCGAGCAGGTGCTTGCACACTACATCGGCACCATTCGGGATTTCTTTTCCCTGCACGACATCGGCCGCAGCGAGGTGGTCGTGGTCGTCGGCAGCGGCGAGTCGGACCAAGCGGCGCCTAGCCGGCGGCGGCGGACCGGCGCCGGCGCGACCGGACTGGACGATCACTATCGCTTCGACAATTTCGTCCTCGGCAAGTCCAACGAGCTCGGCTTTGCCGCCGCCCAGCAGGTCGCGCAGGATCCGGGCAAGGTCTACAACCCGCTGCTGCTCTACGGCGGCACCGGACTGGGCAAGACCCACCTGCTGCACGCCGTTGGCCATGCCCTGGTCGACCAGGACCCGCAGCGCAACGTCGTTTACCTGCATTCCGAGAAGTTCGTCAGCGAAATGATCCAGGCGCTCCGGCGCGCGTCGATCGACGACTTCAAGGCCCGCTATCGCTCGGTCGACGCGCTGCTGATCGACGACATCCAGTTCTTCGCCGGAAAGGATCGATCGCAGGAGGAGTTCTTCCATACCTTCAACGCGCTGCTGGAATCTCGCCAGCAGATCATCCTGACCTGCGATCGATACCCCAAGGAGGTCGAGGGCATCGAGGCGCGGCTGCGCTCACGCTTCGGCTGGGGGCTGTCGGTGCCGATCGAGCCGCCCGATTTCGAAACCCGGGTGGCGATCCTGATGAAGAAGGCGGCGGAGTCCGGCCTGGAGCTCGACGAACCGGTCGCGATGCTGATCGCCCGGCGGATGCGGTCGAATGTACGCGACCTGGAGGGTGCCTTGAACTCGCTGCTGGCCAACGCCCGGTTCACCGGCCGCACCATCGACGAGGATTACACCCGGGAAGTGCTGCGCGACGTGCTGGCGGTCCACGACCGGCAGATCACGCTGGAGAACATCCAGAAAGTAGTGGCTCGGTACTACCAACTGAGGGTGGCCGACCTGCTGTCGAAACGCCGCACGCGGAACATCGCGCGGCCCCGGCAGATGGCGATGTTTCTGTCGAAGTCGCTGACCCAGCATTCGCTGCCCGAAATCGGCGATGCGTTCGGCGGGCGCGACCATACCACCGTATTGCACGCCTGTCGTAAAATCGAGAGCTTGTGCGAGACCGACGCGCGCTTCCGTGAAGACCGCGCTCGACTGCTGAGGGAACTGACGGCATGAATCGTGTACAGCCGGGGGGGTTTCCTGTGGATGAATCGGGGACAACTGCCCGGTGCCGAGTTATCCAGAATCCGTCCACAGCTTGCGCGGCCAGTGCTGCACCGTCTAAAAATTTTCAAAGTGTTGATTAATATAGAAATTTTTTGGTTCTTACGAAACGCACAGGCCCTGTTACTACAGGTTAGATTGAAACTATTCAATAAACAATCAGACACCTCATCGCCCTGCCCGCACATCCGGTCCGTGTTGGCAGGTGCTTTTCCCAAGGAGCCGAGATGAAGTTTTCGATTCAGCGAGAAGCCCTGCTCGTCCCGATCAGCCAGGTGGTGGGCGTGGTCGAGCGGCGTCAGACCCTGCCGGTACTCGCGAACTTCCTGCTGGAAGTCGACGAGGACCAGCTCCGGGTCACCGGCTCCGATATGGAGGTCGAGATGGTCGGTACAGTGTCGGCGGAGGTGGCTCAGTCGGGAGCGGTCACAGTGCCGGCACGCAAGCTGGTCGATATCTGCAAGGCGCTTCCCGAGGGCGTGCGGATCGATGTCCAGCTGAATGGCGAGAAACTCGCGCTGCATGCCGGGCGAAGCCGTTTCACCCTGGCGACCCTGCCGGCCGCCGAGTTTCCGTCGAGCGACGCCTCGGGCGATGCCGACCGGCTGGAAGTGCCCGAAGATCGCTTGCACTGGCTGATCGAAAAAACTTCCTTCGCCATGGCCAACCAGGACGTGCGCCATTACCTCAATGGCCTGCTGCTGGAGTTCCGCAGCGGTCTGCTGCGGGCCGTGGCCACCGACGGCCACCGCCTGGCGCTGGCCGAGATGGAGGCCAGCGTCGATGGTGAGGGTCGCTCGCTGATCCTGCCTCGCAAGGGCGTGGTCGAGCTGTCGCGGATGCTCGGGGACGAGGAGGAATCGGCGCAGCTGGCGCTGGGCCGTAATTTCGTCCAGGTGACCCGGCGAGGATTGACGCTGACCAGCAAATTGATCGACGGGCGTTTTCCGGATTACGAAGCCGTGATTCCGATGAGCCAGGACAAGGCGATGCAACTCGACCGCATCGCGTTCATCCAGGCGCTGCAGCGCGCGGCGATCCTGTCGAACGAAAAGTATCGTGGCGTTCGGGTCGAATCGATCGACGGCGCGATCCGGATCGTGGCGCACAATCCGCAGCAGGAAGAAGCCACCGAAGAGATCGAAGCCGAACACAACTACGACGGCCTCGTCGTCGGCTTCAACGTCAACTACCTGCTCGACGCGCTGGGCTCGATCTCCGGCGAGCGCGTGAGGCTGTCGTTGAAAAGCGCCGACAGTTCCTGCCTGGTGACCGCGGTTGATTCCGACGACGTCCGCCAGGTCGTCATGCCGCTGAAGCTCTGATCTCGCCGCCCCGTCCCCAGCGGGGATCGCCCCGCATCCGGCGATGAGCCTGGTCGCCCTGCGCCTCCACGCGTTCCGGAACATCGCGGACGCGGCCATCGAACCGGCCCCCGGCATCAACTGGTTGTCTGGCCCCAACGGGTCGGGCAAGACCTCGGTTCTCGAAGCCATCCACGTGCTGGCGCGGGGTCGCTCGTTCCGTAGTGGTTCCATCCAGGCGGTCATTCGAGACGGCGAAACCGCACTGCGAGTGGTGGGGAAGCGTGAACGGCCGGAACGGTCGTTGGGCGTGGAGCGAAGTCGCAGGGAATGGCGTGGTCGAATCGACGGCGAGGAGAGCCGCCGAGTCAGCGAATTCGCGCGATCGCTGCCGCTGGTGCTGGTCGAGCCGGCGTCGCACCAGTTGGTGGATGGCGGGCCTGACGTGCGTCGAGCGTATCTCGACTGGGGATTGTTCCACGTGGAACATGGCTATCTCGACCATTGGCGTCGCTATGCGCGGCTGCTGCGGCAGCGCAATGCAGCGCTCAAGCAAGGGCTGGCCGACTCGATGTTGGACGCGCTCGAGCCGGCCATGGCGGAAGCTGCCGATCGGGTCGACCGAATGCGTGACCACTACGTCCATCGGCTGGCGGCAAGTGCCGCGCGCGTGCTGGGGGCCATCGATCTGCGTGTGCCCGAGATCGTCCTCGACTACAGGTCGTCGGAGACAGGGAGTTCGAGCTACGTCCAGGCCTTGCGCGACAGCCGGGAAAAGGACCGCGAGCAGGGATTCACCCGGCTGGGCCCCCACCGGGCCGATCTCTCGATTCGCGCCGCCGGCCGCCTGGCTGCTCCGCGTCTTTCCCGTGGTCAGCAGAAGCTGGTCGCCCTCCTCCTGAAGCTGGCCGAACTCGATTCACTTCGGGCCGCCCCGATGCAGCCACTTCTGCTGCTGGATGATCCGGTGTCGGAGCTGGACGGGCCGCACTTCGAGCAACTGTGGTCCTGGTTGCAGGCGCAGGACCATCAAACCTGGATCGCGGCGGTCGAACACCCGCCCGGGGCACCGGCGGCGATGTTCCACGTGGAACAAGGTCAAATCCGGCGAATGGTATAATTCACGTATTGATCCTGCATCCATGCGTCGGCCAGTCCCTCGACCGCGCCGACCCTCCACGCCGAAGGCCCGAATGAGCGAAAACTACTCCTCCGACAGCATCAAGGTTCTCAAGGGACTCGACGCCGTCCGA
The DNA here is from genome assembly GCA_964548715.1 of uncultured Halomonas sp. Taxonomy (GTDB): domain Bacteria; phylum Pseudomonadota; class Gammaproteobacteria; order Xanthomonadales; family Wenzhouxiangellaceae. The sequence continues at coordinate 18,819 of CAZJSH010000020.1, read as the reverse complement.
AAGCGCCCTGGCATGTACATCGGCGATACAGATGACGGCACCGGCCTGCACCACATGGTGTTCGAGGTCGTCGACAACTCGATCGACGAAGCGCTGGCCGGGCATTGCGATCGAATCAAGGTTCGATTGCACGAAGACGGCTCGGTCAGTGTCACGGACAACGGCCGCGGCATCCCGGTCGACATGCACCAGGAGGAAGGAAAGTCGGCGGCCGAGGTGATCATGACGGTGCTGCATGCCGGCGGCAAGTTCGACGACAATTCCTACAAGGTCTCCGGCGGCTTGCACGGTGTCGGTGTCTCGGTCGTCAACGCGCTATCGGAACGACTTGACCTGGTGATTCACCGCCAGGACAAGCGTTGGACGCAGACCTATGGGATGGGCGTACCGGAATCGCCACTGGAAGCCACCGGCGAGAGCGGCCAGACCGGCACCGAGATTCGCTTCTGGCCCAGCGGCGACGTCTTCACCGATGTCGAATTCCACTACGACATCCTGGCCAAGCGCCTGCGCGAGCTGAGTTTCCTGAATTCCGGCGTCGCCATCGAGTTGATCGACGAACGCACGGACAGGCGGGATACCTTCGAGTACGAAGGCGGCATCCGTTCTTTCGTCGAACACCTCAGCGCGAAGAAGTCGCCGCTGCACCCGAACGCCCTGCACTTTATCGCCGAGCATTCCGATATCACCGTCGAGGCTGCGCTTCAGTGGACCGACGCCTACCAGGAGAGCGTGTTCTGCTTCACCAACACGATCCCGCAGCGAGATGGTGGAACGCACCTGGCCGGTTTCCGGGCTGCACTGACCCGCACGCTGAACAACTACATCGAAGAAAGCGGCCTGGCGAAGAAGGCCAAGGTCCAGGTCACCGGCGACGACTGCCGGGAAGGCCTGATTGCCGTGTTGTCGGTCAAGGTGCCGGATCCGAAGTTCTCTTCGCAGACCAAGGACAAGCTGGTGTCCAGCGAGGTCAAGGCGGCGGTGGAATCGACGCTGGCCGAGAAGCTCCGCGATTACCTGCTGGAAAACCCGCAGGATGCGCGCACCATCGCATCGAAGGCGGTCGAGGCGGCCCGAGCGCGAGAGGCGGCCCGCAAGGCGCGCGACATGACCCGGCGCAAGGGAGTGCTCGACGTCGCCGGCCTGCCCGGCAAGCTGGCCGATTGCCAGGAAAAGGATCCGAGCCTGTCCGAATTGTTCATCGTCGAGGGTGACTCGGCAGGCGGCTCGGCCAAGCAGGGCCGTAACAGGAAATTCCAGGCCATCCTGCCGCTGAAAGGAAAGATCCTGAACGTCGAGAAGGCCCGGTTCGACAAGATGCTGGGCTCGGCCGAGGTCGGCACGCTGATCACCGCGCTCGGGACCGGGATCGGCAAGGACGAGTTCGATCCGGGCAAACTCCGCTACCACCGCATCATCATCATGACCGACGCCGACGTCGACGGCTCGCACATTCGCACGTTGTTGCTGACCTTCTTCTATCGCCAGATGCCGGAGTTGATCGAGCGCGGTCACGTGTTTATTGCCCAACCGCCGCTGTTCAAGATCAAGCAGGGCAAGCAGGAGTGGTATCTGAAGGACGAGCAGGAGCTGACGCGATACCTGATCGAACGCGCTCTCGACGGTGCCCACCTGCACCCTGGCGAAAACCAGCCGCCGGTGACCGGGGAATCCCTCGATGCCCTGCTGACCGACTTCCACGCCGCACGGCTGGCAGCGAACCGGCTGGAACGTCGTCACGATGCCACGGTCATCAATCAACTTGTTGATTTTGAACCACTATCGCTGGATCCCTCGTTCGATATCGGCGGCTGGATCGTTCGCTTGAAAGCTCGCCTGGAAGCCGCTTCGCCGGCCGGTGTGCAATGGTCGCTGGAGCCGCTGGAACAGGGCGGGGTGGTCATCAGCCGCCTGAGCCAGGGAATTGCCCAGGACACCGTGCTGGATCGGACCTTCTTCGAGAGCCCGGACTATCGGCTGTTCGCCCGGATCGGTGCAGCGGTTCACGATCTGCTCGGCGAAGGTGCGCGGATCGAACGCGGCAAGCAGGCCCAACCGGTTCGCCGGTTCTCCGAGGTCTATTCCTGGCTGATGGACGAAAGCCGCAAGGGGCGGACGATCCAGCGCTTCAAGGGACTTGGCGAAATGAACCCGGACCAGCTCTGGGAAACCACCGTCAATCCCGAGACCCGGCGTCTGCTCCGCGTCACGATCGAAGACGCGGTGGCCGCCGACGCGATCTTCTCGACGTTGATGGGGAACGAAGTCGAACCGCGGCGCGAATTCATCGAGAGCAATGCGCTGAACGTCTCCAATCTCGACATCTGACTCCAGCCGTTCAACGGTGCACGGTCAGCCGAGCCGCGGGGCTCGGCGACTATCCTGGCGGTGATCGAAGCAGTCTGACGGCTTGTCTGGTGGGTTTTTGTTCAGGCTCGTTCGGCGACGTTCAGCGATCTTAGCGTTACTTTCGCCGCCGATAACGGCTTTTCATTGATTTCCGGCTGATTACTCGGCGCGCAGCAGCGCGCGCAGCGCGTCCGGGAGCCCGGTTCCGTCGTCCAGCCGATGGAGGCTGCCAACGACATCGTGAAGTGCATCGACCATCCGGCCGCTTCCGACCAGGGCGACGAGCTCCCCGGTGGCGCAGCCGTATCGATCGGCCAGGTCGGCCAGCGCCTCGCGCCGCCGGCGGCGGCGACTGAACAAGCCGAAATCCAGGTACAGCACGGCGTCCAGCGCACCACCGCCGCGCTGGATCTCGGCTTCGAGAACGCTCTGCCCTTCCAGCGCGCGGTCGACCCGATTGCGGGTGGGGGTCCAGCGATCGGGCTGTTCGTCGAGCAGCACCAGCGGTCGATCACGCTGGTTCATCTCCGCGAACCGCCGCATGAGCCGATTGCCGAGCCGTCCGTCTGCCGGCAGCAACCCGCGATCGACGAGGATCGGCGGTGCCGCAGTCATGCCCGCCCGAGAAGTGCGACGTCGGCGACCTCGAGGAAAACGGTGCGCAGCCGGTGGAGCAATGCCAACCGGTTCCGGCGGAGAGCGGCATCCTCGTCCATGACCATAACGCCGTCGAAGAACGCATCGACGTTCGGCTTCAGTGCCGACAGGCAGCTCAGAGCGGCCCCCTCGTCGCGCGCATCCAGCGCGAGCTGGATGTCCTGTTCGGCCTGTTCCACGGCGTTGAACAATTCACGTTCTGCGTCGATATTCATTGAATTTCGTTCAACGTCGCCGAATTCATCGACATCTGCCTGCCGCAGAAGGTTTGCAGCGCGTTTGTTTGCCGCAATCAGGCTCTCCATGTCCGGATCATCGGCGAATCGCTGCAGCGCGTCCGCGCGCCGCACGAAATCGCTGATGCAGGCAACCTGCCCGGCTTCGACCGCTCGAACCGTGTTGACCGCGATCCCACGTTCGCCCAGCCAGGCCCGCAGCCGATCGACGATGAAGGCTTCGACATCGCTCCGAGTCCCGGAATCGACCGGGAGTTGATCGGCAAGGACCGTACCTGCACGCTCGATCAAATCGCCCAACGGTACGCGGACATCGGCGTCATCGAGAATGCGAACCACGCCCTGGGCAGCCCGACGGAGGGCGAACGGATCCTTGCTTCCCTTCGGCTTCTTCCCGGCGGCAAAGACCCCGACCAGCGTATCGAGCCGATCGGCAATCGCAAGCGCGCGGCCCGCCGGGTCGCTCGGCAGCGCATCGCCGGCATGGCGGGGCAGATAATGGGATTCGATCGCCGTGGCAACCGCTTCCGGCGCCCCTTCGGCCAGCGCATAATGCCGGCCCATCGTGCCCTGCAGTTCCGGGAATTCGCCGACCATCTCGGTCATCAGGTCGCACTTCGATATTCGAGCAGCGCGTTCGACGGTATCGGCATCGGCGCCGAAGGCCTCGGCCAGTTCCCCGGCGAGTGCGCGAATGCGGCCGGTCTTGTCGGCCAGCGATCCGAGCCGGTCCTGAAACTGCATCGTTGCCAACCGATCGAGACGATGCTCTAGCGGAACCGCGCGATCCTGGTCGAAGAAGAACCGGGCGTCGGCCAGGCGCGGCCGTATCACTCGTTCGAAGCCGTGAACCATCTGCTCGGGATCGCGACTGGCCAGGTTCGCCACGGTGATGAAGTGAGGCGCCAGCGTCCCGTCGGGCCGATACAACGGGAAGCACTTCTGGTGCACGCGCATTGCGCTGACCAGCGCTTCGGGCGGCACGTCGAGGAACTCCGGATCGAAACCGCCGACCACCGCCACGGGCCATTCGACCAGGCCGGTGACTTCTTCGAGCAACGTGTCGTCGGCGTGGGTCTCGAGCCCGGCATCGGCTGCGCAGCGCTCGACCTGTTCTGCGATGGTAGCGCTGCGCCGGTCGAAATCGGCCAGCACATTCGCGTCGTCGAGCATCGATTCATAGGATTCGGCATCGGTCACGGCGTGCGGGCCGGGTGCATGGATCCGGTGGCCGCGAGTCAGCCGATCGGCGTCGAGACCGAACAGGGTCAACGGCACGACCTCATCGCCATGCAGGGCCAGCAGCCATCGAACCGGGCGAACGAAGCGGTCGCTTCGATCGGACCAGCGCATGCTCCGTGCGCTGGCCATCTCCTTGATGACACGCTCGAGTACCGCCTGGACGATCTCGGCCAGCGGCTGGCCGGGCTGGCGAACCTCGGCATACAACCAGCGACCCTGGTCGTTTTCCAGCCGCTGCAGTTCATCGACATCGAGCCCGACGCTGCGGGCGAAGCCGAGTGCGGCTCGGGTCGGTTGACCGTTGTCGTCGAAGGCGGCCTGTTCGGCCGGACCCTTGCGCTCGAGCGTCCGGTCGGGCTGGCGCGCGGCCACGCCAGAGATGCGCACCGCCAGCCGGCGGGGCGTGGCGAACGCCTTCACCCGGCTCGTTTCGTCGGCCAGCCCGGCTTCGGTCAGCCCCCTGGAAAGTCCGTCGGCCAACTGTTCGGCCCGACGCCGGAGCCCGTTGGCCGGCAGTTCTTCGCAACCCAGTTCGATCAGTAGCGAGTTGCTCATGCCGCGTTCTCCCCGACCGATTTCAGCCCCGGGAATCCGAGCGCTTCGCGTCCGGCGTAGTAGGCTTCGGCGACCTGGCGCGACAGGTCCCGGATGCGCAGGATGTAACGCTGTCGTTCGCTGACCGAGATCGCCTGCCGGGCATCCAGCATGTTGAAGGTGTGCGAGGCCTTGAGCACCTGGTCATAGGCCGGCAGCGGCAGCCCGTCCTCGACCAGCGTGCGCGCCTCGGCCTCGAGCCGGTCGAACAGCGCGAACAACCCGTCGACGTCGGCTTTCTCGAAGTTGTAGGTCGATTGCTCGACTTCGTTCTGGTGGTAGACGTCGCGGTAGGTCACGGCTCCGTTGGGGCCATCCGTCCAGACCAGGTCGAATACGCTGTCGACGCCCTGCAGGTACATCGCCAGCCGCTCCAGCCCGTAGGTGATCTCGCCCATTACCGGGCGGCATTCCAGTCCGCCGGCCTGCTGGAAATAGGTGAACTGGGTGACTTCCATCCCGTTCAGCCAGACTTCCCAACCCAGTCCCCAGGCGCCCAGCGTGGGCGATTCCCAGTTGTCCTCGACGAACCGGATGTCGTGGACGGTCGGGTCGATGCCGACCGCGTCCAGCGAACCGAGATAGAGTTCCTGGAAGTCCAGCGGCGAGGGTTTCATTACCACCTGGTACTGGTAATAGTGCTGCAGGCGGTTCGGGTTCTCGCCGTAGCGGCCGTCGGTCGGCCGCCTGCACGGCTGGATGTAGGCGGCATTCCACGGCTCGGGGCCGATCGACCGGAGAAAGGTCGCTGGATGAAACGTACCTGCGCCGACCTCGAGGTCGAGCGGAGCGGTCAGCACGCAACCCTGGCGCGCCCAGTAGTCGTCCAGCGCCCGGATGAAATCCTGGAAATTCACGTCGAGGAGCCCGTTCGAAGCAAGCTCCGGAGTATACCGCCCGGACCGGGCCGCACGGGCCGGCGGCCCGGTCCGGCTCGTGTCAGAACGGCAGGTTCAACGAGGGATGGACCGCCAGCATCGCTTCGCGGAAGGTCGCCTGGATCCGCGCCAGCGCGTCCTTGGTCGTGCCTTCGAAGCGGAGGACCAGTACCGGCGTGGTGTTCGACGCTCGCACCAGCCCGAAGCCGTCGCTGAAGTCGGCTCGAACGCCGTCGATGGTGTTGACCGTCGCCCCTTCGAATTCGGCCTTCTCCTGGAAGTGCTCGACGAAGGCGTGGGGTTCGCCTTCCTTCATCGGAACCTTGATCTCGGGGGTACTTTCTGCCTTCGGCAGACTGCCGAACACCTGCCCGGTCGCCCGGGGGTCGGCGGCCAGGATCTCAAGCAGACGCGCGGCCGAATACAGGCCGTCATCGAAACCCAGCCAGCGTTCGGCGAAGAAGAAGTGACCGCTCATTTCGCCGGCCAGCGGTGCCTGTCGACGTTTCAACTCGGCCTTGATGAACGAATGCCCGGTCCGGCCCATGACCGGCGTGCCGCCGGCCTCCTCGATCTCTCCGGCCAGCAGGCTGGAGCACTTCACGTCGTAGATGACCTCGCCGCCGGGCACGCGGGACAGCACGTCGCGCGCGAACAGCATCATCAGTCGATCCGGATAGATGATCTCGCCGTCCGGGCCGACCACTCCGAGCCGGTCGCCGTCGCCGTCGAAGGCCACGCCGACATCGGCTTCGAAATTGCGCACGCACAGCCGCAGGTCTTCCAGCGTCGTCGGGTCGCCGGGGTCGGGGTGATGGTTGGGGAACGATCCGTCGACCTCGGCATACAGGGGGATCACGTCGGCGCCGATCGATTCGAGCAGACGCGGCGCGATGGCGCCGGCGATGCCGTTGCCGCAGTCGGCCACGACTTTCAGCGGCTTTTCGAGCTGGATGTCGGAGGCGATCCGTTCGATGTACTGGCTGTTGATCCGCGCCTCGTGCGTCTGGCCCTCTCCACGGACCAGCCGGCCCTCGGCCAGCCGCGTGTGCAGTGCGGTAATCGCATCGCCGGCCAGGGTCTCGCCGCCGAGCACGATCTTGAAACCGTTGTAGTCCGGCGGATTGTGGCTTCCGGTCACCATGACGCCGGAGCCGCCACCGATATCCTGGGCGGCGAAGTAGAGTACCGGGGTCGGTACCGCGCCCACGTCGACGACTTCGAGCCCGGTGCTCATCAGGCCCCGGCTCAACGCCGCCAGCATCTGGGCGCCCGACAGGCGCCCGTCACGTGCGACCGCGATCCGGGTCAGCTTGCGATCTCGGGCCTCGGAGCCGATCGCCTGTCCGATCGCTTCGGCCACGTCTTCGTTCAGGGTCTCGCCGACCACGCCGCGGATGTCGTAGGCCCGGAAGATCGAGGCGTCGGGCACGAACGCGACGGACCCGTCCGGGGCCTTCGGCTCGGGGCCGGCAGTATCGTGGGCCGGCGGCTGTTCTCCGCTCGGACCGGGATCCTCGGTTTCGACCGGGATGTCGAGCGACTCCGACTTGGCCACCGCTTCGTCGGTTTCATCCATCAGCGAGCGCAGCATCGCACCGATCGCTTCCTGCTCATCCTCGTCGTCTTCGGGTCGCGGAATATCGGCGGGTCCGGCAGGCGGGGTCGATTCGTCTTCCCCTTGCCGTACATCGGCGGTCGAGCTTTCGTCCGCGTCACCGCCGGCGTCGTGTTCGGTGGTGAAGCTGCCCAGGTCGCTGGCGTCGAGTTCGCGGACATCGGTCGAGGCGCGACGCGGCTCGCCATCGGCGGTCAGCTCTGGTGGCTCTGGCGCCGGTTCGGCGTCTCGTTCGTCGGTCGGGGCGCGGTCGGCGGGTTCGGGTTCGGCCTCGAGGGCCGCTTCGGCCTGTGGTGGCGGCGCGGGCGCCGGGACGGGCTCGGCCGATTCGACCGGCGAGGCGTCGGCCGGCCCGGACTTGCGGCCGAACCGACCGGGGCCGGTCAGCGCCCAGGCCGAGGTATCGCGCAGGCGCAGTACGCCGAGCGCGACCAGCAGCAGGCCGGCGGTGAACACTCCGATCAGCTGGCCGAGGCTCATCGGTCCGATGAACTGGCGGCGATTCCACGCCAGTTCGAATTCCGTGCCTTCGATCGCAACGCTCGGCGCATCGGCCGGCACGCCGACGCCGAGCGTCTGGAGCGTGATCGGTTCGGCCCCATCGCGCTGGCGCAGGACCATGCCATCGACCGACGCCGGCCGCTCGAGCTGGTTGGCCAGCATCGAGATCGGTAGCGCCACCCAGAGAACGCTGCGCGGTTCCGTCTCTTCGGCCAGCGGCGCGGCCACGGCGAGATATTCGTCGGGTGTCCCGGCAAAGTGCGCCTGGGCCGGAACGCGGCCCTGTTCGCCGGCCTCGATGATCATGCTGAGCGCCGCGAACCCGCCGCCGGGCAGCTGGCCAAGATCGACCAGTTCGAACGGCTCGGTCGCGTTGACCAGGTACAGCACGTTGCGGATGCCGGCCTCGCGCAGGGCCCGGATCAGGTCTTCGCGGCCGGCCTCGCCCTGTTGCATGCGCCGGGCGACCTCGGCGACCGATTCGTCGACCAGGCCCTCGCGCAGCGTGCGAATGCCCGCCTCCAGTTCGGCGGCTTGTTGCCGGGCCTCGGTCTGCGCCTGCTGTTGGTCGCGGTTCGCGTCGAGGGAGTTCCACAACAGCGTGCCGCCGATGATCACGACGGCAATGCCGGCCGCCAGGACCAGCAGGCTCAGCAGTCGGGGCGCGATGCCGCCGACAGGACTTCGTTTCCATCCCCCTCGCGCAGTCATTGTTCCCGTCACGATACCCCCGTATGACCGAATCCGCCCTCGGCGCGCTCGCTTGCCTCGAAGGACTTCACCGTACGAAGTGTAACCTGCACCACGGGGACGACTACAAGCTGCGCGATCCGCTGTCCCGGTTCGATCCGGATCGGTTCGCGGCCCCGGTTCCAGCAGGAAATCCTGACCGGGCCCTGGTAGTCGCTGTCGATCAGGCCGACCAGGTTGCCGAGTACCAGGCCCTGCTTGTGGCCCAGGCCCGAGCGCGGCAGCAGCAGGGCCGCCAGTCCGGGATCGGCCAGATGAATCGCCAGCCCGGAGGGCACCAATTCAGCGTCGCCCGGCGCCAGAACGATCGGCTCGTCGAGGGCAGCCCGCAGATCCATGCCGGCCGAGCCGCTGGTGGCGTACTCCGGCATCGGCCATTCGTTGCCGAAGCGGGCGTCGAGCAGACGGACATCGAGTGGGATCAACGGAAAGCCTCCATGCGTTCGATGATGACATCGACCAATTGTTCGGCCAGTCGGGATTTCGATGCAGCCGGTAGTTGCCAGTCGCGGTCCGCGGCAATGACGTGCAGCGCGCTTTCGCGCTCGCCGAACCCGCGACCGTCGCCGACGATATTGGCGGCGATCAGGTCCAGGCGCTTCGCGGCCAGCTTGGCGCGGGCCCCGGCTTCCACCGCGTCGGTCTCGGCGGCGAAACCGACCGTGAACGGGCGCGGTTCGTGGCTGGCGACGTCGGCCAGGATGTCCGGGTTGGGGACCAGCTCGAGCGTGCGGGGCCGGCCGTCCTTCTTGATCTTGGAGGACGCTCGACCGGCCGGCCGGAAATCGGCCACTGCAGCGACACCGACGAACCCGTCGGCGGGCAGGGCCTGGAACACCGCAGCGTGCATCTGCTCGGCGGTGGTCACGTCGACCCGCTCGACGCCGGCCGGCGCGGCTCGATCGACCGGTCCGGCCACCAGTACGACTCGCGCACCGGCAGCGACCAGCGCTGCGGCCACCGCGAAGCCCATCGTTCCCGACGATCGGTTGCCGAGGAACCGGACCGGATCCAGCGGTTCGTGGGTCGGACCTGCCGTGACGACGAAGCGCAGGCCGTTCAGGGGTCCGGCCTCGGCGGCATGCATCGACGCCGCATCGAGTACCGCAGCTGCCAGCTCGTCGGGTTCCAGCATCCGGCCGGCCCCGGTTTCGCCGCAGGCCTGGTCGCCGGTGCCCGGTCCCAGCAGCCGGACCCCCCGCGCGCGCAGACGCTCGGAGTTCTCGCGCACCGCGGCGTGGGCCCACATCACGCGGTTCATCGCCGGGGCCATCCAGACCCGGGCTTCGGTCGCCAGCAGCAGCGTGGTCAGCAGGTCATCGGCCAGCCCGTTCGCCGCGCGCCCGATCAGGTCGGCGGTGGCCGGCGCGACGAGGATGTCGTCGGCCCAGCGCGCAAGCTCGATGTGGCCCATGCCGGCTTCAGCGTCGGCATCGAGCAGCTCGGTGTAGACCCGGTGGCCGCTGACGGCCTGCAGCGTCAGTGGCGTGATGAAGGCCTGCGCCCCCGCGGTCATGACCACGCGGACCTCGGCGCCCCGCTCGCGCAGTCGGCGAATCAGTTCGGCGCTCTTGTAGGCCGCGATACCCCCGCTCACGCCGACCAGTACGCGGCGCGGGCGGCGCGCCGCGATATCGGTGTCCTGGGTGGCTTGTCGCGAGGATTCGGTCAATGTCCTACCCGATTTCGGGACGATTTCCGATGGCGCGGACCGCGGCGAGGGCGCACGCTGGCCCAGTCCGACCCGAAGAGAACTCGATTGTATGCGAATCCACGACTGGCCCACTGGAGAACGACCGCGGGAACGCCTGATGTCCGAAGGCCCGGACGCACTCAGCGACGCCGAACTGCTGGCCATCCTGTTGCGCACCGGGACCCGAGGGTGTTCGGCGCTGGATCTGGCCCGGCGATTACTGGCCCGGTTCGACGGTCTGCGCGGCCTGCTCGAGGCGCCGCCGGATCGCCTGACCGAAGAGCCCGGGCTGGGTCCGGCCAAGGTCGCTCAGCTCCAGGCTGCCATTGCGCTGGCTCGTCGTCACCTGCGCGCCCGGCTGACTCGCGGCGACGCGCTGACCAGCCCGGACGCCACGCGCCGGTTCCTGCGCGCCGAACTTCGTCATCGCCCCCACGAGGCCTTCTGTGCGCTGTTGCTCGACACCCGCCACCGGGTGATCGCCTTTCGCGTCCTGTTCCACGGCACCATCGATGCCGCGCACGTCCACCCCCGGGTGGTCGTCGAGACTGCACTGGGTCACAAGGCCGCGGCCATCATCATCGCGCACAACCACCCATCCGGCGTGGCCGAGCCGAGTCAGGCCGATCTGGCGATCACCCGCCGACTGCGCGACGCGCTCGCGCTGGTCGACATCCGCCTTCTGGATCATTTCATCGTCGGCGACTCCGAGGTCGTCTCGCTGGCCGAACGGGGGCTGGTCTAATCGCGCGAGCGGGATCGGTGGAAAAACCCCGTTGTCGACAGAGGAACGAGGAAACAAGCGAATAAAAGCGGATGGGGCGGCGCGGCCAACCCCTTTGCGGTTCACACGGCGAATTCGGCGGAGAGGACGTTATCTTTTTTCGGCTCTTCCGCACAGAAAAGACAAGATGAGCCGGGCATTCGTTTCGTGGCCGAGGACTCGCCCCGTGTGCGTCGTTTTCATCTCTGCCCATCCGTGTTCATCTGTGGACACGAGCATTCTGCTCGAAGAGTTCCGGAAACGCAGAACGCCCGGCGAGGCCGGGCGTTCTGGATGGGTGCAGCAGGATGCAGGAGCCGGTTACTTGATCTTGGCTTCCTTGTACATCACGTGCTTGCGCACGACCGGGTCGTACTTCTTGAACTCGAGCTTGTGCGGCGTGTTCTTTTTCTGCTTGTTGGTCGTGTAGTAGTGACCCGTCCCGGCGGAGGAGACGAGCTTGATCTTGTCGCGAGCGCTACCGGCCATGACGAATCTCCTTTAGTACTTCTGGCCCGACGCACGCAGCTCGGCGAGCACGTTGTCGATGCCTTTCTTGTCGATGATACGAAGGCCCTTGGTCGAGACGCGGAGCTTGATCCAGCGGTTCTCGGCCGGGGACCAGAAACGATGACTGTGGAGGTTCGGCAGCGAGCGCTTCTTGGTCTTGTTGTTGGCGTGGGAAACATTGTTCCCGACCATCGGGCGCTTGCCGGTCACCTGGCAGACTCTGGACATGACGATTTCCGAATGTTGGGTCGATGCGGGCGCGTGTGCGAACCGCCTGAAAAATCAGAGCCGCCTTTTATAGCGCAAAAATCCCGCGAATGCAACGCCTCGCGTGAATTTCCGCCGTGTTCCGCCGGACACCGGGGCGGCAGAAAGAAGCCCGGCGCCGAAGCGCCGGGCAGGCCCCACGTACACCGCGTCCCTTCCCTGGTTTCGAGAGAGTCCTGTAACCCCGCCCGCATCTCATTGACTGGCAGAGGGTGTGACATGAATCGCATTCAGGGCGAATCGCCACGCGAACGACCCCGCTTTTGCCGCAGCTCGGCTATGCTCCTGCACCGACTCCGGAAAGAGATCCTCATGCGTATTCTGGTCACCTCGATCGTCCTGCTCGCCTTCGCGGCACTGCCGCTGACCTCGCCCGTTCACGCCGAATCGCTGCAACCCGACATCGAATTCCGCGCGGGTCATCTGCCGTCCGAAAACGCGCCGCAACTGGATCAGCTGCTCGGGTATCCGATGGGCTCGGCGATCAGTGATCCGGCCGAGCTGGAGCGGGCGTTCCGGCAACTGGTCGAGGCGTTTCCCGAGCGCACCCGGAAGGTTACGTACGCGACCAGCTGGCAGGGCCGTGACCTGTACTACGTGGTGATCGGTACGCCGGAGCGCATCCAGCGGCTCGATGCCATTCGCGACGATATCCAGGCCGTGGCGCGGCCTGATCGCCATTCGGCCGAACGCCTCGAAGCCGCGCTCGATCGGCTGCCCGGCACGGTCTGGCTTTCGCACTCGGTCCACGGCAACGAAATCGCGCCGGCCGACGCGGCGCTCCTGGTGGCCCACCATCTGCTGAGCGCCGAGGACGATCCCGTGGTCGAGTCGATCCTCGCCGAGACCCTGGTCTTCATCGATCCGATCCAGAACCCCGACGGCCGGGCCCGCTTCGTGCAGCGCTTCGAGGCCGAGCTGGGCCTGGAGCCGCTGGCCGACCGGCTGGCCGCCGAGCACGACGAGCCCTGGCCGTCCGGCCGGGTCAACCACTACCTGTTCGACCTCAACCGGGACTGGTTGGCGATTACGCAGCCCGAAACGATCGGCCGCGTCGATGCCCTGCTGGAGTGGTATCCGCTGGCCTTCGTCGACGCCCACGAGATGGGGCCGGACACGACCTTCTTCTTCGCCCCCGAGGCCGTCCCGTACAATCCGCTGCTGGTCGAGGCCCAGCGGGCCTCGCTCGAACGCTTCGGCCGCAACAACGCGCGCTGGTTCGATCGGCTCGGCCTGCCTTACTTCACTCGCGAAATCTTCGATGCCTTCTATCCCGGCTACGGGGCCAGCTGGCCTTCGTACTACGGGGCGGTGGCCATGACCTATGAGCAGGCTTCGGTACGCGGGCTCACGATGCGGCGGCGCGACGCCACCGAATGGGACTACGCCGAATCCATCGAGCGCTATGCCATCGCTCTGCTGGCCACGGCCGAAACCGTGGCCCGGAATCGGGAGCAGCTGTGGCGCGACTTCGCCGAGTACCGCGCCTCGGCCGTGGCCGAAGCCCGCGCCGAAGGACCGGGCGCCTGGGTCATTCCGACCCAGCGCGACCAGCGTGGGGCCGACCGGCTGGCCGCGTTGCTGGCCCGCCACGGCGCCGACGTCCATGTGCTGGAAACCGAGCGCGCCGAGTGCGGCCGCGACCTGGCGCCCGGCAGCTACGTCATCCCCGCCGCGCAGCCGGCCTATCGCAAGCTCCGGGTGCTGCTCGACGACGACATCGAACTGCCCGAGCCGTTTGCCGAGGAGCAGGAGCGCCTCCGCGCCCAGGATCGCCGCGACGAGATCTACGACGTCACCGCCTGGTCGCTGCCGGCCATGTTCAATCTCGAGGTGCCGAGCTGCCGCCGACCGATCGCGATCGACGACGAACGGCTCGTGGCCCCCGGCGCCCTGCCCGCCGGTCGCCGCACGGGTCCGGACGACGCGGTGGTGTACCTGGTCGCCGGCGGTTCGCAGGCGACCGGCGCCTTTCTGGCCGGCGCGCTGCAGGACGGCCTGTTCGTGCAGTCCAATGAAGAACCGTTCGAACATGCCGGACGTTCCTGGCCGTCCGGATCATTGATCCTTCCTTCGGCGGCCCTGCCGGACGGCGGCGTAGCAGCGCTGGATGCGCTGGCCGAGCGCACCGGCGCGATCGTGATCGGTGTCGACGACACCTGGGTCTCCGACGGCCCCAACCTCGGCAGCATGACGGTCCGCCGCCTGCACGCGCCCCGCGTGGCGCTGGCCTGGGACGCCCCGACCGACATCTATGCTCCGGGCGCGGTTCGCTACGTACTGGAGCGGCGATTCGGGGTTCCGGTCACGCCGATCCGCACCGCCACCCTGCGCGATGCGCCGCTCGATCGCTTCGACGTCGTGATCCTTCCCGACGACACGTCGCGCTGGGGCGGTTACGCCCGCGTGCTCGGCCAGGCCGGCCGTGATCACCTGGCCGACTGGATCGACGATGGCGGCGTGCTGATCACGCTGGCCGGTGCAACCGAGTGGGCGGCCGATCCCGACGTCGACCTGCTCGCCTTGCGCGCCGAGGATCAGCTGCGGGACGCGGCGACCGACGAAGACGCCGAATCGCCGGACGACAGTGACGACCGGGTCCGCGGAACCGAGCTCGAGACGGTCGACGATTTCGAACGCGCCGCGCAGCCTGCCTCGGAGGCACCGGATTCGGTTGCCGGCGTGCTGGTCCGGGCCGACGTCGATCCCGAACACTGGCTGGCCGCCGGGATCGCCCCTTCGTTGAACGTGCTGGTCCGGGGTGACCGCGTGTTCCGCCCGATCACACGTGATCGCGGACGCAACGTGGTCCGGTTTGCCGGTCCGGACGAGCTGCGCGTAGCCGGCTACCTGTGGGACGAGAACCGCCGGCAGCTCGCCTACAAGCCGTTCGTCGTCGACCAGCCGCACGGCCGAGGCCGCATCGTCGCGTTCACCGAGGATCCGTCGGTGCGCTCGTACCTCGACGGCCTGAACCTGCTGCTGCTCAACGCGGTGCTTCGCACGCCGAGCTATACCGACAGGGTGCGCTGACCGGATTCGCCTCGGCGCCGCTCGGCCCGTATACTCGGGCGGGCTTCGAATTCGGGGGTGCGGTCATGTTGCCGCCATCAACGCCATCGAAAACGGTCATCAGGGCGCTTCACGCGTTTGCGCGGGGTGTCTTGCTGACGATGGCACTGATGGTCGCGCAGCCGGCGACCGCGATGGATGCCGAGCGTTTCGCTGCGCGCCTGGCCGAGGCGGAGCAGCTGAACATCGAAGCGCCGTGGCCGGCCTCCCAGGCGGTGCTGGACGAGCTTCGCCCGCACCTCGACCTGGCCGACGACGACCAGATCGTGACCTTCATGATGCTGGAAAGCCGGAACCAGGCACTGGACGGGCAGATGGCCGCCTCGCTGGCCACGGTCCAGGCGCTGCTCCGGCGCGATCTGGATCCCGCCCAGCGTCTCGTTGCGCATGCCCGCGCAGCCAACGTCGGGTACATCGCGCGCCAGTTCGAGACCACCTTCCGTCATCTCCGTGCGGCACTGGAGCTGCTCGAGGACCCGACGCTGGAACCCTATGCGGTCAACCTGTTCAGCGTTGCCGCCTATATCTATGCATTGACCGAAGAGCCGACCGACGCGCTGGCGTTCGGCCAGAAGGCGTTGCGAATCGCGCAGCGCAACGGTCAACTCAGGGAGGAGTGCGCTGCACACCAGCGCCTGGCCTTCGTCTACAAGCGCATGGACGATTTCGATGGAGCCCGACGCCATTACCGGTCCGGCATCGAGGTCTGCGCCGAATCCGGCGATGAAATGCTGCTGGGGACGGTGGAATACGGCTACGGCGACCTGCTTCAAGCCGCGGGGCGCTACGACGAAGCGGGGCCGCGCCTCGAACGCGCCATAGCGCTGATGGAAGAGCACGGCTATCGCAGTGGCCTGTCCGCCGCCCGGCTGTACCGGGCGCGGATGGCGCTGGGTCAGAACGACGCCGAGACCGCCGAGCGCTTGCTGCGCGCTGCCTTGCCCGACCTGGTCTCGGCCGGCAACGACGAATACGTTGCCGAAGCACATCGGGCGCTCGCGGGGCTGGCCGTCGAGCAGGGCCGGCCTTCGGATGCCGTCGAGCATATGCTGGCCTCGATGAACGCGCGCGAGGCGCACCTCGACGAGGTGCGCGACCGGCGCACTGCGCTGCTCCAGGTACAGTTCGCGGTGGCCGAAAAGGAACAGGAACTGATCCGTCTGCGCGAGCAGCAGCGGATCGCGGAACTGGAACGACAGAGCCAGGCCCAGCAATCGCAACTCCGGGTCGCCCTGGTGGCCGGATCGGTGCTGCTGGTCGCTCTTTTGCTCGTGCTCTGGATCCGGGCGGTTCGCGACCGCCGGCGGTTCCGGCGCCTGTCCCGTCGAGACGCGCTGACGGCGCTGAGCAACCACACACGGTTCTTCGAGCTGGCCGAGCAGACCCGTTCGCTGGCCGAAGCCAAGCGGCGGAACTTCGCCCTGGTGCTGGGCGACATCGACCATTTCAAGCGGGTCAACGATCGTTTCGGCCACGCGACCGGAGACGCCGTGCTGAGCAAGGTCGCCGCGGCGCTGCGTGCCGAGTTCGGCGACAAGGGCATCATCGGCCGGGTCGGGGGCGAGGAGTTCGGGCTGGCGCTGCCGGGGCCGGACCAGGCCACCGTCCTGCGCGGCCTCGAAGCGGTGCGCCGGACGCTACAAACGCTGCAGGTCGATGGTCGACCCGTTCCCATCACGATGAGCTTCGGCGTCGCCCGTCCGCGGACGGGCGAGACATTGCCCGAGCTGCGCGAGCGGGCCGATCGGCGGCTTTACGCCGCGAAGGAGGCCGGGCGCGATTGCGTCGTCCACGACGACGCCGGGGCTTGACCATTCAACGATCCGCAACCGTTCGGTCCAGGATGATCGCCGGGATGCTGCTGGTCTGGACCGTGGTGTCCGCGGTGGCGGCCAGCCTGGGCGCGTGGCGGGCCGGACTCCACACGGTGCCCCGAGGCAGTTGGGTGCTGTTCGCCGTCTGCGGCCTGGCCGGTCTCGGTATTGCCGCGGCGCTCCAGGCTCGAAGGTCACCGATGAATGCCCTGGTCGGCGCGGTCTCGGCCGGGCTGCTCACGACGATCGCGGCGGTGATCTGGTTCCAGTAAGGCCCGAGCTGGAGCCGCTCGGGCCCGGACCGCCCGCGAGCCCTGGAGTCGGTCCGGATCGATCGATTCGGATCGGTCGATTCGGATCGGTCGATTCGGATCGGTCGATTCGAGCCGGCCGGCGCACGTCGCGCGCGCCGGCCGATTCGAACACCTCAGGCGTCGTCGCTCGCCGGGTCGGCCAGCTGGCCGTGCAGGTAGGCGTAGATCAGTGCACTCAGGTAGGCCCGTTGCTTCAGGTTGGCCGCGCCGCCGTGGCCGCCCTCGATGTTCTCGTAGTACAGCAGGTCGTGACCCTGGTCGCGCATCTTCGCGACCATCTTGCGGGCGTGGGCCGGGTGGACCCGATCGTCGCGCGTCGAGGTGGTGAAGAAGGCACGCGGATAGTCGACATCGGCAGCGACGTTCTGGTAAGGCGAATACTCGGAAATCCAGGCCCACTGCTCCGGGTCGTCCGGGTCGCCGTATTCGGCCATCCAGCTGGCTCCGGCCAGCAGTCGGTGGTAGCGCTTCATGTCCAGCAGCGGAACCTGGCAGACCACGGCATCGAACAGGTCCGGGCGCTGGACCATAACGGCACCGACCAGCAGCCCACCGTTGCTGCCGCCCTGGATGCCGAGGTGATCGGGCGACGTGATGCCGCGCTCGATCAGGTCCTCGCTGACCGCGATCAGGTCGTCGAAGGCGCGCTGACGATTCTCCTTCAGCGCGGCCTGGTGCCACTTCGGCCCGAACTCGCCGCCGCCGCGGATATTGGCCAGCACGTAGACCCCGCCGCGCTCCAGCCAGGCAGACCCGGTCACGCCCGAATAGAACGGCGTGCGCGAGACCTCGAAGCCGCCGTAGGCCGAAAGCAGGGTCGGGTTCTGTCCATCGGCCTCGTAACCGGCGGGGGTGACGAGGAAATACGGGATTCGCTCGCCATCGGCCGATACGGCTTCGTGCTGGACGACGCTCATGCCTTCCTTGTCGAACCATGCCGGCTCGGCGCGGACTTCCGTATGGACATCCGTGGCGGCATCAGCCTCGAACAGGGTCGACGGTGTCAGGAAACCGGTGTAGTTGTAGAAGAAACGGTCGGAACGGTCGTCGGTCGAGACCACGGAGATGCTGCCGAGATCGGGCACGTTCAGCGTGTCCTGCTGCCAGCGGTCACCGGAATGCGTGAATCGAAGCATCGTCGAAACGACGTTGTCGAGCACGTTGACCAGGACGGTGTTTTCCGTCGTCGCGACGCTGGAGATGGATGCGCGTTCGGCGGGCTGGAAGACCACCGACAGCTCGGGTCGCTTCGTCTCGAAGCTTTCGATCGGTCCTGCGACAAGGCTACCCTGGGCATAGGTGGTGTCACCCACGGTCCAGTCGGATTTCAGTTCGATCAGCACCTGGCCGTCGAGCATGCCCGTGAGGGCGGCATCGTCGGGGACATTCAGGCGAATCGTTTCCCCGTCGCGATAGAGGTAGTAGTGCCGGGTAAAGAACCCCGGTGCACGGACGATCATGTCGTAGTAGGTGTCGCCATCCCAGAATCGAAGGCCACGTGCGGCCACGTCACTGCGTTCGCCTTCGAAGACGATGGTCGCGTCCGAGGCGGGCGTGCCGC
>CAZJSH010000019.1:1263-33817 GCA_964548715.1 uncultured Halomonas sp. | reverse complement strand
CCGCGATCCCGGCCCCGGTATCGTTCGCGATACCCACGCGTCCCGGCGGAGCGGCGAGGCCGTCTGACCCTTCACCAACGAATTCCAAGGAGTGCCATCGTGGCGGAACGCAAGCTGAGCCTGAACGACCCGGAAACCGGCAAGACGCTCGATCTTCCCGTCGTCGCCGGCAGCGAAGGGGATCCGACCCTCGACATCAGCGGCCTGCACAAGGAGCTGGGCTACTTCACCTTCGACCCCGGCTACGGCACCACCGCCAGCTGCAAGAGCGACATCACCTTCATCGACGGCGGCAAGGGCATCCTGCGCTACCGCGGCTATCCGATCGAGCAGCTCGCGGAACATTCATCGTTCCTCGAGGTGGCCTACCTGCTGCTGTACGGCGAACTCCCGAGCAAGGCGGAGTTCAGCCACTTCGATCGCGATATCACGTATCACACGATGGTGCACGAGAAGCTCAATACCTTCATGCAGGGCTTCCACTACAACGCGCACCCGATGTCCATCCTGTCCGGTGTGGTCGGCTCGATGGCCGCGTTCTACCACGACAAGCTCGACGTCAAGGATCCCGAGCAGCGCGACCTCGCTGCCAAGCGCCTGATCGCGAAGATGCCGACGATCGCCGCCGCCGCCTATCGTCATTCGCAGGGCTGGCCGAGCGCCTACCCGAAGAACTCGCTGGGCTATTCCGAGCGCTTCCTGCACATGATGTTCTCGGTGCCGGCCGAGCCGTACGAAGTCAACCCGATCGCGGCCAAGGCGCTGGATCTGCTGTTCATCCTGCACGCCGATCACGAACAGAATGCATCGACCTCGACCGTGCGCCTGGTCGGATCGACCGGCGCCAACCCCTATGCCTGCACGGCCGCCGGCATCGCCGCGTTGTGGGGTCCTGCCCACGGCGGCGCCAACGAGGCCGTGCTGAACATGCTCAACCAGATCGGCACGGTCAAGAACGTGCCCGAGTTCATCAAGCGGGCCAAGGACAAGGACGACCCGTTCCGCCTGATGGGCTTCGGTCACCGCGTCTACAAGAACCACGACCCGCGCGCAACGATCATCCGCAAGGCCTGCCACGAAGTGTTGCACGAGCTGGGCAAGCAGGACGAGCTGCTTGACCTGGCGATGAAGCTCGAGGAGATCGCACTGGAAGACGAGTACTTCGTCGACCGCAAGCTCTACCCGAACGTCGACTTCTACTCTGGCCTCATCTACAAGGCGCTGGGCATTCCGACGTCCATGTTCACTGCGATGTTCGCCATCGGCCGCACCGTGGGCTGGGTCAGTCAGTGGCTGGAACAGTCGAACACGCCGACCCGCATCGGCCGTCCGCGCCAGGTCTACACCGGCGCGACCGAGCGAGATTACGTGGCGATCGAAACTCGCTGAGTCGTACGCTACACCTTCCAACGCTTCGTCCGCGCCGGCCCCGAGCCGGCGCGCTGCGTTATGGGGAGTATCAGGACATCGGTTCGACGACCAGGCGCTCGACCTCACCGACGCCAGCCCGTCGCTGCGGCCGTCCATCGACCGGGTCCGGCGGCGGCTGCCGCCACGCGGCGCCGGCCATCAGGGCCAGTTCGAACACCGCGCCGTCGGCTTCGACCACGACCAGGTCCAGGTCGCGGAAGCTGCCGTCGTGCCAGCGGATCCGGCGGGTTTCCTGCTCGAACGGCATGCGGTTTCGCATCAGGAACTGGACCACCTCGTCTGGGATCTCGCAGAACAGGTGCAGCGTGACCCGCGAGTGCTCGTCGGCCGTGCCCTCCAGCACCGGTCCGACCAGTTTCGGCCGGAAACGCTCGAAGAACTTCATGGCCTCGATCGCGGCTTCGCGCAGGTCCTGCACGGCCGCGCGGTGGGCATCGCCGCCGTACAGTGCCTGGTAGCGCTTCAGCTCGGCCTCGACCTCGCTGTTCGACGGCAACCCGCCGTGGGCCGGCACGCCAAGGCGGTGTGCGGCCTTCTCCTTTGCGCTGCGGTAATTGCGCTGACCCTCGGTGGCGAGAATCCGGGCGGCTTCGAACGCGACTTCCTGCCGGCGCCGATCGGCAGTGCGTTCGCTGTTGCGGCCGTGACGTGAACCCAAGGCGGGCCTCCGGGAGCGATCGGTGGGTGGTTCGCCCAAGTATGCGCAACCTCGCGTCATACGTCAGTAGATTTCGTAGGGGTCGACGTCCTCGTCGTCGGCGCGATCCGGTGCCGTGTCCTGCAGCGGCGGCAGGTTGCCGGCCGGGAACCACTCCTGGATCGCGCCCGGCGTGCCGGGTCGCACCCGCAGGCCGGTGTCTGGATCGATCGCGGCCTGGATCACGCCGATCGGAATTCCGCGATCGCGCTCCGGCATGCCGTCGAGCGCGACCTGCATGTAGTCCACCCAGATCGGCAGTGCGGTCCGACCGCCCTGTTCGTAGCGCCCGAGTTCTTCGTTGCCGTCCATGCCGACCCAGACCACGGTCACCAGGTCGTCGTTGAATCCGGCGAACCAGGTGTCGCGCTGATCGTTGGTGGTCCCGGTCTTGCCGGCGAGGTCGTCGCGACCCAGCGCGAGTGCGCGGCGGCCGGTTCCGCTGGTGATCACGTCGTTCATCATCGAGCGGATCAGCCACGCGGTCTGCGGTGACAGGACGCGTTCGGCATGGAGCGGGACAGGCGGACCCGCCAACTCGACCGGTTCGGTCGCGTCGTCGCTCGATGTCCCGGTGCCATCGGCCATCGATGTAGCGTCAGCGGCGGGACGCAGGTCGAGCGAACGCAGGCCGTCCGGCTCGGCTTCTTCGCTCGCGGTCCCAGCGCGTTCCGGGCGCGGCGGCAGACAGTCGACGCACACGCGCGGTCGGCGCGGCAGGTCGAGTTCACGGTTTTCGATGTCGCGGATGGCCAGGATGAAGTGCGGTTCGATTCGATAGCCCCCGCTGGCGAACACCGCGTAGGCCGCGGCAAGGTCCAGCGGGGTGATCGAGGCCGAGCCGAGGGCCATGGACGGGCCGTTCGGAATCTCGGCGCGATCGAAGCCGAAGTCGGTCACGTAGTCGATGGCGCGTGGCAGCCCGATGTCCATGACCAGGCGCACGCTGATCAGGTTGCGCGAGTGGATCATGCCTTCGCGGAGCCGGGTCGGGCCGAAGAACTGCTCGGAGAAGTTCTGCGGCTTCCAGGTCCGTTCCTGGGACGGATCGTCGAACACTACGGGGGCATCGTTGACCAGGCTGGCCGGGGTATAGCCGGCGTCGAGTGCGGCGGCGTAGATGAATGGCTTGAACGCCGAGCCGGGCTGTCGCCGGCTCTGCGTGGCGCGATTGAACTGGCTGGCGGCGAAGTCCAGACCGCCGACCAGCGAGACTACTTCGCCGGAATCGGGGTCCAGCGAGACCAGCGCGGCCTGCGCTTCGGGCACCTGGGCCAGGCGCCAGCCCTCGGGGTGCTCGCGCAGCCGCACGCGATCGCCGACCGACAGGATATCGCCGACCGCCGACGGGCTCGCGCCCAGTGCATCGCGGCCGAGAAACGGACGCGCCCATTCGATCCGGCCGAGCAGCAGCGTGGCTTCGCGACCGTCGACCAGCAGCAGCCGGGCCTGTTCGGGCTCGACGTCGAGGACCACGGCCGGGATCAGGTCGCCGATCGACGGCGCGTCGCGCAGCGCGTCGAGCACGGCCTCCCGATCGTCGAGACCTTCGGGCTCGATCCGGCCTTCGGGGCCCCGCCAGCCGTGCCGCTTGTCGTAGGCGTCCAGCCCATCCTGCACGGCCCGGTCGGCGGCCCGCTGCAGCGTTCCGCGCACGGTCGTCACGATTTCGTAGCCGCCCGTATAGGCCTGGCTCGCGCCGAAGCGATCGACGGCCTCGCGTCGCACGATCTCCGCCATCCACGGCGCGTCGAGCTCGCGCTGCGGGCCGTGCAGACGAGCACGGTCGGGCGTGGCGTTTGCCTCGCGCCAATCGGTTTCGCTGATGAACCCTTCGGCGAGCATCCGGTCGAGCACGTAGCCGCGCCGGGTCAGTGCGCCCTCGGGGTTGCTGACCGGGTTGTCGCGCGACGGCGCTTTCGGCAGGCCGGCGATCATGGCCATTTGGGCCAGCGTCAGGTCATCGATCGTCTTGCCGTAGTAGATCTGCGCGGCGGCGCCGACGCCGTAGGCCCGCTGGCCGAGGAATTCCTTGTTGAGATAGAGCTCGAGGATCTCGTCCTTTTCGAGCTCGCGTTCGATCTTGACGGCCAGGAAGATTTCGCGGATCTTCCGGGTCACCGAAAATTCATTGGTCAGGAAGAATCGTCGGGCCACCTGCTGGGTAATGGTGCTGCCGCCGGGGACGCGCCGCTGCCCAAGGTACCGCGCATAGCCGAACACGCCGCGCAGGGTTCCGACCACGTCGATGCCGAAATGCGTGTAGAAGCCATCGTCCTCGGCGGCCAGGAATGCCTGCTTCTGCAGTTCGGGAATTTCCTCGATACTCAAGGGGATGCGTCGTTGTTCCCCGATCTCTGCCATCAGCTCGCCGTCGGCCGAATACACCCGCAGCGGAACCTGCAGTTCGACGTCCCGCAGGGTCTCCACATCGGGCAGCGAAGGCCAGATCAACGCCCACAGGACCGTGAACCCGATCACGCCCAGTAGCAACCCGAGAAAAAACAGTCGGATAGAAAACTTAATTAGAGACTTTATTCTTGGCATGGAGTATGATAAACCTTGCATCCGACGGCTCGACCGAGCTGGATCGACGGGTTGCCACCGCAGAAACGTGGCGCTCGATGCCGGGATTGGACCACGGCATTCAGGGATCGATCCGCACAGGTCGGACCAATTATCGGTGCTGAAGGCGGTTTCGCCAAGCACCGAAGGGTCCGGACGGGGGGCGCGCCGGACCAGCGATTGCGATTTCGCATGGGAGTCGAGAGGGGACGGAAGGCAACGCAGGTGCGAGGCGAGCCGTGGTCCTCGATCGCGTACCGGCACCGAACAAACAACATCCGGGGAACGGTCTTGAACATATTCAAACGATCAGCGCCGCCCATGATCGGGGTGGACATCGGAACCAGCAGCGTCAAGGTGCTGCAGCTCGGCCGTGCCGGCTCGGGCTACCGCGTCGAGCACGTGGCGGTCGAGCCGCTTCCGGAGGGCGCGTACGCCGAACACAGCATCAACAAGATCGAAGAGGTCGGCCAGGCGCTGAAGAACGCCGTCAAGCGCAGCGGCAGCAAGGCCAAGCACTGCGCGATGGCGGTGTCGGGCTCGGCGGTAATCACCAAGATCATCAACCTGCCCAGCGATCTCGGCGAAGACGAGATCGAGGGCCAGATCGAGATCGAGGCCGGTCAGTACATTCCGTATCCCCGCGACGAGGTCAGCCTCGATTTCGAGGTGCTCGGCAAATCCGGGCGCAACGCCGACCTGGTCGAAATCCTGCTCGCCGCGTCCAAGACCGAATACGTCGACGCCCGTCAGGCGGTGGCCGAAATGGCCGGGCTGACGGCCCGGATCGTCGATGTCGAGGCCTTTGCCATCGCCAATGCCTTCGAGTTGGTTCGCAAGCGCGACGGCATCGACGACAGCACGGTGGTCGCGGTGCTCGATATCGGCGACGTTCGCTCGTCGCTGAACGTACTCCGCGGCGGTCGGTCGATCTACTATCGCGACCATCCCTTCGGCGGCCGCGACCTGCGCGAGGAAACGATGCGCCGCTACGGCCTCGACGAAGACCAGGCGCAGTTCTGGAAGCGCGGCGAGGAGCCGCCGGCCGGCTTCGACGACGAAGTGCTCGAGCCGTATCGCCAGAACATCATCCAGCAGATTGGTCGGGCGCTGCAGTTCTTCTCGTCGAGCCGTGACTACGCCAGCATCAGCACGCTTTACCTCGGCGGCGGCGGCGCCGCGGTCGAAGGGCTGGCAGAAGCGGTGTCCAGCGAACTCGGCATGAACGCCGAAGTCGCCGATCCGCTGAAGAACCTGAAGCTGGCGCCTCGAATCAGCGCGGGCGCCCTGGAATCCATCCGGCCATCGCTGGTGACGGCGACCGGGCTGGCATTGCGGGGAGTTCAATAATGCGCCAAATCAACCTGTTGCCGTGGCGCGAAGAGCAGCGCCAGGAACGGCAGAGAAACTTCCTGATCACGATGGCCGTGATCGCCGCGATCGCCGCCGGCGGGGTGTTCGCGGTCAAGTCGTACTTCGATGCGCAGATCTCCGGCCAGAACGCGCGCAACAATTACCTGCGCGCCGAGATTGCCAAGCTCGATCAGCAGATCGCCCGCATCGAGCAGCTCGATGAAACCCGCCAGCGCCTGATCGAGCGCAAGGACGTCATCGAAAATCTCCAGTCCAATCGCACGCTGATGGTGCACCTGTTCGAACAGCTGGTCCGCACGGTGCCGGAAGGCATCCGGTTGCTGTCGGTGCAGCAGGCCGGCGACACCCTGACCATCAACGGTACCGCGCAGTCCAGCGCTCGCGTCTCGAACTATCTGCGCAATCTCGAGGCGTCGGAGTTCCTGCACGATCCGACGCTCCGGATCGTCGAGGCCGCGGTCGAGGAAACCGACCGGGAGTTGCCGTACGGATTTTCCGTGCGCGCCCGGCTGGCCGAGCCCGAGGACAATGAAACCGAGGAGGCGAGCGCGCCATGAACATTCAGGAAATCCGCGATCTGGACTTCAACGACCTCGGCAATGCATCGACCGGGGCGAAGGCGTTCCTGCTGGTCGTCATCGCCGTGGCCATCCTCGCGGCCGGCTACTGGTTCATCGTCAAGGACCAGCGCACGCAGCTGCAGAGCGTCGAGCGCACCGAAACCGAGTTGCGCAGTGAATTCGATAACAAGCAGCGCAAGGCGGCGTCGCTGAGCATCTACGAGCAGCAGCTCGACGAGATGCGGGTGATGCTGCGCAGCCTGCTGCGCCAGCTGCCGAGCCGCACCGAGATGCCGGACCTGCTGGTCGACATTTCACAGACGGCGCTGGCTTCCGGCATCGAGACCGAACTGTTCGAACCGCGTGGCGAAGTGCTCCAGGACTTCTACGCCGAGCTGCCGATCGCGATCCGCATGAGCGGTTCGTATCACCAGTTCGGCAGTTTCGTCAGCGGCGTGGCGTCGCTGTCCCGCGTCGTGATCCTGACGATGCAGGACATCGAGCTGGAGCCGATCGAGGGCCAGCCCGGCGTTCTGCGCATGGAAGGCACGGTCACGACCTACCGCTATCTCGATGACAGCGAGGAAACCGACCTGCTGCTGGAGGGAGAGTCCTGATGCGATCGAATCACACACTGATGCTCGGACTGGCCGCGTCGTTGCTGCTGGTCGGTTGTGGCCGCGGCACCGGCGACCTTGAACAGTGGGTCGCCCAGACACTGGCGCGCCCGGCCGGGCCGGTCGACCCCATCCCGACCGTATCGGTCCCCGAGACCGTGACCTACACCGCCTACGAGCTGCGCGATCCGTTCATGCGGCCGCGCAACGACGACGAAGCGCTGGCGGCCGAGAACGAACAGGCCCCGGGCGCCACCGGACCACGCCCCGATCCGGATCGGCGCCGGGAGTTCCTCGAGCGCTTCCCGCTCGACAGTCTCGAGATGGTCGGCACCATCGAACTCGATGAACAGGTCTATGGCCTGATCGCCGATACCGAAGGCACGATCCATCGCGTCCGAGAGGGGAATTACATCGGGCAGAACCATGGTCGGATCCTGCAGGTCAGCCAGGCCGGCATCCAGTTGGTCGAGCTGGTGCCGGACGGTGCCGACGGCTGGATGGAACGCGACGCCTCCATCGCCCTCGGCGATGAAACCACCCTGTGACGGTGACTGCCATGAATAAAGAACAGAGAAATCGAGTTATGAACAGCCACGCAGGGAACGCAACAGGGAGCCTGATTATGAACTGCACCAAGCGCATCTCGGCACTCCTGGTCGGAGTGATCTGGCTCTGGGCCGGACCGATCGGCGCGGCGACGGTCACCGATGTTCGCGTCAGCGACGACGGCGACCAGTTGCGCTTCATCCTGACCCATGACGAAGCGGCCGGCGAACCGACCGTGTTCACCACCGACCAGCCGCCCCGCATCGTGCTCGAGCTGCCCGGGACCACCAGCAGCGTGCCCGGCGGCGAGACCACGGTCGGCGTCGGTCCGGTCAAGAGCTACATGGCACTGTCGTCCGGCGATCGCACCCGGTTGGTCGTCGACCTATCCCGCCAGGTCGGGTACGACGTCAGCGTCGACGGCAACCGCGTGGTGCTGGCCGTCGATGCCGGCGGCGGCGCGAGCCGGCCGGTCATGGCCGCCAGCGCCGGCGCGAGTGGCTCGAGCGCCGCGATCGAAGGCATCGACTTCCGGCGCGGTAGCGGCGGCGAAAGTCGCGTGCTGGTCGATCTCGGCCGGCCGGGTGTCGATATCTCGGTCGATGAACGCATGGGCCAGCTCCGCGTCACTCTGTTCGACGTCACGCTGCCCGCCGGCCAGATGCAGCGCCTCGACGTGGCCGATTTCGCTACACCGGTACAGTTGATCACGCCCGAGTCGCGCAGCAACAACGTCCGTCTGAACATCGATATCGATGGGGCCTTCACCCACCTGGCCTACCAGACCGAGGACCAGGTGGTCATCGAAGTCGCCCGCCCCGAGGCCGAAGTGGCGGTCGAGCGCGAGCTGGAGTTCTTTGAAGAGCGCGAGTACACCGGTGAGCGGATCACCCTGAACTTCCAGGACATTCCGGTTCGTTCGGTGCTTCAGCTGATCGCCGACATCTCGGACCTGAACATCGTGGTTTCCGATTCGGTGACGGGTAACCTGACGCTGCGACTCACCAACGTGCCCTGGGACCAGGCGCTGGACATCGTGCTCGAGACCCGCAACCTGGACATGCGCGAATCCGGCAACGTGCGCTGGGTGGCGCCGACGGCAGAAATCGCCGCGCGCGAGCAGCAGATCCTGCGCGCCCGCGCCGAGCGCCAGGAACTCGAGCCGCTGCGCACGGTGCTGATTCCGGTCAGCTACGCCGACTCCGAAGCACTGGCTGAACTGATCCAGGCCTCGATCGACTCCGGCGGTGAAGGCGGGTTCGGTCTGCTGTCCGAGCGCGGCTCGGTCACCATCGACCGACGCACGAACACCCTGCTGGTCACCGACACCGCCGAGCAGATCCAGGCCGTCCGCGACCTGGTCGCCGAGCTCGACCGGCCGGTCCGCCAGGTCCTGATCGAGTCGCGCATCGTGATCGCGCGTTCCGACTTCAACCACGAGCTGGGCGTGCGCTTCGGCGTGACCGGCACGCAGGACGTCAACAACAACCTGCTGTCGCTGTCGGGCTCGAACCTGGCCACCGACCGGATCAGCAACGTCGCGCTGGCACGCCGGACGCTGCTCGGTCAGCGCGCCGGTCGTCCGGCCTTCCTGGCCGACGCCGACCCGGGCGACCCGATCACGGTCGGCACCGAGGGCATCGCGGTGCCGACGCTGCAGGACCGCTTGAACGTCAACCTGCCGGTGTCGAACCCGGCCGGGGCGCTGGGCATCAGCTTCCTGGCCAACAACTTCCTGCTCGACCTCGAGCTCTCGGCGCTGGAAGCGCAGGGCGAAGGGGAAGTCATCTCCACGCCGCGCGTCGTCGCCGCCAACGGCCAGGAATCGTTCATCCAGCAGGGTGTCGAGATTCCGTTCGAGGAAGCGACCACCGCCGGCGCGACCAACGTCGAATTCAAGGAAGCCGTGCTCGAACTTCGGGTGACCCCGCTGATCACGCCCGACAACCGGGTCCAGCTGGCGCTGGCCGTCAAGCAGGACACCGTCGGCGAGATCTTCCAGACCGGCCGCGGCGGCTCCGTGCCGTCGATCGACACGCGCGAAGTCGGTACCAGCGTGCTGGTCGAGAACGGCCAGACGCTGGTCCTCGGCGGCATCTACCAGGAAGAGCGGAACTACAACACCACCAAGGTGCCGATGCTCGGCGATGTGCCGGTG
Source organism: uncultured Halomonas sp. (assembly GCA_964548715.1). Lineage (GTDB taxonomy): Bacteria > Pseudomonadota > Gammaproteobacteria > Xanthomonadales > Wenzhouxiangellaceae. Next base: position 23,866 of record CAZJSH010000019.1, on the reverse strand, counting down.
CTCGGAACCCTGTTCCGCCGCCGCGCCACCCAGGACGAGAAGCGTGAACTGCTGATCTTCATCACGCCGAACATCCTCGACGACCAGGTCCGCATCGACTGACCGTCGATTTCGAACCCGAACCGGGCCCGGGGCGTACGCGCTCCGGGCCCGTTTCGTTCCGGAGACGATCGCTGTGAAACCGACGCGCCCCCATTCGCCGGCCGCCGAACGCAATCGCGCGCCGCTACTGGCCGTGCTGCGGGCGGTCCTGCCCGAACGCGCCGATGTCCTCGAGATCGGTGCCGGCACCGGGCAGCACGCCGACTTCTTCACCGCCGAGAATGGGGACTGGCAGTGGTGGCCGACCAATGCGCCGGCCGAGATCGCGACGCTGCAGGCCGGCCTGATCGGCATCCAGCGGCCGAACCTTCATCCGCCTGCCGCGCTGGACGTTTTCGGCGACTGGCCGGCGCGCCGTTTCGACGCGGTGATATCGGCCAACACCGCCCACATCCTTGCCACCCCGGGCGTCGAGGCGCTGCTGGCCGGCGCCGCGGGTGCGCTTCGTGAATCCGGTCGCCTGGTGTTGTACGGGCCGTTCCGGCGCGATGGCCGGCACACCTCCGAATCCAACGCCCGGTTCGATGCGTCGCTGCGCGCCCGGGACCCGGAAATGGGCATCCGCGAGCTGGCCGATATCGACCGTTGGGCAGCCTCGGTCGGATTTCACCGGATCGCGGAACTCGCGATGCCGGCCAACAATCTCACCCTCGTCTTCGATCGCAGGAACTCGCGCGATGAATCTTGAACACCCCCTGGACCCGGTCGAGCACTGGGACGAGCTGGTCGATCGGGCCCGTGCGCTGTTGCACGGCGAAGCGCACTCGATCGCCAACGCCGCCAATCTGTCGGCGCTGATCTTCCATTCCCTGACCGATCTCAACTGGGTGGGGTTCTACTTTGCCGAAGGCGAGGAGTTGGTGGTCGGGCCGTTCCAGGGCCTGCCGGCCTGCGTCCGGATTCCGTTCGGCCGCGGCGTGTGCGGCGTCGCGGCCGCCGAGCAGCGCACCCAGCGGGTGGCCGACGTACACGCCTTCGACGGTCACATCGCCTGCGACGTCGATTCGCGTTCGGAAATCGTCGTGCCGTTGGTGCGAAACGGCCGGGTCATCGGCGTGCTGGATATCGACAGCCCGGTGCCGGATCGCTTCGATGTAGCCGACCAGGCCGGGTTCGAGGCACTGGCCGAACTCTACGTGGCGTCCCTGGACGGCTGAAACCGGTCGGCGGCCCAGGCGCGTCCGTTCGAATCGAGCTCCAGCACGTGCGCGCTGCCGACCGGCACCGGCATCAGCATGCCGGTCCAGGCCCGGCGCAGTTGCTCCAGGCCCGGATTGTGGCCGACGATCAACAGATCGCCGAGCCGATCTTCGAGCACCTCGAACAGATCGTCCAGCGAGGCGTTCCAGAGTCGTTCTTCGCGCACGACCCGGCCGCGGTGCCATCCGGCCAGGGCGCGCCTGGCGGTTTCCAGCGTGCGCTCTGCCGGCGATACGAGAACGTCGATGCCGCGCCAGTCCAGGTGCTGTTGCAACCAGCGATTGACCTGGTCGGCCTGGGTCTGTCCCTGGCGGGTCAGCCGTCGGTCGATATCGCCCTGCCCGGCCTCGGGCGGACCGGCCTCGGCATGCCGCAACAGGATGATCGTGCGCGTGCTCATGCGTCCGGCAGGTGGTCCAGCAGTGTGTCGATGTCCAGATTTCCGCCCGACAGCACCACCCCGACCCGCTGCCCGGTAAAGCGCTCGGGCGCGGCAGCCACCGCAGCCAGCGCCACCGCACCCGACGGTTCGATGACCTGCTTGAGCTGTCGCCAGAGCAGCCCCATCGCCGTCCGGATCTGCGCCTCGGACACGGTCACGATCGGCACCTCGGCGGCGTCCAGGATCTCAAGGTTCCGGGTCCCGATCAGGGCCCGGAGGCCATCGGCAATCGTCTGCGGCCGGTGCTCGTCGACCCGGCGTCCGGCGGCCAGCGAGCGGCTGGCGTCGTCGGCACCGGACGGTTCAGCGCCGATCACCGCCGCACCGGACCCGCGCTCGGCGACGGCGCGCGCGATCCCGGCCAGCATCCCGCCGCCGCCGATCGGCGCGACGATTACGTCGAGATCGTCGACCTGGTCGAGCAGTTCCAGCGCCAGCGTGCCCTGACCGGCGATGATGTCGTCATGGTCGTAGGGCGGCACCGCGGCGAAGCCCTGTTCGACCCATTCGGCCAGCCCGGCCTCGCGCGCGGCCTGGGTCGGCGCGCAGAAATGCACCTGGCCACCGTGCGCCCGGACCGCTGCCACCTTCGTCGACACGGCGTTTTCAGGCATCACGACGTGGGCTTCGATTCCACGCGCGCGGGCGGCGGCCGCCAGCGCGGCGCCGTGGTTGCCGGACGAGTGGGTGGCCACGCCACGGATGCCGTCGGCGAGCCGTGAGACGGCGTGCGAGGCACCGCGGAACTTGAACGAGCCGGTCACCTGCAGGTGCTCGGCCTTGAAGAACAGCCGGCAGTCGAAGTGCGCGTCCAGCACCGGCTCGATCAGCACCGGCGTGCACCGGATCACGCCGGCGAGCCGGGCCGCGGCGCTGACCGGAGACGGCAGTACGAAGTCGGGAACGACGGCCATCTCCGTATACTACCGACTTCTTCGAAGTTCTCCGAGGTCGAATCATGGCGCTGAAAGGCGATTCTCCACGCACGCCCATCCAACGCGTCGACTACCGTCCGCCGGCCTGGTGGATCGATGCCGTCGAGTTGACTCTGGACCTGGACCCCGACGCGACCCGCGTGCACGCCGTGCTCGAAGTGCGCCGCAATGCCGACGCCGCGAACGGCACGGCCCCGCTCGACGCCGCGCCGCTGGTGCTTCACGGCAGCGGCCTGGTCACGCGCCGCGTCGCGGTCGATGGCCGCGAACTTGCGACCGACGACTGGACGGTCCAGGGCGAGACGCTGACCGTCGCCGGTGTGCCCGACCGCGCCCGGGTCGAGACCGAGATCGAGATCGCGCCGGCCGCCAACACCGCGCTGGAAGGGTTGTATCAGTCCGGGCCCAGCTTGCTGACCCAGTGCGAGGCCGAGGGCTTCCGCAAGATCACCTGGTTCCTCGACCGACCCGACGTCATGGCCACGTTCCGCGTCCGGCTCGAGGCCGATCGGGCCCGCTACCCGGTGCTGCTGTCGAACGGCAACCTGCTCGAGCAAGGCGAGCTCGGCGACGGCCGCCATTTTGCGGTCTGGGACGACCCGTTCCGCAAGCCGGCCTACCTGTTCGCGCTTGTCGCCGGTGACCTCGGCTGCAAGGAAGACGTGTTCACCACCGGCTCCGGGCGCGAGGTGGCGCTGAAGTTCTATTCCGAGCCGGCCAATATCGACCGGCTGGACCACGCCATCGACAGCCTGAAGAAGGCCATGGCCTGGGACGAGCAACGCTTCGGGCTGGAATATGACCTCGATGTCTACCACGTGGTCGCGACCCACGATTTCAACATGGGCGCGATGGAGAACAAGAGCCTGAACATCTTCAACGCGAAGTTCGTCCTGGCCGATCCCGAGACCGCCACCGACGCCGACTACGAGGCCATCGAGGGCGTCATCGCGCACGAGTACTTCCACAACTGGACCGGCAACCGCGTGACCTGCCGAGATTGGTTCCAGCTGACGCTGAAGGAAGGGCTGACCGTCTACCGCGACCAGGAATTCTCGGCGGACATGCAGTCGCGCGCGGTGAAGCGAATCCAGGACGTGCGCGACCTGATGGCGCGCCAGTTTCCCGAGGATGCCGGTCCGATGGCGCACCCGATCCGACCCGAGCGCTATGTCGAGATCAACAACTTCTACACCGCCACGGTCTACGAGAAAGGCGCCGAGGTCGTCCGGATGTACGCCACGCTGCTCGGGGACGACGGATTCCGCAAGGGCATGGACCTCTATTTCCAGCGCCACGATGGCCAGGCCGTGACCTGCGACGACTTTCGTGCAGCCATGGCCGATGCAAATGATGCCGACCTGACCCAGTTCGAGCGCTGGTACCGCCAGGTCGGCACTCCGATCCTGAACGTTGACGCCCATTTCGACGAAGATCGACGCGTATTCGAGGTCGAAATCGAACAATCGCTGCCCGAGCATGCCGACAACGCGGACCTGGGTCCCCTGCACATTCCGGTCGAACTCGGGCTTCTGTCGAAGGACGGAAACGCGCTCGAACTGCCGCTCGGCGATGCGCCGGCCTCGACATCGCACCGGATCGAGCTCCGGGAGCAACGCACCCGGCTGCGATTCGAAAACCTCGACGAGCGCCCGGTGTTGTCGACGTTGCGCGGGTTCACGGCGCCGGTTCGGTTCGACGATCACCCCAGCGACGAGGATCTCGGCTGCCTGCTCGCCTTCGACCCCGATCCGGCTGCGCGCTGGCTCGCGGGGCGCCGGCTGTCGACGCGAATTCTGCATGCCGCGGTCGACGACAACGGCGAGCTTCCGTGCGTCCGGTCCCTGGGCGCGGCCTGGCAATTCCTGCTCGATCATGCCGACGAGGACCCGGCGCTGGCCGCGGCGTTGCTCGAATTGCCGAGCGAGGCCGACATCGCGCGAGACCGGTCACCGGTCGATGTCGAGTCGATTCACCGGGCCCGGGAGGCGCTTCGCTACAACCTGTCGGAACGCATGGTCGCGCGACTCGACGGGATTCTGCAGCAGGGACTGCCGCAAGGTCCGTGGCGTTTCGCGCCGGAGGACGTTGCGCGGCGCAGCCTGTTTCACGCCGCGCTTCGCCTGCGCGTGGCGCACGCCGACCCCTCGGCGGTCGCACGAGCGATCCGCCTGTTCGAACGCGCCGACAACATGACCGACCGGTTCGGTGCGCTGGTCGCGCTGGTCCAGGCCCGACGGAGCGCTGCGTCGCCGTTGCTCGAGCGGTTCGAGCAGCGCTACTCGAACAACCCGCTGGTCATGGACAAGTGGTTTGCCGTACAAGCCCGGGTCGCGGATCGCTCGACCGTCGGAGAAGTGCGCGAACTGATGCGGCACCCGGTGTTCTCGCTCAGGAATCCCAACAAGGTTCGAGCCTTGATCGGGACCTTCGGCATGTACAACCCCGTGGCCTTCCATCGCGCCGATGGTGCCGGCCATGCGCTGGTCGGCGAGGTCGTGCGCGAACTCGATCCGATGAACCCGCAGGTCGCCGCGCGCCTGGCGACGGTGTTCAACCGGTGGAGCGACTACGACCGCGTTCGAGCGGACTCGATGAAAGCCCAGCTCGAGGCCATCCGCGATCAGAAGGGCCTGAGCCCCGATGTCGAAGAAATCGTCACCGCTGCACTCGAGCGCAACGGGCAATCGAGCGGGTCGTGATCGTTGCCGTGCTCGCAAGACGGGTTGTCCACAGATGAGTGCAGACGGACACCGATGACAGCCGCAGGGGTCGAAAGATCGACCCCGCCTCGCCCAGGTCGACTGCGATCGATAGTGGTCCTGCGTGATCCTCGGGTCCTGGCCGATCGCGCAGGCACTTGTCAGGCGAGCCGAATCAAGGACGCCGACAGCTGGGCCCGCGTTGAATCGTTCAGAGGCTTCCGGAATGCCCGGTGCCTGTTCGGACATCCGGCCGGCAAGGGCACCCGGAAGGCGCCCCGCCAGGCACGTCAGACCTGCAAGGCGTTGATGGCCTTGATCAGCAGTTCGCGTTCGAGCACGGCTTCGTTGCGGTCGGGCTTCTTGATCGCGACGCGGGCCCCGGAGACGAGCCGGACGTTGAACGTCCAGCCTTCGTTGTTCTTGGCTTCGAACACGCCCGAGACCATCACGATCTTGTCCAGAACCAGCGTGAAGCCGGCTACGTCATAGGTGCGATTCGTCATCGGGCGCTCCGGGGTCGGTGAGTGAGAGACCGGGTCCGGTCAGAACTGGATCTTGCCGCCGCCGCCCATGCCGCCGCCGGGTACGTCGATCTTGCCTTCCTGGCCGGGCACCATGATCGATTGCTGCTGGTCGCGCTGCATCCGTTTGAGCTCTTCGAGCGTTTCCTGGAAGGACTGCTGGGCACCGTCGGCAAAGCCTTCGGCAGCCTGGGCCAGGCTGTCGCCCTCGAGTTCGAAGCTCAGCGGAATCGTGCCGGCCGGCGTCATGGCCGAGGCCTCGCCGATATAGCGCACCGGCCGCGAAGGGTCGTCGTTGCCGTCGGCGTCGACCGGCGTCATGCGGCGGATCGAGCCCGATCGCTGGTCGGTGAAGGTATCGATGCGGTACAGGTTGTCGGTGTCGAATCGGAGCGTGTCGCGCGCGTCGTCGGACATCGTATCGTTCCATTGCGTTCCAGCGGGCAAGGATGGGGGGTCCGGCGACGGAAAACAAGCCGCGCACGCCGGACGTCCGGCGCGGGTAGCGCTATGCTTCGCGCATGGATCGTTACCGCACCGTGCGTTTTCCGGTCGCCCCGGACCGGCTCGAGGAAGCCGAGGAGTTGTTGTGGTCGCTGGGCGCCGCGGCGGTGACGCTGACCGACGCCGGCGACCAGCCGCTGCACGAGCCCGGACCCGGCGAGACGCCGATGTGGAACGCTTCGATCCTCGAGGCGCTGATTCCGGAGGGCCTGTCGACCGAGAGGGTGAGCGCGGCCCTGGCCGGGCAGCGATTGCTCGACGCGGGCGGGCAGGCCGAGTTCGACGAGGTGCCGGAGCGCGACTGGGTGCGGGCCTGGATGGATCGCTACGAACCGATGCGCTTCGGCGAGTCGATCTGGGTCTGCCCGTCGCACCGCGAGCCCGATCCCGACTGGCCGGTGGTGGTGCGGCTCGACCCCGGCCTGGCCTTCGGCACCGGCACCCATCCGACCACCGCGCTGTGCCTGGAGTGGTTGGATGGTCTGGACCTGGATGGTGTGGATGTCGTCGACTACGGCTGCGGCTCCGGCATTCTTGCCGTGGCTGCGGCGCTGAAAGGCGCGCGACGGGTCGTGGCCATCGATCATGACCCCCAAGCGCTCGAAGCGACGCTCGACAATGCCCAGCGCAACGGCGTCGTCGCCCGGATCGAGGCGGTGCTGCCGGAAGACGCGCCGGTCGGGATGGCCTCGGTCGTGATTGCCAACATCCTGGCCGGGCCGCTGGTCGAGCTGGCCGACGCGATTGCCGCCCGGGTCGCGCCCGGCGGCCGGCTGGCCCTGTCCGGCATCCTCGCCGAGCAGGCCGATGGGGTGCTCGACGCGTATCGCAAGCACCTCCGCCCGATCGGCGATGCGGCCCGCAAGGGCTGGGTCCGGCTGGACTTCGAACGGCTGGCATGAGCACCGATCGGCCCCAAGAAGAAGAGGAGGACGTCGCGCTCGGCGTCCCGTTTGACTTCCTCATCCTCGGCGCCCAGAAGGCCGGCACCAGCTGGCTGCACGCCCGCCTGCGCGAGCAGCCGGGGTTCTGGCTGCCGCCGGACAAGGACTACGAATACTTCAGCTACCCTGGTGCTTCGTCCCCGGCCGATTTCCGCGCCCGGTTCGGCGCCGCACCGGCCGAAGCGTTCGTCGGCGACGCCAGCGCGTCATATTTCTGGACCACCGGTCACAGCGATGCCAATCCGGGCTTCGCGCGCGATCTGCCGGGCGCGATCGACGCCGCGCTCGGTCCGGATGCGAAGTACATCGTGTTGCTTCGCGACCCGGTCGAGCGGGCCGTATCGGCGTACCTGCACCACATCGCGTTCGGCAGCCTGACGGTCGATGTTCCGCTGCTCGAAGCACCGACGGAACTGGGCCTGGTCGAAATCGGGCGCTACGGCCGGCATCTCGAGGCCTGGCTGGACCAGGTCGGCGAGCAGCGGCTGTGCGTGCTCCCTTCCCCGGGCGAGCAGCCGCCGTCCGAGGTGCTCGGCGCTGCGCTGCGCTTTCTCGGTGGGCAACCGCCGGTCGACGTGCCCGGGCTCGAGATTCCGGTGTTCGAAGGGATGGCGCGCCGCTGCAACGACGCCGGGATCTGGGTCCCGATCGACGCGCCCGGCGTCGGCGAGGCGGCCGGAGCGCGCGCCGAGTTCGACGGTCGGAAGTGGGTGCGGGTGGTCGACCCGATCACGCTCGTTGCCCTGGCCGGCGAATTCGCGCTGGATCGGCAGGGCTTGCGCTGTCAACTGGCCCGGGCCGGCGCTGAGTTCGATTGGATCGGGCGCTGGTCCCACGTGCAGAACTGAACCTGACCCGGTGAACAGCGACGGTCGCCTCTGCCGGCATTGCGCCCTTCACGATCAACGCGCTCCAGGTGCTCGTCGACGACACGAATTCCCCCGGGCACGACTCCGAGCGCCGCGTGATCGAGGCTCTGTTTCCGATCGAGGCGTTTCCGCGCCTGACCGGCGATGTCTTCTTTGCCGGGGCGTTGCGGAATTTCGACCTTTACCGATTCCACGACGAAGACGGACCGTAATGGCTGTCGGTCGATCGAGTCACTGGTAGAATCGCGCATCCTCGCAACCTACCGGCGACGGCGTGTTTCGCTTCCTCAAGCTCATTGTCCACGACGCAGTCGGAATCTTCGGTTTCTCGCTAACGGCGTCGCTTCTGCCAACCCGTCTCGCGGCGCGCTGGTTGATGTTCGGCGCACGCTTCCACTGGGGTCATCCGGATGTCGAAGAGGCGGCCGGAAACGCACATCGATGCTGGCCCGGGCGGCCGTTCGACCGCCGGGCGTTCCGCTGGATGATGCTGGCCGAAGCCGCTGCCGCGTGGCGCTTGATCTTCGGCCGGCGACTCCAGGTCACGATGAACGGACAGTGGCCCCGATCGCCCGGGTTCGCTGCGATCGGCGGTCACTACGGCACGGGCATCGCGGTGCTGTGGAGCCTGCGCGAGGCGGGTCTGCGGCCCCGTTTCACGCTGCATCCGCCGCATCGTGGCCAGCTGCGGCACCGACCTCTGGGCTACTTGTGGAGCCTGCTCCGGTTTCGCCTGGTTCGTGATCTGTGTCCGGACGGACCGGTGGTTACGCCGGGCGCATACGAGGCGCTCGATCGCATCCTCCGCGAAGCCTCGTCGACCCCGGTGCTGCTGCTCGATACGCCCACCACTTCAGTCGAACCGGACGAGGATCGCTGGGCGCTGGACCTGGGGCATTGCCGCTTGCCGCTGCGCCGCGGCGCGGCTGCGCTCGTCGACCAGCACGGGGTCGACGCGGTGATGTTCCGGGCCCGCACCGAGCGCCCGACCGGCAGGATCGAGATCGAGGTGCGGCCGGTGACCGGCGCGCTCGCCGACGAGTGGCCCGCGGCGGTCGGCCGGGTCATCGAGCATGAGCCCGAGCAGTGGCAGTTCTGGCCGTTCATCCGCCGGGCACTGGTGGATGCCGCGCCGGAAGCGGGCACGCACGATGCCGGGGAGGCGCCGCCGGAATCAGCTTGACGCGCTGCTCGCGCGCTCGATGCCGTCGAGGATTTCCCTGCGCGCATCGTCCGGACCGTGCCAACCCAGCACCTCGACCCACTTGCCGATCTCCAGGTCCTTGTAATGGGCGAAGAAATGGCGGATCTGGCGGCGGCTGAACTTGGCCAGGTCGTCGACGTGGCGGATGTCCTCGTGCAGCGGGCTGATCTTTTCGATCGGCAGCGCGGCGATCTTGACGTCGCGGCCGGCGTCGTCGGTCATCTCCAGGTAGCCGATCGGCCGGCAGCGGATCACCGAGCCGGGGATCAGCTTGGCCCGGATCAGCACCATCACGTCGACCGGGTCGCCGTCCTCGGCCAGGGTGTTCGGGATGAAGCCGTAGTTGCAGGGATAGCGCATCGAGGTCGCCAGCAGCCGATCGACGTGGATCGCGCCGGTGTCCTTGTCGACTTCGTACTTGACCGGCTGGCCTTCGTTCGGGATTTCGATGATGACGTTGAAGTCGTCCGGCGGATTCTCGCCGGCGGAAATCAGATTGACGTTCATTTCAGGGCACGCAGGCCGAAAAGCGGCCGATGGAAAGGGAAACCGGGAATTCTACCCCGGCTCAGGCGGCTGCGCCGTCGATCCGGTACCAGGCCGCCATGACCGATTCCAGTTCGTCGAGGCCCAGCCCCTTGGTGGCCGAGAACGCCTGCACGCTGGCTTGCCCGCCGAAGGCCTGACGGACCGCGCGCACGGCCTCCATTCGCTTGCCGTGGCCGATCTTGTCGGCCTTGGTCAGCACCGCGTGCAGCGCCAGACCGCGGTGCAGCGCGAACTCGGCCAGCTGGCGGTCGGTGTCTTTCAGCGGATGCCGGATGTCCATGACGATGACCAGCCCCGCCAGCGCCGCGCGTTTTTCCAGATAACCCTGGATCAGGCCCTGCCAGTGCCGCTTCAGGTCGCCGCTGACTGCAGCATAGCCGTAGCCCGGCAGGTCGACCAGGTGGCGGTGTTCGTCGAGTTCGAAGAAGACCAGCTGGCGGGTGCGGCCCGGTGTGCGGCTGGTCCGGGCCAGCGCATTCTGCCGACACAGTTTGTTGATGAGGCTGGACTTCCCGGCGTTCGAGCGCCCGGCGATCGCCACCTCGATGCCCTCGTCGGGCGGCAGCTGTGCGCGGTTGTGCACACTGATCCGGTACACTGCGCGGTGTAGCAGGCGGTGAATATCGGTCAATGCTCTGGCCTGCGCTGGACGAACCGGCGATAATACCGGATTGCCCGATGGCGCGGCGGCTCCGACCCACATCGGGTCGGGCCGGTCGGCCGCACGACGACCGCCAATTTTTCAATCACGCTTTATGGAGCGATCACGATGCTTCGAGCAGTTTTCCTGACCCTCGCCCTGGTCGCCGGATCGGCCCACGCGGTCGGTGATCCCGCAGCCGGCGAGGCCAAGGCCGCGGTCTGTGCCGCGTGCCACGGCGCCGACGGCAACAGCCAGATTCCCCAGTGGCCGAAGATCGCCGGGCAGCACTACGACTACCTGGCCCGCCAGACGCGGATGGTCCGTGACCAGCAGCGCCCGGTGCCGCAGATGTACCCGATGGTCATGAACCTGACCGACGAGGATATCGCCGACATCTCCGCCTACTACGCCGAGCAGACCATCCAGGTCGGCGTGGCCGACGATGCGCTGGTCGAACTCGGTGGCGCGATCTATCACGGCGGCAACGCCGACAGCGGCGTGCCGGCCTGCATGGCCTGCCACGGTCCGACCGGCTCCGGCATTCCGGCCGCCGGGTATCCGCTGGTCCGCGGCCAGCACGCGACCTACTCGGCCGACCGCCTGCGGCGCTACCGCGGCGGCGAAGCCTGGGAAGGCGACCCGATGAGCGCGATCATGGTCGGCGTCGCGGCCAACCTGACCGACGAGGAAATCGAAGCGGTCAGTTCCTACATGGAAGGCCTGCACCGCGCCGAATGACGGCGCGGGAACCGTAGAGCCTCCGCGCGGTCTGTAGGGGGTCGGCCGGCCGCGCTCGCGTCCGGCAGCTCCCAGGCCCCGACCACCGATCGAACCCAACGACCCGGAATCGACCATGACCCCAGTTTTCCGCATCTTCGCTCTCGCCATACTGGCCCTCGGCCTGGCGGCCAGCCTGCCGGCCCACGCCCAGTTCCAGGAAGGCACCCATTACGAACGCATCGACGGCCCGGGCGCGGCCGACGACGACGTGATCGAAGTCGTCGAAGTGTTCAGCTACATGTGCCCCCATTGCCGCAACTTCCAGCCCTATGTCGGGGCCTGGGAAAAGGACCTGCCCGAAGGCGTGACCTTCCGCCGCATCCCGGTTTCCTTCAATCGCTCCTGGGAACCGTTCGCGCGTGCCTACGTCACCGCCGACGTACTGGACATCACCGACGAATCGCACGAAGCGCTGTTCACGGCCATCCACGACGAGCGGCGCCCGTTCCGCACGCTGGAGGACCTGGCCGAGTTCCACAGCCAGTTCGGCATCGACGCCGACCGCTTCGAGTCCACCGCGGGGTCGTTCCCGGTCGAGGCTGCGATGCGCAAGGGTGTTGCCGATCTCGGCAAGTGGGGCATCCGTTCCACGCCGACCCTGGTCATCGACGGTAAGTGGCGGGTCAGCCCGCGCCGCGGGAGCACCTTCGAAGAATTGCTCGAAGTCGCCGACTTCCTGATCGAGCGCGAGCGGGCCGATGTCGCGACGGCGGAATCCGCCGATTCCTGATCCGGTCCGACATCCGGTCGGACGACGCGCGCCGTCTCGCCCGGCGTGACGGCGCCCGCCCCCGGCCGGCTCCGGCTGGTGAGCTTCAATATCCAGGCCGGCACCAGCACGGCCAACTACCGTGAATACGTGACGCGCAGCTGGCGGCAGGTCCTGCCCAACAACCAGCGCGTCACCAACCTCGACGCGATCTCCGACCTGGTCGCCGACTACGACATCGTCGGTCTGCAGGAAGTCGATTGCGGCAGCCTTCGCTCCGGCTTCGTCAACCAGGCCAAATACATCGCATCCCATGCCGGCTTCCCCTGGTGGACGCACCAGGCAAACCGCAAGGTGGGCGTTATCGCCCATGCCGGCAACGGCGTTCTCAGCCGCTTCGTGCCCGACCGGGTCGACCAGCACCGCCTGCCGGGTGCAATTCCCGGACGCGGCGCGCTGGTCCTGAAATTCGGCCGCGGCGATGCGGCCCTCTGGCTGGTCGTGCTGCACCTGGCGCTCGGTCGCCGGGCGCGGCTGCAGCAGCTTCGCTACGTGGCCCACCTGATCGACCGCCATCCGCACGTGGTCGTCATGGGCGATCTGAATACCGGACCGGACAGCCGTGAGATCGGCGAATTCTGCGACCGCGCCGGGCTGGTGCTGCCGCGCCGGGATCTCCCGACCTTCCCCAGCTGGCAACCGCAGCGCGGCATCGACCACATCCTGGTGTCGCCGGAGCTGCGCGTGGCTGCGCTGGACGTGCTCGACACCACGCTGTCGGATCACCTGCCGCTGGCCATGACGCTGGATCTGCCCGACGGCGTGTCGCTGGACCCAGCGGCGAACGATTGACCCCGCTGGCGGTCGATCAGAGCGCCATCCGCAGCGCGACCAGCAGCAACAGAAGCCCGAACACCCGACGCAGCCGGTCCGAGCCCAGTCGCTCGGCCATCCGGGCGCCGAGCGGTGCGCCGATCCAGCCGGCCAGCCCGATGACCAGCGCCGAACCGACGTCGATGAACCCGTACTGGCCCCAGCGCGGGCCGGGCTCGAGCCCCTGCAGCGCGAAGCCGACCACCCCGGCCGCCGCGATCGGCCAGCCGCAGGCCGCGGCGATGGCCACCGCGCGAAGCGTCGAATACCCGTTACTCACCAGGTAGGGTACGTTGAAGCTGCCGCCGCCGATGCCGATCAGCGACGAAGCGGCGCCGATCAGCGGGCCGGCCAGCCACCACCCGCGCGGCGCCGGCGCGCGATGCGACGGCCGTGGTCTCGGATCCAGCAGCATCTTCACGCCGATCAGCCCGGCCAGCACCGCGAACACCAGTGCCAGCCGGTCGCCGCCGAGCTGGGACGCCAGCGCCCCGCCGGCCAGGCCGCCCAGCGCCAGCGCCGGACCCAGGCGTCGCGCCGCGGCCCAGTCCATCCGTCCACTGCGCGCATGGGCCAGCGCGCTGCTGGCCGAGGTCAGCAGCATCGAGGCCAGCGAGGTCGCGACGGCGCCCGGCACCGCGACGGCCGGATCGACCCCGCCGGCGATCCACAGCGCGCTGAGCGCGGGCACGATGACCAGCCCGCCGCCGATCCCGAGCAGTCCGGCCAGAACGCCGGCGATCGCGCCGATCGAAAGCAGCGCCAGTAGTTCGATCAAGTGCGTACCATGAACGGGTTGGCCGTTCTCGAGTCCCAGACCATTATGACGCGTTCGATCCGCTTTCCCCTGTTGGCCTCGGCCTTGCTCCTGCTCGGGGCCGGGCTGGCCGGCGCCCAGTCGCCCGAGGGTCCGGAAGCGGGGCGCTGGAGCGAGCAGCGCGCCGTGTTCCGCGAGGCCTGGACGCGTGCCGGGCGCGGCGATGTCCAGGCCCTGCGCGACGCGATCGTGCAGCTCGGCGACTACCCGCTGACACCGCACCTGGAGTTCGAGCTGCGCCGCCAGCGGATCGGCGACTATGATCCCGACTCGATGAGCCGCTTCCTGGCCCGCTACCGGGACTGGTCCTTCCACGATCGACTGCGTGCGACCTGGCAGCGTCACCTCGCGCGCACCGGCCGGTTCGACGCGCTGCGGCGCTTCGCGCCCGACAGCGACAGCGCCGAAGTGCGCTGTTTGATGCTGCGCGATCGGCTCGACCGGGGCGACACCGACGGCCTGGTCGAGGCGGTGCGGCCGCTGTGGCTCAGCCCGGTCTCGCAGCCGTCGGCCTGCGACCCGCTGTTCGCCTGGTGGCGGCGCCAGGGCCGGCCCGACGCCGGCACCGCGTGGACGCGCTTCGGTCTGGCCGTCGAGGCCGGCGAGTACGGCCTGGCCGGCTACCTTCGCCGCTACCTGGACCCGGCCGAGCGGCCGTTCGCCGATGGCTGGTTGCGGATCGCGCGCCGGCCGAGCAACGGATTGAGCGATGCCCTGGGCTGGCCGGACCAGCCGCGGGCTCGCCAGCTCGTCGCCTGGGGCCTGCACCGGCTGGCCGGCCGGGACTGGGAAAGCGCACAAGCGTGGCGCGCGCGCTTCGACGGCCGGATGGGCTTCACGGGGGCCGAGATCGGGCCGGCCGATCGACGAATCGCGCTGTTCCGCGCCGTCGACCTGGACCCGGGCGCGATCGCGACCATCGACGCGCTGCCCGAAACCCTGATCGACGCCCAACTGTTGCAGTGGCGGCTGCGGGTCGCGCTGATGGTCGGCGACTGGGCGCAGGTGCTCGAGAGCATCGACCGCATGCCGGCCCAGGACCAGCTGGAAGGGCGCTGGCGCTATTGGCGAGGCCGGGCGCTGGCCGCGCTGGGTCGGCCGGAGGCGGCGCTCGTGCTCGGCACCCTGGCCGGCGATCCCGACTACTACGGTTTTCTGGCTGCGCTCCGCAGCGGCCAGCCGCTGACCCTGTGCCCACGCGAGCTGCCGGCCGACGGAGCGCTGCAACGGCGACTGCTGCGCGATGCCGAGTTCGAGCGGGCCCTGGAGCTGTACCGGGTCGGCCGGGTCTTCGATGCACGCTGGACCTGGAACCGGGTGGCCGATCGGCTGCGCGGCGCGGAGCTGGAGCAGGCCGCGCTGCTGGCGGCGGCCGATGGCTGGCACGACCGCGCAATCTTCGCGCTGGCCCGGGCCGGTGCGCAGGATGCCTATCCGTGGCGCTTTCCGCTGATGGAGCGCGAGCGGATCGAGGCGCACGGCCGCCAGCGCGGCGTCGATCCGGCGCTGGTCCTCGGCCTGATGCGCGCTGAATCGGCAATGCAGCCCGATGCCCGGTCATCGGCCGGGGCGCGCGGATTGCTGCAGCTGATGGACGGCACGGCCCGGGCCGTGGCCCGGCGTTTCGGGCTGCCGTATCGCGGGCCGGGCGATCTCTATGACGCTGCGCGCAACATCGCGCTGGGCGTTGCGCACCTCGGTGAGCTCGGCGAGCGCTTCGACGGCGACTTGACCCGCGTCGCCGCCGCCTACAACGCCGGACCGGCCGCGGCCGAGCGTTGGCAGCAAGCGCGACGAGGCCTGCCGGCCGACATCTGGATCGAGACCCTGCCGTTCTACGAAACCCGTGATTACGTTCCGCGCGTGCTGGCCTTCGCCACGGTCTACGAGTGGCAGCTCGGACGCTCCCCGGAGGTGCTGGCGCGCCACGTGCTCGGCCGCTCGCAGTCCGATGCCGCGTTCGCCTGCCCGGATCCTGTCGGGGCCGCCGCGCGCGACGCGGTTTCGGCACAATAGTGCCCAGTCCACCCAACGTGTCCGCATTCTCATGAAGATCCTGATTCTCGGCGGCTCCGGGTTCGTCGGCGGCCACCTCGCCCGCCGCCTGTCGCGCGCCGGTCACGCCGTTACCGTCGCGACCCGCCACGCGCCGACCGCGCGGCCGCTGAAGATCATCCCGCGGCTTACGATCCGTGCGTTCGATCCCTACGACGCCGATGCGCTGACCGACGCCGTGGCCGGCCACGACGTGTTGATCAACCTGGTCGGGATTCTCAACGAACGCGGCTTCGGCGGCGCCGGGTTCCGTCGGGCGCACGTCGAGCTGGTCGAAGGCGCGCTCGATGCCTGCCGCCGGGCCGGCGTCGAGCGCTTCGTTCACATGAGCGCGCTGAACGCCGGGCGGGGCGAGAGCCATTACCTGCTCACGCGCGGCGAAGGCGAGGACCGGGTCCGTGAATCGGGGCTGGACTGGACGATGTTCCGGCCATCGACGATCTTCGGACCCGACGACAGTTTCCTGAATCGCTTCGCCGGCCTGCTGGCGATTTCGCCGGTGCTGCCGCTGGCCCGGCCGTCGGCGCGCTTCGCCCCGGTCTGGATCGGCGACGTGGTCGAGGCCTTCGCCCGGGCGCTGGAGCGCAAGGAAAGCGTCGGCGAGGTCTACGAGCTGTGCGGTTGCGAGGTCTGGCGGCTCGACGAGCTGGTTCGCTGGGTCGCCAAGCAGCGTGGCATGCGGCGCGTCGTGGTCGGCTTGCCCGACACCCTGGGCTGGCTGCAAGGCAAGGTGTTCGACCTGGTGCCCGGCAAGCCGTTTTCCTCGGACAACTTCAAGTCGCTGAAGATCGATTCGGTTTGCGCGGAAGCGGGCTTCGACCGGCTCGGCGTCGAGCCGTGGGGTATGGCCGAGAAGGCCGTCGACTGGCTGGCCGACGACAGCCGCCAGTCGCGCTACCGTCGATTCCGCCAGCGCGCTCGTCGCGGCTGACGTGCGCCCGGCATGGGCCGACGATCCGCGGCTGGACGCCCTCGAAGTCTATCGGGTCGGCGGTGCGATCCGCGACCGGCTGCTGGGCCTGCCGGTGGCCGACAGCGATTTCGTCGTGGTCGGCGCCGATCCGGAAACGCTGGCCGGACGCGGCTTCCGGCCGGTCGGCCGCGACTTCCCGGTGTTCCTGCACCCCGACAGCGGCGACGAGTTCGCGCTGGCGCGAACCGAGCGGAAGTCCGGCGCCGGTTATTCGGGCTTCACCTTCCACACCGGGCCGGACGTCTCGCTGGACGACGACCTCCGCCGCCGTGACCTGACCATCAACGCGATCGCCGAGGACCGGAACGGCCGGTTGGTCGACCCGTTCGGCGGACGGCGCGACCTCGATCGCCGAGTGCTGCGCCACGTTTCGCCGGCGTTCGTCGAGGACCCGGTCCGACTGCTCCGGCTGGCCCGCTTCGCGACCCGGTTCCCCGGGTTCGCGGTCGCCGACGACACCCTGGCGCTGGCGCGGCGGCTGGTCGACAGCGGCGAGGTCGATCACCTCGTGCCCGAGCGGGTCTGGCAGGAGATGCAGCGCGCGCTGATGCATCCGCGCCCGTCACGCTTCTTCCGGCTGCTGCGCGAATTCGGCGCACTGCAGCGCCTGCTGCCCGAGGTCGACCGGCTGTTCGGGGTGCCCCAGGTCGCGCGCTGGCATCCGGAGATCGACGCCGGCGACCACGTGATGCGGGTGCTGGATGTGGCCGCCGCCGATGACCGCGCGCTGCCGGTGCGGTTCGCCGCGCTGGTCCACGATCTCGGCAAGGGCATCACGCCGGCCGACGCGCTGCCGTCGCATCCGGGCCACGAGACGACCGGACTGCCGCTGGTCGAAGCCGTCTGCGACCGGTTGCGCGTCCCCACGGCGTGTCGCGAGCTCGGTCGCCTGGTCTGCGAACATCACCTGAACGTCCATCGCGCGGCGACCCTGCGCCCGGCCACTCTGGTGCGGCTGCTCCGGCGCGTCGATGCCTGGCGCCGGCCGGAGCGCTTCGAGCAGTTCCTTCAGGCCTGCCAGGCCGATCGACAGGGGCGCAAGGGACGCGTCGCGTCGCCGGTCCCGGAAATCGACCTGATGCGCCGGGCCGCCGCGGTCACCGCCGAGGTCGACGGTCGTGCGCTGGCCGCCCACGGGCTGCGCGGCGCGGCGTTGGGCTCGGCGATCGACAACGAGCGGATCGAGCGGGTCCGCCGGCTGCTGGGCCGGTAGCCTCGCTCAGACGACCGACAGCCGGTTCATCCGGAACTGGCACAGATCGGCCGCGCGCGGCTTCTGCAGCAGGTAGCCCTGGGCGAAATCGCAGCCGGTCTCGGTCAGGAACGCCAGCTGGTGGCGTTTCTCCACGCCCTCGGCAACGACCTCCATGCCCATGCTGTGGACCAGCCGGATCATCGCCGTCAACAGCTCGCGCTGGCGCGGGTCTTCGTCGATATCCGACAGGAATCGACGATCGAGCTTGATCTGGTCGACGTGCAGGTCGCGAAGATGAGCCAGGCTGCTGTAGCCAGTACCGAAGTCGTCCATCGCGACGCCGATCCCGGCCCGCTTGAGTGCACGGATGTTGTCGCTACCGCTCTGCAGATCGCGGATGGCGGTGTCTTCGGTGATTTCCAGCTGCAGCCGGTCGGGCGCGACCGCGAACTGGTCGCAGGTCTCGAGGATCCGGTCGACCAGGTCGGGCTGCTGGAACTTCGGCGCGCTGATGTTGATCGACATGCGCAGATTCCGCAGTGGCCGGTCCAGGTGCCACGACCGCAACTGGCCGACTGCAAGCTGCAGCGCGCGGAGTTCGAGCTCGTCGATGATGCCGACCTCCGCGGCCTGGTCGAGAAAGGCCGCCGGGCCGAGCAGCCCGCGATTCGGGTGGCGCCAGCGCATCAGCGCCTCGAAGCCGACGACACGATGATCGTCCAGCGCGATGATCGGCTGGTAGTGCATCTTGAACTGGTTCTCGGCGAGGCCTCGACGCAGTTCGGCTTCCAGTTTCAGCCGTGCCTCGTCGTCCTCGGCATCGCGCCGACTAAGCTCGCGGAACAGCGCCGCGTTGCGGCCGAGTCGACTGGCGCGAACCAGCGCCTGCTGCGCCTGGCGGACCAGCGTCGCGGCATCCTCGCCGTCGTCGGGATGGAGGCTGACTCCGGCGCAGAGGCTGACGAAGACTTCCTGCTCGCGGATCTCGAGCGGCTGACTGTTGGCCGTCAGCAGGTTCTCGGTCCATTTCCGAACGCCGTCGGGGGTGTCCAGGGTCGGCCGCAGGACGAGGAAGTCGCGTTCGCTCAGCCGCCCGAGCACGCAGCGCCGGTTCAGTGATCGATGGATGCGGTGGGCGATCCGGGTCATCATTTCCTCGGCCTGGTCCCAGCCCAGTGCCTGGTGGACCAGCGAGAAGCGATTCACGCCGATCGCGATCACCGCGATCCGGTCCGGCCCCGGCTGCTTCATCAACTCGCCCAGCTGCCCGGTCACAAGGGAACGGTTCGGCAGGCCGGTACCGGGGTCGTGCTGTCGCGCGTGGTTCAGTTCGCTGTGAATCCGATGCGTGCGCACGCGCTGGAGTTCCAGCAGCCAGACGACGATGCCCAGCGCCATCAGCGATTGGAACAGGAAGTCGAACAGCGTGATGTAGCCGGCGTAGAACGGCACCGGACCGCCTTCGCGCCCCAGCAGATTGACGGCCGCGACGTGCAGGCCCTGCAGGCCATACAGGATGAACGCGATCGCACCCAGCCGGGCGCCGATCTGGCCCAGGCCGCGCTGCGCGCGCCACAGCAGCAGGCCGGCGCCGAGAAACGCGACGCCGGTCAGCGCGTAGCGCAGATCGATGCGTAGCAGACTTCGCAGCGCGGCGGCCTCTGCGTCGAACGGCGCGACCAGCGCGGTCGCCACGCCGAACGCGGCGCCGGCGGAGACCAGCGCGGTCCAGCGCCGCCCGATCAGCGAACGCCCGTGAACGGCCTCCCAGGTTCCCATCAGCAGCCAGACCACGTGCGGATAGGCGGCGGCCAGCGAAAGCGCGGAGAGGACCAGGCGCAGGCCGGGGGCCTCGGGCGTCAGCCACCAGAGCGCCAGCGCGGCTGTCGACGTGGCCAGATAAAGCGCCAGCGCCGCCGCGCTCAGTGCCCAGTGAAACAGGAAGGTCTGCTGGAACGAGCGGACGAACACCCAGAGCAGGCCGGCGAGCACCAGACTTGCGACGCATTGCGCGAGCTGGATGGCGATCACCAGTTCCGTGGTCTGGACGTTCATCACTCCGGCGCGAGGCCCCCGAAACGCGAGACCTCAAGCATACTCCCGGGCCGGCCCGGGTGCCATTCGCCCGGCGAAGGGCGGTGGGTCAGAGTCGATCGCGCTGGTCGGCGAGCAGGAACGGGGCCTCCGGCAGGGTGCATCCGCGGGTGGCCGCGATCAGCTTGAACTTCTCGCCCATCTCGCCCGGCAGCGCCAGCCGCTTGAACTCACCGGTGCGACGGGCACGTTCGGCCGGGTCCTCGATGGACTCCAGTCGCGCCAGGGTATCGCTGCCGAGCATGAAGCCGGCCTGGGTCGTGAACCCGGCCAGGTCCAGGCCGGCCGCGATCAGGCCGTCGGCGACCGCGGTGAAGTCGACGAAGCTCGACAGATCGGTCAGACCGGGCCAGCTGAACGGATCGAAGTGAGCTCGATGGCGGTACTGGCAGACCAGCGTACCGCCGCTTCGGGCCGGGTGGTAGTACTCGCGTCGGGGGTAGCCGTAATCGGCCAGCAGCACCGCGCCCCGCCCGAGCGGCGAGGTCACGGTCTCGATCCATGCGGCCAGGTCGACGCAGAGTTCCGATCGATAGCCGGGCGGCAGCGGTGGGTCCAGGTCGGCGTCGACCGCCGCCAGCGCATCGACGACCCGGTCGTCGGCCGGTAGCGCGCAGTCGACCAGTCGGCCGTTTTCGATGCCCACGCCGAGGCGGACCGGTCCGGCCGGGTCGATTCGGAAGCGTTCGACGGGCAGGGCGTCGACCACCTCGTTGCCGATGATCGCGCCATCGAAGCTTTCGGGCGGGCCTTCGATCCACTCGACGCGATCGCGGAGATCGGGATCCAGTTCGGCCAGGGTCTCGCGCTGGACCTCGCGCAGCGCGGCGCTGGGTTCGAGCAGCAGCATCCTGGCCGGTGGACGGGTCAGCGATTGCAGCAGGGTCCGACTCAGCGCACCGGAGCCGGGGCCGAGTTCCAGCAGCGTCCAGTCCGGCTCGAGCGTTCCGGCCAGCGAATCGAGCAGCGCGGCCAGGGCCTGGCCGAACAGCGGCCCCTCTTCGGGCGCGGTGACGAAATCGCCGGCCGCGCCGAACTTGTGCAGGCCGTTGACGTAGTAGCCGAGACCGGGCTCGTACAGCGCCATCTGCATGTAGCGCGAGAACGGCAGCGGACCGCCGTGTTCGATTGCGTTGACGATTCTGGTCCACAATTCGCGACTGAGCGCGGCCAGTTCATCGGGCGGCGGTGGAAGATCGAACGAGGGACGCACCAATGACGAACCCGAGCGGCGAGCGAGTCGCGATTGTAACGGGCGCTGCGCGCCGGATCGGTGCGGTGATTGCCGAGGCGCTGCATACCCGGGGGCTCCGCGTGCTGATCCACTGCCGACGGTCCCGCGCCGAGGCCGACGCGCTGGCCGAGCGGCTGAACGCCGATCGTCCGGGCAGCGCGGCGGTCGTTGTCGCCGAACTGGAGGACGACGATGCGCCCCGCCGGATCGTCGACGCGGCCCGGACTGCGTTCGGTCGGGTCGACCTGCTGGTCAACAACGCCTCGGCGTTCTATCCGACGCCGCTGGCCGAGGTCAGCCATCGTGATTGGACCGCGCTGATCGACAGCAACCAGCGCGCCCCGTTCTGGCTGTCGCTGGCCGCTGCCGAGGCAATGCCCGAGGGCGGTGCGATCGTGAACCTGGTCGATATCCACGGCCTGGTGCCCCTGAAGGATCACGCGATCTACTCCCAGGCCAAGGCGGGCCTGATCATGCAGACCCGGGCGCTGGCCAAGGACCTGGCCCCGGCGGTGCGGGTCAACGCGGTGGCGCCGGGGTCGATCCTGTGGCCGGAGGGCGAGGCGGCGCAGTCCGACGAGGCCATGGAGGACATTCTCCAGCGCGTCCCGCTGGCCCGCCAGGGTCGCCCGGAGGACATTGCCGGCGCGGTGCTGTTCCTGGCGCTGGACGCGCCGTACGTGACCGGCCAGGTGCTGGCCGTCGACGGTGGCCGCACGCTGAACATGTAGCCGAGGCGCCCGGCCGGTTCAGGTTCGGTTAAGACCGTCGTGGTAGGTTGATCGTCCACTTTCCGGAGGAACGCGCCGATGAACCGGTTCTCCGTCCGCATCCTGATGGCTGCGCTTGTGCTGGTCCTGGCCGGTTGCACGACCGTGTATACCCCGCGCTACGGTGCACACGGCGTCTACTACGAGGACCCGGCGCCACGCTACGACGGCTACGGCTACGGTAGCCATGGCGGTAGCAGCAGCGCTTGGGCGGCCAACCCGATCTACTATCCGTACTGGTCGCTGGACTACTTCTACTTCAGCCAGTTCTACCATCCGTATTCGGTCGTGGTCGGCGCCTGGGATCCCTACTACTACCCCTATCCGGGCTGGCGCTACGGCGGTTACGGCCATGGCCGTTCGGGCTTGAGCGTCTCGCTGTCGTTCGGCGACCCGTGGTGGGGCTATCCCTGGCACGGCCACGGCTACGGCTGGCAGCCGTCGCATTTCGGGTTCTTCGGCAGCATCGGCTACCGCTACGACTA
>CAZJSH010000019.1:0-1163 GCA_964548715.1 uncultured Halomonas sp. | reverse complement strand
ACTATCGCCATAACTATCGCCACGGCTGGCGCGACGGCTATGGCCGGGGCTGGTACGACGGGTACGGTGACGGCGTCCACGACCGGCACCCGGCCTATCGTGCCAACGACCGGCTCCGGCTGCTCCAGCGGCGCGAAAGCGTCGCCTCGCGCGACGTCCTGCTGGCCCGCCGCGACGGGCGCACGACCCAGCGCGAACTGCCCCCGCGCGGCTCCCGTACCCTGCAGCAGAAGCGCGGCGGGGATTCGTCGACGTTTCGCGGCGGCGGTCTGACCCGGACCGAACGGCGCGCCGACCGCGCGGCCCTGCGCAGCGCGAGTGATCGCTCGACGCTGCAGCGCTCGCGCACCCCGTCGCGCAGTTCCTTGCAGCGTTCGGCGCCGCCGAGGTCCGCGCCACAGCGCTCGGTACCCCAGCGTTCGACCCGGCCGACGACCCGTTCCCGACCGCAGTCGCGCCTCGATGCGCAGCGGCAGCCATCGACCGGGCGTCCGCTGACGACGCGGCCTTCGATGCGCTCGTCGGCCGAGCGCCTGCCGAGCGCCGGGCGGGCGTCGTCTCGTCCGGTCACCGCGAACCCGCGCAGCCGGTCCGAACCGCGCGCGGGCCGTGCGACCGCACCGACCGATCGAGGCATCCGCATACCGACCCGCAGCGTCCGGCCGGCGGCGCGAGCGCCCAGCCGTCCCGCGGTCACACGAGACGCCCCGCGCACGTTGCGCGCCGCACCTCGGGCAGAACCGGCCCCGGCCCGCAGCCGTTCCGCGCCGCCGCCGGTCCAGCGCCGGGCCGCGCCGCCGCCGCGTCCGGCAGTCCGCGCCGCGCCGCCGCCGCGGCCGGCCAGCCGCAGCGAGTCGCGTCGCGCCAGCGGCGCCCGTGATCGCTTGCGCAGCCGGCGTGACTCGGGCGGACGCGAACAGCGGTAGCATCGGTTGTAGAATCGGTTCCGGTTCAACTGCTTGCCGCCGAGTGCGGCCAATCGACATGCGCCATCCCGAGTCCCATGACGTGATCGTGATCGGTGGCGGCCACGCCGGCACCGAGGCCGCGCTGGCGGCGGCGCGCTGCGGCGCCGACACGCTGCTGATCACCCACAACATCGAAACCATCGGCCAGATGAGCTGCAACCCCGCGATCGGCGGGATCGGCAAGGGCCACCTGGT
>CAZJSH010000018.1:0-33864 GCA_964548715.1 uncultured Halomonas sp. | reverse complement strand
TGCTGTCGGCCGACCTCGACAAGACCGACAAGATCGCCAACCTGATCGAGGACTGTCGGGTCATGGGGCTGAACATCCTGCCGCCGGACATCAACGCGTCGGTCTACCGGTTCGAGGTCGAAAACGGCCACATCCGCTACGGCCTGGGCGCCGTCAAGGGCGCCGGCGAAGGGGTCATCGAGAACATCGTTACCGTTCGTCAGCGCGTCGGCCGCTTCGAGTCGCTGACCGGCCTGCTGCGCGAGCTCGATCTCGGCAAGCTCAACAAGCGGACGATGGAAACGCTGATCCGGGCCGGTGTGCTCGACGGCATCAGCGACAACCGCGCCGCCGTGATGCAGGCGCTACCCGACGCCTGGGCCGCGGCCGAACGCCACCAGGCCGACTCGGCCGCCGGCCAGGCCAGCCTGTTCGGCGGAGCCGTCGGCCCCTCGTCCGGCAGCGACGATGAACCGCCGCTGCCGGACGTGCCGCCGTGGAACTCCCGCCAGCGCCTGCGCGCGGAGCGCGAAACACTGGGCCTGTACCTGACCGGTCACCCGATGGACGACCTGGCCGAAGAAGTCGGCGGATTCGTCAGCTGCCGGATCGGATCGGTCGGCGAGCGCATGGGAAGCGCCGGCAACGGCGGCGACGGCGAGGGCCGGCGCGGCCGCCGGGCCGGCATTCCGATGACACTTTCCGGGCTCGTCGTTGCCTTGCGCCGACGCCCCGGCAAGGGGGTCTTTGCAGCCATCGACGACGGTAGCGGCCGCATGGAGGTCGCGGTGTTCGACCGGGTCATGCAGGATGCCGGCGACGTGCTGGTCAACGACGAAGTGGTGATCGTCAGTGGCAAGGTCGACATCGACGATTTCAACGGAGGCTACCGGATGGTTGCCGAGCAGGTCGAGACGCTGGACGACGCCCGCGAACGGTTCGCCCATCACCTCGAGCTGCGGCTGGCGGCCGGGCACGAGACCGAAGCACTCCACGACGACCTCGCAGCCGCCCTGCGACCCTATCGCAACGGCGCGCTGCCGGTCATCGTCCACTACGCCAACGGGCGGGCCGAGGCCACATTGAAGCTCGGTCCGGGCTGGCGCGTCCGGCCCTCGACCGAGCTGCTGGCCGCCGTCAACGGGCTCGACGGTGTGGATAGCGCGCGACTGGTCTACCGCTAGGCGTCCACGCGAACCGCGCCGCCTGCCGGCGGACCGCACCGTCCACCGCCAGCGCGGCCGTCCCCGGCTTTCCTGCAATCCTTTCCCCGTCGCACCGGTCCGTTTCGACGTCGAATCACGCCGCTTCACCCGCGCGGCGCTAGACTTCGTTGCTGTTCGGTACCGTCAAACAAGAGGCGAGACGCCCATGATCCACGACGACATTCTTTCCACGATTGGCCGCACGCCGGTCGTCAAGCTCAATCGCATCGGCCCGTCGCACGTCGACCTGTACGCCAAACTCGAGTTCTTCAACCCGATGAGCTCGGTCAAAGACCGGCTTGCGATCGGCATCATCGAGGACGCCGAGCGACGCGGCGCGCTGAAGCCGGGCCAGACCGTGGTCGAGGCCACCTCCGGCAACACCGGGATCGCTCTGGCCATGGTCTGCGCGGCCAGGGGGTATCCGTTCGTCGCGATGATGGTCGAGACGTTTTCGGTCGAGCGACGGAAGCTGATGCGCGCGCTGGGCGCCAGAGTCATCCTGACGCCGAAGGAAGAAAAAGGCACCGGCATGGTCAGGCGCGCGGCCGAACTGGCCGAGCGCAACGGCTGGTTCCTGGCTCGCCAGTTCGAGAACCCGGCGAACCCCGAATACCACGCCAACACCACCGGACCGGAACTCCTGCGTGACTTCGCCGGCCGGCGGCTGGACTATTTCATCACGGCCTGGGGCACCGGCGGAACACTGTCCGGAGCCGGACGCACGCTGAAGGCCGCTCGGCCCGGGCTGCAGGTCATCGCCACTGAACCGGCCGGCGCCGCGCTGCTGTCGGGCAAGGACTGGACACCACACAAGATCCAGGGCTGGACCCCGGACTTCGTGCCCGCGGTCCTCGATCGCGACATGGCCGACCGGATCGTCCCGGTCACCGACGAAGAGGCCCGCGACATGGCCCAGCGGATGGCCTGCGAGGAAGGCATCTTCACCGGCATCTCGGGCGGAGGGACCGTGGCCTCGATGGTCAAGGTCGCCGAGGAGGCGCCGGAAGGGTCGTCGCTGGTCGCGATCGTCGCCGACACCGGCGAGCGCTACCTGTCGACCTTCCTGTTCGAGAACGTCAACGAGGAATCCGATCGCGACTGGTTGATCGAGCAGGGTTACGCCGACGAGGATTTCTGAGCCCGCGCCACGGCCAGGTACACCAGGCCGGCGACCGCGCCGGCCAGGCACAACAGCGTTGCGCCCTGCGGTGAGCGGGCCGAGGCGATTACCGTAACCGGCAGCGCCAGCTGCATCGCGACCAGGATCGTCGCCATCGCGGTGAAACCGGCCAGCGGGAACAGCCACGGTCGCCAGCGCGGCCGCCAGCGGGCCAGTCCGGCCGCCACCGGCCAGGCCACGACGAACGCAGCCGCGATCAGCGCGGCCAGCATCGGTGTGAACCGGACCAGGTCGTGCGCGAGCATGCCGACGCGTTCGCCGACCGGGACCGTCGCCCCCAGGTCGGCCAATGCGTTGGCATTCATCTGGACCTCGACCAGCGTCGCGCCCACCGCCGCGACGACCACGGCCAGCAGCCAGCCGATGAACACGCGGACGCGGGCCATCATGGTTTCTCCCGGCGCGGCGCGCTGCTATTCTCGGTGTCGAACTCGCCCGACTCGTGCCTGCCCATGCGCTTCCCTCCCCGTTCCGTTCCGACCCCGCCGTGGCGGCTCGCGTGGCTGCTCGCGCTGCTGCTGGCCTCGGCAGCCGCATCGGCGCGAGATTATCAGATCGACAGCGTCACCGACGGCTTGAACTGGCCGTGGTCGCTGGCCTTCCTGCCCGATGGCCGCATGCTGGTCACCGAGCGCGGCGGCGCACTTCGCGTGATCGAGGGCGGCCGACTGCTGGAGCGCCCGGTCGACGGCGTACCGCCGGTGTACGCCAACAGCCAGGGCGGGCTGTTCGAGGCGCTGCCCCACCCCGATTTCCGGCGCAACGGCTGGATCTATCTGTCCTACGCGCACGGCCCACCGGACGCCAACGCGACCCGCGTGGCCCGCGGCCGCCTGGACGGGGGGGCACTGGTCGATCTCGAGGTGCTGTTCACCGCCGAGCCGACCAAGGACACCCCGGTCCACTATGGCGGACGCATGACCTGGCTGCCGGACGGCACGCTGGTGCTGGGCCTCGGCGACGGCTTCGACTACCGCGAGACCGCGCAGCAGCTCGACAGCCACCTCGGCAGCATCGTCCGGATCCGCGCCGACGGCAGCGTGCCGGACGACAATCCCTTCGCCGGACAGGACGATGCGCAGCCGGAAATCTGGAGCTACGGCCACCGCAACGTGCAGGGCCTGGCCTGGGACAGCCGGCGCGGCGTGCTCTGGCAGCACGAACACGGCCCGCGCGGCGGCGACGAGATCAATCTGATCGTGGCCGGCGGCAACTACGGCTGGCCGATCGCCACACACGGCATCGATTACTCCGGCGCCACGATCTCGCCGTTCCGGCAGCGGCCGGGAATGGTCGACCCGGAACTGGTCTGGACGCCGTCGATCGCACCGGCCGGCCTGGCGGTCTATCGCGGCGACGCGTTTTCGGACTGGGACGGCGATCTGCTGGTCAGCGCGCTGGCCGGGCGTGAACTTCGCCGGGTCGAGCTCGACGGTACCTCGGTCGTCGATCAACACGTGCTGCTCGAGGATCTCGGTGAACGGCTGAGGGATGTGCGCGTCGGGCCCGGGGGCCATGTCTACGTACTGACCGATGCGGCCGACGGACGACTGCTGCGGCTGACGCCCACGGAACCTTGAGCCCGACGGCTCACGCCATCAGCTCAATGCATCGAGCGCCGTTTGCCAAGGGAGCAGCGCATTCCTCTTCCTCGAGGGAAACTTGGAAACAGCCCGTAGACAGTTGATTTCCTTGAGTTCAGGCGCGTCCTCTTGCGTGGAATCTTCGAGCATCTCCCGGAACCGCACACAGGCCGACCGCAGCGCCACCGCGCTGCGGCCCAGCGCCCACTCGGTCAGCATCGACGCCGAGGCCGTAGTGACCGCGCAGGCCTCGCCGTGCCAGGCCGCGTCGAGAATCCGCTCGTTCGCATCGAGCATGAACTCCAGCGACACATCGTCGCCGCACAGCGCGTCGAGCCCGCGCGCGCGATGCGTCGCGCCCGGCAGCTCGCGCCGATTCTTCGGCGCGCGGTTGTGATCCAGGATCACCCGCTGGTAAAGCTCGTCGAGGGCCATGGCGTGCATTCTAGTCCTCTGCCGTTGATCCTCCAACATTCAGACGGTGACCGAGTCGACCGTGCAGGGCGCGACCCGCAGTGAATGGCATGCCGTCCATGAATGGCGTGCCCTCTACAAGGGTCGGAACGCCGCAATGTCGACTCGGACGCAGCCCGAAGGACGAGCCGGAAACCGCTCAATCTGCCGCGTCAGGACCCCTGGACAGGCGAAGCAATCCCGGCGAGCTCCGCCTTGCAGCCAAGCGCTTTCCGACGCGCTGAAATTGCAAGTGATCGAGACCATCCGCGCGGCTGATTCCGCTGCCAACGGCTGAAACGTGGTATTGTGCGCACCGCACTGTCCGCTCTGGATGGTGCGCGCTTCGCGGATGTGATTTCTTACCAAGGCCCCTCCCCGATTTGCACCCGCTGTCGATCTCGACAGCCGCCCGCCTTGGTCTACAAGGATCC
The DNA here is from genome assembly GCA_964548715.1 of uncultured Halomonas sp. Taxonomy (GTDB): domain Bacteria; phylum Pseudomonadota; class Gammaproteobacteria; order Xanthomonadales; family Wenzhouxiangellaceae. Next base: position 29,027 of record CAZJSH010000018.1, on the reverse strand, counting down.
ATCATGAACTTTGATTCCCTCGGCCTTCGAGCCGAACTTCTGCGTGCCGTCGAGTCGCAGGGCTATACCACCGCAACGCCGATCCAGGAGCGCTCGATTCCGGTCGTGCTCGAAGGTCGCGACGTCATGGCCAGCGCCCAGACCGGCACCGGCAAGACCGCCGCCTTCGCGCTGCCGGTGCTGCACCGGCTCGCCGAGCGCCGTCCAGGAAAGGCCGCGGTCCGCGCCCTGGTCCTGACCCCGACGCGCGAACTCGCCGCGCAGGTCCACGAGAACTTCCGCGACCTCGGCCGACACCTGCCGATGAAGTCGGCGGTGGTGTTCGGTGGCGTCAACATCAACCCGCAGATCGAAAAACTGCGCCGGGGCGTGGACATCCTGGTCGCGACGCCGGGACGGCTGATCGACTTGATGGAGCGCCGCTGCGTCCGGCTCGAAGACCTCGAATACCTCATCCTGGACGAAGCCGACCGGATGCTCGACATGGGCTTCCTGCCCGCGATCAAGCGGATCCTCAAGGCCGTACCGGCCAAGCGCAGGACGCTGCTGTTCTCGGCCACGTTCTCGCCCGAGATCACGAAACTGGCCGCGCAGTTCCTGGACAACCCGGTGCGCGTCGAAACCGCGCCGCCGAATTCGACCGTCGAGGCGATCGCCCAGAAGGCGATTCCGGTCGACCAGGGCCGCAAGCGTGAACTGCTGTCCTGGATGATCGGCAGTAACGATTGGCGCCAGGTGCTGGTGTTCACCCGGACCAAGCACGGCGCGAACCGGCTGGCCAAGCAACTGGAAACCGACGGCGTCACCGCTGCGGCCATTCACGGCAACAAGAGCCAGGGTGCGCGCACCCGCGCGCTCGGCGAGTTCAAGTCCGGAAAGATCCGCGCGCTGGTCGCAACCGACATCGCCGCCCGCGGCCTGGATATCGAGCAGCTGCCGCACGTGGTCAACTACGACATCCCGGAAGTGCCCGAAGATTACGTCCACCGGATCGGCCGGACGGGCCGGGCCGGACGCGACGGGCTCGCGGTGTCGCTGGTCGCCGGCTCCGAGCACGGCAAGTTCGAAGCCGTCCGCAAGCTGGTCAAGGTCGAGATCCCGACCGAGGTCATGGACGGCTACGAGCCGACCGAACCGCTGAATCACTCGACCAAGTCCAAACGAGGCGGCAGCGGCGGGGGCGGCAACGGCGGCGGAAATCAGAATCGCCGCGGCGGCGGTCGCAGCGGCAACGCGCCCAAGCGCAATGCCGGCGGCGGCAACGGTCGCGCCCGACAGGGTCGTCCGCAGCGCCGCGGACGGCGCTCGGCCGCCTGACCCCGGGCGTCGGTCCCGGTATCATCGGGGCTTCGTCTTCCGGAGTCCCGATCATGCAGACCCGCGCCGCCGTCGCATTAGAGGCCGGCCAGCCGCTCTCGATCGAAACCGTCGACCTCGCCGGCCCTCGCGCCGGCGAAGTCCTGGTCGAAATCAAGGCCACCGGCCTGTGCCACACCGATGCCTTCACGCTCTCGGGCAACGACCCGGAAGGCCTGTTCCCGGCCATCCTCGGTCATGAAGGGGCCGGTGTCGTGGTCGAGGTCGGCGACGGCGTGACCTCGCTTAAGCCCGGCGACCACGTCATCCCGCTGTACACGCCGGAATGTCGCGAGTGCGACTATTGCCTGAACCCCAAGACCAACCTGTGCCAGGCCATTCGTGAAACCCAGGGCCAGGGCGTGATGCCCGACGGCAGCAGCCGGTTCAGCCTGAACGGGGAGCCCTTGCACCACTACATGGGCACGTCGACCTTCGCCAATCACACCGTACTGCCCGAAATCGCATTGGCGAAGATCCATCCGGATGCGCCGTTCGACAAGGTCTGCTACATCGGCTGCGGCGTGACCACCGGCATCGGCGCGGTGATCTGGACCGCGAAGGTCGAGCCCGGCTCGAAGGTCGTCGTGTTCGGCCTCGGCGGCATCGGCCTGAACGTGATCCAGGGCGCGCGCATGGCCGGCGCCGCCCAGATCGTCGGCGTCGACATCAACCCGTCCCGACGCGAAATAGCCGAGCGGTTCGGCATGACCGATTTCGTCAACCCGGCCGAGATCGACAACGACCTGGTGCCCTACCTGGTCCACCTGACCGGGGGCGGCGCCGACTACAGCTTCGAATGTATCGGCAACGTGGAGGTGATGCGGCAGGCGCTGGAGTGCTGCCACAAGGGCTGGGGCACCTCGGTGATCATCGGCGTGGCCGGCGCCGGCGAGGAAATCGCCACCCGGCCCTTCCAGCTGGTCACTGGGCGCAACTGGCGCGGCAGCGCGTTCGGCGGGGCACGGGGGCGGACCGACGTGCCGAAGATCGTCGACTGGTACATGGACGGACGAATCGACATCGACAGCATGATCACGCACACGATGCCGCTGGAACAGATCAACGACGGTTTCGACCTGATGCACGCCGGCGAATCGATCCGTTCGGTCGTCGTCTACTGATCCTCGTCGCGAACCGGAGCGCCACCATGCCGATCGAACTCGAACAGCTGCACCATTGCCACGGCGGCCGCCAGGGGTTCTACCGTCACCGCTCGGCAGAGTGCGGCGGCGACATGCACTTCTCGGTGTTCGTTCCGCCGCACGCGGCCGGCGACCGACTCCCGGTGCTCTACTACCTGTCAGGTCTGACCTGCGGTCCCGACGTCTTTCCGATCAAGGCCGGCGCACAGCGCGCGGCTGCCGAACTGGGACTGGTGCTCGTCTGTCCGGATACCAGCCCGCGCGACACCGGCATCAAGGGCGCAACCGACGACTGGGACTTCGGCGAAGGCGCGGGCTTCTATCTCGACGCCACGCGCGAACCCTGGTCCGAACGCTTCCGGATGTACAGCTACGTCACCCGCGAGCTTCCGGCCGTCATCGAAGAGGACTTCCCGGTCGACCCGGCCCGCTGCGGCATCTTCGGCCACTCGATGGGCGGCCACGGCGCGCTGGTGCTGGGCCTGCGCAACCCCGAGCGCTATCGCTCGATCTCGGCCTTCGCGCCGATCGTCGCACCTGGCCAGGTGCCGTGGGGTCACAAGGCCCTGCCGCGCTACCTCGGCGAGGACCGCGACGCCTGGGCCCGCTACGACGCCTGCGAACTCGTCCGGCAGCACCCGCATCCCGGCCCCATCCTGCTCGACCAGGGCCTGGACGACCCGTTTCTCGTCGAACAACTCAAGCCGGAGCGCTTCGAGGCGGCCTGCACCGAGTCCGGCCAGGCCCTGACGATGCGGCGTCACGCCGGGTACGACCACGGGTATTTCTTCATCCAGACCTTCATCGAAGATCACCTGCGCCACCACGCGGCACTGCTGCAGGATCGTCCCTGACCGGTGACCGGCTAGCGGCCGGCACGGTCAACGACAACGACCGTCCGCACCGGTGCTCCTGGCGCTGGCAGCCATTTTCTACGTCATCGGCCCGGGCATCATTGCCGCCATCCTGGTCGTGGCGGCGCTGCCGCTTGAACTGATCGGCTGGATCCTGTTGTTCACCGACTCGCCGGAGCACGAAACCGATTTCAGACCACCGGCCGCAGCAAGCCGGCGCCGCTCATTCGGCGTTCAGTGCCTGCCATTTCCAGTACCGGGTCGCGCCCAACGTCGCCTGGAGCGCGATCCCGGAATCCAGCAGTTGGTAGGTGTTCACGTCGAGGTCCACGCTCTGGCGTCCGGCCGCCGCGCCGCCCATGTTGCCGCTCTTGGCCGTTGCCTCGGCCCGCCCCGACGCATCCCAGCCGACGTCGCGGAAGCGCTCGAAGTCCTCCGCATCGCGAAACACGATGATCTCCCGATAATCCTTGAGGCCGACGCCGAAGCCGACCCCCGCGCCGCCGGCCTTCATGAACGTTGTCTCGCCGCTGGCCGAGGTCAGCACGCCGTACCCGCCCTCGGTCTGCAGCAGGATCAGGTTCTGGCTGGCCGCGTCGAACACCGCGTAGCCGGCCGCCGATGCAACCCGCTCGCGGGCTTCCGGCCGCTCGCGATACAGCTGCGCCAGCGCCTCGTCGCGCATCTCGAGAACCGTGGCGCGCTTCTCGGCCGGCGTGGTGCCGAGCGACGCGCAGCCGCCGAGCAGCAGGACCAGCGCCAGTAGCGCCGTCGTCGATCCGATCGAATTCCTGTTCATTACCAACACCTCGCGGGTCAAAGGAAGGTCCGATCGTAACGCAGTCCCCGGCCTGCGGGCGCGACGCGCGCAGCCGTAGGTATACTTTCCGGTCACCTCGCTCCCCCTGCCATCATGACTTCGAGCAAGCTGCGTTTCGCGAACTTCGTCGAACGAGTCGGACACCGCATTCCGGATCCGGTCATCATCTTCATGGCGTTCTACCCGGCGGCATTCCTGCTGACCGTCCTGATGGGTGGCCACACCTTCGAGACCCTCGGGGCCGGAGGTGAAGCGGTGCAGTACGAAATCCTGCCGATGTATCAAGCCGAACACGTGCGCTGGATCTTCGAAAATGCGCTGCTCGCCAACTGGCTGGGCTTCGGCGGCGGCGTGCTCGGCGTGATCCTGGTGGTCATGCTGGCCGTCGGCGTAGCCGAGAACTCGGGACTATTCGGCGCCCTGATCAAACGCGCCGGCGCGCACCTGCCGCAGTCGGTGCTGCCGTTGCTGCTGATCTTCCTCGGCATCCTGAGTTCGATGGCCACCGACGCCGGCTACCTGGTGCTGATCCCGCTGGCCGGCCTGCTCTACGCCGGCATCGGCCGCAATCCACTGATCGGAATGGCGGCGGCCTTCGCCGGCGTCTCCGCCGGCTTCAGTGCAAACCTGATCCCCGGGCCGGTCGACGCCATCATCGGCCTGAACGCGAAGGTCTTCGCCGAGGCCCAGGGCGTGCCGTTCGTCAATGCCGCCGGCGAGGCGCTGAACCCGGTGACCATGCACCTCTGGTTCATCATCACCTCCACCTTCGTGCTCGCCGGCACCGGGTTCTGGGTCACGAAGCGCTTCATCGAGCCGCGGCTCGACGGCCAGGACTACGTCGTTCCGAGCGACATCCAGCCGGGTGAATTCCAGGTCAGCGATGATGAACGCAAGGGCCTGCGCGCGGCGGGCCTCGGTACACTGGTCGCGCTCGCGATGATCGTCGGCCTCGCGCTCGGTCCACTGGCGGCCTTCACCGACGACAGCGGCACCGTGGTGCGGCCCTGGCAGAACAACATCATCCTGCTGATCTCGCTGTTCTTCGTCGTCACCGGCACGTTCTACGGCGTGGCCGTCGGCAAGTTCCGCAAGGTCTTCGACGTGGTCCAGGCCATGGTCGGCCAGATGAACACCATGGGCTACATCCTGGTCCTGACCTTCTTCTGCTACAACTTCCTCGGCCTGCTCGGCTACAGCGGCCTGGGCTCCTACATCACCTACCTCGGGGCCGAAACACTGCAGGCGATCGGTCTGCAGCAGTTCCCCATCCTGCTGCTGATCGGCTTCATCCTGACCACCGCCGTCATCAACATCTTCATCGGCGGCCTGACGTCGAAATGGATGCTGCTCGGACCGATCTTCGTGCCGATGCTGTACTTCGTGAACCCGGCGATGACCCCGGACCTGGTCGCCGCGGCCTATCGCGTGGCCGATTCATCGACCAACATCATCACGCCGATGATGACCTACGCCGGCGTCATCCTCGCGTTCATGCGCAAATACAAGCCGGGCATGGGCTTCGGCGAGATGCTGATGATCATGCTGCCGTATTCGATGGTATTCCTGGTCGTCTGGACCGCGCTGCTGATCGGCTTCTTCGCGCTCGGCATTCCGCTGGGGGTCTGAGAACCGCGCTCGACGTTCCCTTTGGTCCAGTGGCGGCCGGGCGTCCGGCCCGGCCCGCTGATTCCGGGCCAATCGGGAACGTCGAAGATGATTCATGCCTTCCTTCGCTCGCTGGGCGCACTGCTGCTCCTGGCCACCGCATCCGGCGCCTGGGCCTGCCGAGACGCGGTGGTCCTCGTCCACGGAAATACCGGCAGCCCGTCGGACTGGAGCAACACCGTCGCCGAACTGAGCCAGCGCGGCTGGTCGTCCGCCGAGATCTTCGCGCCGGCATGGGGGTCGGGTTGTGCGGCGTGCAACGACCACCGGGGCGCGGAGGAAACCCGGTGCAGATCGCGCTGGCCGATGCGCTGCAGGCCTCATGCACCGGCGGGATCGACGTGATCGGCCATTCGATGGGCGCAACACTGGCCGCGAAGCAATTGGCCGATTTCGATCTCGGTGGGTCGGTCGACACCTTCGTGGGCATCGCCGGCGCCTTCCGCGGACTGTGGTCCTGCGGCCGCTACCCCTGGAACGTCTGGACCTCGACCTGCGGCTACTGGGGCCTTTCGGTCGGCAGCCCGTTCCTGAACGCGCTCGACGGTCAGCAACTGGCCATCCGGGTCTACTCGATCAAGTCGTGGACCGACCAGGTCGTCTGCGCCACCGGCGTGTGCAAGGTCGGCGGCATCCACAGCTCGCGAATCAGGAGCGAGACGGCCAGCTACACCTTCGGCTATGGTCATTTCGGCCTGCAGTCGTCCACCCCTTCGTTCCAGGTCGACCTGATCGACTGAATTCCGCCTCAGGGCCCTGAGGCCAGCGCGCGGGCGACACTCGCTCGGAGTGCGGGCACAAGGTCGTGCTCGAACCAGGGATGGCGGCGCAACCACGCATTGTTGCGCGGGCTCGGATGCGGGATCGGGATCACGTCGCCGGGCTGGTCCAGCCAGGCCCGCGCGTGCTCGGTCACCGATCGGACGGGTGGCGGCAGGTGCCAGGCCTGGGCGTGGCGGCCGATCACCAGCGTCAAGCGCAGGTTCTGCAACTTCTCGAGAAATTCCCGGCGCCATAGCGGCGCGCACTCGGGCCGCGGCGGGGCGTCACCGCCGGCGCCCCGACCCGGGTAACAGAACCCCATCGGCAGAATCGCCACGGCACGCGGATCGTAGAACGTGGTCTCGTCGAGCCCGAGCCAATCGCGCAGCCGCCGACCGCTGGGGTCTTGGAACGGAACGCCGGATTCATGTGCGATCCGTCCCGGCGCCTGGCTGGCGATCAGGATCCGCGCGTCCGGATGGGCCTGCAGGATCGGCCGCGGGCCGGCCGGCAGGACCTCCACGCAGACCCTGCACGCGCGCGCCTCGTCCAGCAGCCGATCGAGCCCGACCGCCGCCGAAGCGCTCAGGGCTGGACCCGCTCGGCGCGCTGCTCGATGCCGCCCTGGTGCAGGACCACGGCATCCACGCGGCCGTCGCCGTCGCGCTGGAAATGCAGCTCGGCATCGACGACCTTGTAGAAGAACACGTCATCCCCCGACGGATAGACCGGGAAGAACGGCTGGCCGGTCAGCTGGACTTCGAGACCTGCATCGCCGCCACGACGGACGGTGAAGTCGACCTGCGGGGCCAGCGTGTATTCACCGATGTAGTCGTCGAGCGCCGCTTCGTCCAGCACCAGCGATTCACGCGCCGGCTCTGCCTCGGCCTCGGCGATGCGATCCGCTCGCTGCACCTCGCCGTTCTGGATCAGCTCCAGCGCCACCACCGCAGCGCCGTCACGGACGACCCTGAGGCTGGCGTCGACCGCGTCCAGCCGGTAGACGTCATCGTCGACGAGCGTGATCTCGAACGCCGACTGACCGCTGAGCTGCGTCAGAAGCGCACCATCGCGCTCGAACACCCGGCCGGTCTGCGACCCCAATCGATACTCGCCGACGATGGACGCATCGACGTCCGCCGGCGCGCTCGCCGGTGGATCGAACCCGAACGCCGCCAGGCCCGGCCCGGTCGGCCGGAAGTCGCCGGCGACCAGGATCGCCAGGGCCTCGTCGGTGGCTGGCCGCACGCCGAAGAAACTGCGATGGCCGGCCGTGCCGCCGTTGTGCCAGTAGAGCGGTCCCGCCGGCGTCGCGGCCATGTGCCAGACGCGCGTCACACGGAAGTCGCCGGCGTCGGCCACCGGCTCGAAATCCTCGGCCAGCGCGTGGTCGAGCGGATTCGGGCGGTCGCCGAGCAGCACGTCGGCCAGTCGCATCAGGTCGGTCGTGGTGCTCCAGAGCCCGCCAGCGCCGGCCAGCGCGTCGAAAGTCCAGGCCGGCACCGCCTGCCCGGCCGACCAGGCCTGGGCCGCATTGTCGCCGGGCACCAACCCGGTATCGTCCAGCCCCAGCGGCATCAGCACCTCGTTGCGAAGCGCGGTCCCGTAGCCGTTTCCGGCCGCTTCGCCGAGAAGCCAGCCCAGCAGGCCCGCACCGAAATTCGAATACGCATAGAACGTGCCCAGGGGCTGACCCTCCCGGGCGAACGCGACCGCCCGGTTCAGTGCCTCGGCGCCGTAGTCGACATAGGGATTCCGCGGATCGCCCGAGCCGTCGAAATTGGCCGGCATCCGCGGCAATCCACTGGTGTGCGTTGCCAGCTGCTCGAGCGTGATCGCACCGACCGCCGGATTGGCGAATTCGGACTCGCCTCCGAGCACCTCGCTCAGGGTGGTGTCGTAATCCACGCGGCCGGCCTCGACCTGTTCGGCCAGCAGCAGGTTGGTGAAGACCTTGCTGATCGAACCGATCGCATAGGCGGTGTCGGCGGTCGGGGCTTCGGTCGAGTCGACGGCGCGAACGCCGGCGAAATGCCGCTCGATCGACGCAGCCCGGCGCCAGGCCACGGCGACCGACAGGGCCTCGCCGTCCTTCACGGCCGCATCGACGCGATCGGCGATCGATTCGGGCACCGCGTGCGCGGCCGATGCCGCGGCCAGCAGGGCTGCTGCGAGAAGGCGAGTCTCGAAGGGGTGGATTCGCATCTCAGGACTCCTGTTGCAGGTTGGAAATCTGTTGCTCGACCTGTTCGAGCATGGGTTCGAACTGCTGGCGCACCGCCATGCGGTTCGCGTATTCGATCGCGGCGAACAGCCCGGCGACGCCCAGCGTGTAGAGCAGCGAGACCATCGTGAAACCGTCCAGGCCGACGAAAAAGCCGATCACGCCGACGCAGATCGGCCCGGAATACCAGCGCGCCACCGAGCGCAGCATGTCGGCCTGGGCCGTCAGCGCCGCGCGCTCGGCGTGCAGGAATTCCAGCACCGGCTGCGCCGGGTCGGGCACCGGGATCTGCCGGCGGGCCCGCCGGAGCCGGAGCGGAATGTAGATCAGCGCCACGACCAGCCCGGCCGCGAACAGCGCGGGGATCCACATCCCGGCCCACGCCAGCCACACCGCCGCGATGCCGAACAGCGGCAGCATCAGCAGCGCGACCGCGGTTTCGAGTCCGTCGCGAATGCGCACCCGGCGCCACAGCCGCTCGCGCGCGTCGGGACGAAGATCCAGCTCGGCCGGCGCCGGATCGCGCCGTGCCTGCCAATCGGTTCGGAGTTCGTTCCAGTCCATCACTCGTCCTCCATGAAGCGTGCGGAGAACCGCTCCTTCAATCGGGTCATGCGCACCGCGATCGCACCCGGGCTCAGGCCCAGCACCGCACCGATCTCTTCGCGGTGCAGCCCCTCGAGATCGAGCAGCAGCACCGCGCGATTGACCGGATCCAGCTCGGCCAGGAAGTCATCGAGCAGGCTCAGCGGATCACGAGCACCGAGCGCACCGACCGGATCGTGGACGAGCGCCTCGGCGGCCGGCCGGCGCTTGCGCACATGCTGCAGCGCGGTGTTGACGGCGACGCGATAGAGCCAGGTCGAAAGCTTCGACCGGCCTTCGAACTTCGGCAGACCACGCCAGATCGCCACGGCGATCTCCTGCAGAAGGTCCTGCCAGTCGTTCGGGCCGGCATACTGCCGCGCAATGCGCGCCAGCCGGTCGCGGTGTTCGTCGATGACGTGGTCGAAGTCGTGGTGCACGCTCGGTCCGGTTCGCTCTCGATGAGTTCTTGTAAAGGTTGGATGCACGACGCGGCCGGAATTTACATCGAGGGTCGACGCGCCGGCGGACCGGCATGGACGAGATCAGGAGGCGTCGCCGGATTCGCGGTCGGATTCGCGGTCGGCGTCGCGCTCGGCTTCGGTCGAGCGCCGGTTCTCGCCCTCGGCCACGGCTTCGAGACGGTCGAGTTCGCCGCCCGGGCCCTGACGCCGGGCGTCGAGGCGCTCGAGCGCGTCGACGTGGCCGTACAGCACCAGCGTATCGTCCGACCGGATCTCGATCTCGCCCGACGGCGTCCCCAGGAACGTGCTGTCGCTGCGCTGCACCGCCAGCACCAGCACCCCTTCTTCGGCGAGCGCTGCCTGGGCCAGGCTGCGCCCGGCCAGCCAATCGTCCGGGCTCACCGCCCATTCGACAACTCTATAGTCGCCGGACAGTCCGAGCAGGCTGGCAAAATCGCGGACTTCGATGGCGGTGTAGCGCTTCAGCAGGCGATCGATCCAGCGCGACAGGTGTCGATCGACGAAGTGGCTGCTGGCCACGGTCCAGAGCACCACCAGCCCGGTGACCAACAGACCTACGCGCAGCCACAGCGGCGTGTCCTGCTCGCCGCCGATGAAGGCCAGCAGCAGCGACGACACCGCGGTGATGATCCCGGCGTTGCCGACCAGCATCAGGATCATCAGGATGCGCCGGCGGACCGGGTGATTCACGACCCGTTCCGACTCGGTGGTCGTGAATCCCGCACCGGTCAGCGCCGATCGCGCCTGGAACCGCGCCACCTCACGCGACAGTCCGGTATGGACCAGCGCCGACGAGGCGATGCGGGTGACCAGGAACGACACCGCGAGCACGACCAGCAGCGAGAGGACGGCCAGCATCGCGACTCAGCGGGCCAGCCAGGTGGTCACGAAGCCCGCCCACAGCCCGAACAGCACGACCAGGCCGATCACGAACGCCGTCAGCCGGTGGATGACCCGGTTGGTCGTGCACTGGATCAGGCTGTGGACCGCCCGGGAGGCCACGAACACCCAGGCGCCGATCGCCAGCCAGGCCGGCACGTGGCCGACCGCCAGCGCGATCGCGCACAGCGCGTAGAACAGCACCGGCAGTTCGAACAGGTGGTTGTAGTTGTCCGAGGCGCGCGTGTCCTTCAGCCGCGCATTCTTCTCGGCCGACAGCGCCACGGCCTGCGGAGGGATCCGCGCGGCTTTCATTTCACGCACCCGCATCCAGTACATCCGTGCGGCGACGACGAGGGTGAGCGATACCAGTGCGGCGCAGGCCAGCACCAGCGAATGGCTCGGCGACATGGGACAACCTCCTTACAATGCGTTCCGGCAGTGTCGCGCCCTCCGGTCGGCTTCGCAAGCCGAGTCCGATCCGCGTCTGACAGAGAAGCGGAACTCAGTCCGTGCGCCGCGCGATGTAGACGCCGTAGCTGAAATACTCGCCGAACCGGCGATACAGGGCAATCTCGTCGCGCTCGGCGTCGATGATCGCGCGGGCGGACGAGGCGCCGTCATGCCGGGCGAGAAAGCCGTCGACGCCGGCCTCCAGCGGCTCGTAGTACCCGGCCAGCCAGTCCGAGGGCGACAGCGTGAAGTAGCCGATCGGCGAATACCCCGCCTGCTCCAGTTGCGCCAGCTTGGCCGAAGCGAGATCGATCTCCGGATACGCCGCGGTCCAGTGTTTCTCGAGTTCGTCGGGGCGCTCGTCGGTCAACCAGGTGATTTCGCTGGCCACCAGCACCCCGCCGGGCTTCAGCAACCGGCGCCAGCGCCGCACCCCGCGGTCGAAGCCGATATTGTAGATCGCGCCCTCGGACCACACGACGTCGAACCGGCCGTCGTCGAACGGCAGGTCGTCGATCGACGCATTCAGGGTCTCGATGCGATCGGCCAGGCCTGATTCGGCCGCCAGTTTTTCCAGTTCATCGAGGAACGGCTGGCCGAAGTCCACCGCAGTGACCTGCGCGTCCAGCGCTTCGGCCAGCACCCGCGCGGCCGCCCCGGTGCCGCAGCCGAGATCCGCGATCTGCAGCCGGCGTCCGCGGTCCAGCCGGGCCAGGGCAATGGCGCGAAGCGTCGCCGCGCGACTTCCCGGCCCCTGTCGCGGATTACCACGGTGGAGGTCGAACAGCAGGTCCAGTTCGTTCATATCCGGGTTCCGGGCGGCCGAAGACGCGTCGCCGGCAGTCTAGTGGGCCATGCGGCAGGTGACAATCCCTTCGCAGAAGGAAGGGTCGGCTTTTTTGATTCATTTTCAATGGCCTGAACCGATTCTTGAGCGACGCTTCGGATCGATTCCGAGTGTTTCGCCCGGCCTTCAGGACGTTTCGGTCCGCGATCCGCATGCTGCCGGCCACGCTCATCGACGTCACGGGAAGCATCGCCATGAATCTCTTCAAGGCCAGTCACGCCAACCCGGGTCGCGACCATCGTCGCGTTCCTCATTCTGTGCAATCTCGGCGTTGCCGCCCTGCACCGCGTGCGGGTGCAGTTGACGCCCGACCTGGATCGCCCGGCGATCAGCATCCCGAACTTCTGGCGCGCGGCCGCACCGGACGAACTGGAATCGGAAATCGTCCAGCCGCAGGAAGAACAGCTGCGCAATATCCCCGGCCTGGAAGAAATCCGTTCGTCGGTTCGCGGCGGAATGAGCATCATGATGCTGGAGGTCGCCGTCGGCGCCGACATGCGGTCCAAGTTCATGGACGTGGCCAACGCGCTGAACCAGGTCGGCTCGCGCCCACGCGATGCCGAAGAGCCGATGGTCAGCCTCGGCGGACTGGAGGATCCGCTGGCCAGCATGATGATCCGCAAGACCGACCCGGCCGGCACCGGCGACTTCACCGTCGAGCAGGAGCTGATCGAACAGGCCGTGGCGCCAACGTTGCGCGAGATTCCCGGCGTGACCAAGATCGAGCTCAACGGCTTCCGACGCGCCGCAGCGCGCGCGGATGATGGGACAGGCCGGCGGCGTGCCGAGGCCGGGCCATGCTACTCGCGCGGCACCGGTCCGTGCATGTGGCTTCGGTCATGTTTCGAATCGGTGATGCGACGGCCCATTCGGAGCGCATATCCCGACAGCGCGAGCAGCACCAGCCCGAACGTGATCAGCGCGATCGGCCAGCCGAGTGCGTCGGCGAAGTACTCGCCGGTGTAATAACCCAGGTACGCCAGCATGATGAGCACGCTGACGGCCAGCAACGAGCGCCGGGCCACGTAGACGCTGAGCTGGATCAACAGCGCGGCCGCCGCGATCAACAGCAGGTCGATCGGGAACGTGCCTTCGACGAGTTCGAATAGACCGGCCGCCAGCATCGCCGCGTAGACCACCCAGGCCGGGCCGCACAGTCCGCGCCACTCGGTGCGCTCCAGGCCGAAGCTAAGCAGCAGCCCGGAGCCGCCGATGATCAGCGCGGTCCATTCGCCTTCGAAATCCAGCCAGGACAGGGTCGCGGCCAGAAACAGCGTGCCGGCAACCAGCAGCAGGAACAGCAGGTCGCTGCGCCGGAGCAGCGCGAACAGCACGGCGAACTGGGCAGCCATTGCGCCGAACACCAGCATGGCGTCGACGACGTCGTCGACGTGGCTCGAATACTCGTTCAGGGCCACGAACAAGCCGCCGGTCTGGAACAGCGCGGCGACCAGCAACAGCGGCGTGGCCGCCCGCTCGAACGCATCCTCCCGCGCGGCCACCAGGCCGAGTATCAGCAGGACCAGTCCCGAGCCGAACACGGACAGAACTCGTGCGGACGACGACAGGTCGTCCCAGACCAACTGCAGCAGCCCGGCCAGGCCCGCCAGCACGAACAGCCCGCCGATCAGCGCAAGCAGCGTTCGCACCCAGTCCGGCGTGCCGGCGGCCGGCGTGTCGCGCGATTCCGCCAGTGCGCGGCCGACGGTCGCCGGATCCAGCTCATGCGTCCGGGCCAGTTCGACGATCTTTCGAAGCGCGGCCTCGCGATCGGTCCCGCTCATGGCCCGACCACCCAGGCGATGAAGCCGGGCCAACGGCCGGACGGCAGCGGCCGTCCGGGCACCTCGTAGCCGACTCCGTCGATCACCAGCCGGTAGCGCGCCGTGCTGCCGCCGAAGCGGAACAGTTCACCGAACAGCCCGCCGCGCGACCGTCGATCGACGATCAGCCGGGCGCCGTCGGGCGAAACCGGCGACGGATCCAGTTCGAGTGCGGCCAGGTCCGGCGGCACCTGCAACCGGACCGGCGCCGAGGCATCCTCTTCGATCGCCACGTCGATCGGATGGACGCGCGTGGTGCCGCGACGCGGATCGTGCACGGCCAGTTCGAGCAAGGCACTGCGCAGCCGATCGGCGTGTACCGGCTGATCGGGAATGCGCAGTTCGAGGCGCAGACGGCCGTCCACGACCTCGGTCAGGAGACGCTCGCGAACGACCCAGTCCGCCGCGTGGACGTAGAGCACCGGCGTGGCGGGCGGCACCGAACCCCAACGGTGCACGGCCTGGGTCGCCAGTACCAGGATGATCAGTGCAAGCGGCAGCGAAATGCCCAGCACGATGAAAAGGTTGCGGCGAAGGAACGAGCCCATCCGACGATGCTAGCAGCTGGGGCCATCGGGACGAACGGCATACCAGAGATGATGTTTCGCCCCCTTGCCGCGCCGATGGGGCCGGACGATCTCGGTGTCCACGCCCAAGCCGACGCGCGCCAGGCGCCGCGTGAACCCGGGATCAGGGGCCGCGGACCAGACTGCAAGAATGCCGCCGGGGCGCAGCGCATCGCGCGTGGCGGCGAGGCCAGCGTCGCCGTATAGCCAGTCGTTCTCGCGGCGGATCAGCCCCTCCGGGCCGTTGTCGACGTCCATCAGGATCGCGTCGAATCCGGTCCCTGGACGACGGAGCAACTCGGCCACGTCGCCGATGTGGACCGTAGCGCGCGGATCGCGCAGCGGATGCCCGGACGGCTCGCCGACCCGCTCCCGGTTCCAGTCCACGACCTCCGGCACCAGTTCGGCGACGACGATCTCGGCGTCTGGACCGGCCGCCTTCAGCGCCGCGGCGAGCGTGAACCCCATTCCCAGTCCGCCGATCAGGATTCGCATCGATGGACGAACACCCAGGCGCACGATCGTCGCCTCGGCCAGCGCGATCTCGGAGCCGTGGACGCGCGTGTTCATCAACTCGCCGCGACCGGGGATGGAGATGGCGAACCGGTCGCCGTGCTCGTGCAGCTTGAGTTCGACGTCGGTGTCGGGAATCCGGGCGCTGCCCAGCAGTGTGGATCGGGGCATCGGTAGGGACCGTCGAAAACAGAGCCGTCAGCATACCGTCAGCGGACGGTCCGGACGAGCGCAGCGGGCGCGATTCAGTCGTCGATGTCCGTCGGCGGCCGGCCGGCGTCTGCAGACCGAATGTCGGCCTCGGTCAGCCGGTTCCGGCCGGCGCGCTTGCTGGCATATAGCGCCCGGTCCGCAGCCTCGAGCAACTCATCGAGCTCGATGGCCGCATCCGGCGACGAGTCCACCGCACCGATGCTGACCGTCAGATGCAGGTCCGTGTTGCCGCTTATGAGCGTAATGCTCTCGATCTTCGTCCGGAAGGCCTCGAGCCGCGCGATCCCATCCTCGGCCGTATCGGTCACGGCGAGCACCGCGAACTCCTCACCGCCGATCCGCCCGATCAGGTCGCCGCGGCGACGGAACACCGCGCGGAGATGATCCGCCACCTCGCGAAGGGCCTGGTCCCCGACCGCGTGTCCGTGCTCGTCGTTGATCGCCTTGAAATGATCGATGTCGATCATCGCGACCACCACGCCGAGCGACTTGCGGCGGACGACGTCGAGCATGGCGCCGGCCTTGATCTCGAATCCGCGGCGATTGAGCAGGCCGGTCAGCGGGTCACCGATCGCGAGCTGGCCGAGACGGCGGTTCAACGAGCGCAGCTCGGCGGTCTTGGCCGCCACTTCCTTTTCGAGCTCCTGCTGGAATCGGAGCGAAAGCTGGCGCGCTTCGTCGAGCGCTTTGCTGACCCGCACGATCTCGGGGCTCCTCTGCTGGTCGGCCGGTAGTTCGATCCGGTCGCGCGTCGGATCGAGAATCTCCCGACTCAGCGTGTCCAGTGGTCGGGTCACCCCGAGCGCAAACACCCGCGCCACCCAGGCGCCCAACGCAATCAGGCCGAGCAGCCCAATCCCGAATGCGATCACGAACTGCTCCACGGGTTGCGCAAGCACACGCGTTCGGGTCAACGCGTAGACCGTCCAGCCGAACTCCGTGGCGACGTCGGCCACGAAGAACCGATCGCCGCCGATCGTGACCTGGTCGATGTCGATCAGACGGCGATCGCCGGCCGAATCCAGTTCCACGCGCTGCAGTGGCGGGATGCCGAGCGCGTCCGGAGCATGGATACGCTGGCCGGCGCCGTCGAGGATCACCATGGCATTGTCGTCCCCGTCGAAGGCTTCGAGCTCGGCGAAGCGCGGCAGACTCAACGATCCCTCGACCACGCCGAGAAAGCGTCCGTCCTCGGTAACCAGCGGCGCACTGAGCGCAACGATCGGGTCGCTGCCGAAGCCACGCCCGATGAAGCCGTCGGACAGGAACGAGCGGCCGGTCTCGCGGGGCACCCGGAACCAGTCGCGGTCGGCGACGTTGCGGTCGGACGCCGGTGCATTGTCCACGCGCTCGTAAAACGTCTGCGGCACACCGAACACGACCTCACCGTCGGCGTCGGTAACGACCATGGTCAGAAAACCGGGATGAGCCCGCTGGACTTGTTCCAGCGCCCGGTTCAGGTCCGTTCCGAGCCCCGCCGAATCAAGCTCGGCCAGCAGCTCGATCACGGTTCGATGGCGATCGAGGTGCATCTCGGTCAACAGCGCATAGTCCCGGGCCTGCAGCTGCAGCCGTTGTTCGATTTCCTGGCCGAAGGTATCGACGGCACGGTGGACCAGGAACAGCGCGATGAACAGCGATGGCAACACCACCAGCGTCACGCTCATCGCGAATGCCTGGCGGGACAGCGAGGTCTGGCGTCGGTCGTGTTTCGGTGCCCGGACCACGGTGTTGACCAGGAGCTGGAAGGCGCCGGCAGCCAGCGCGGCGTTCAACAGGCCATTGATGCCCTGCTTGATCACGCTGACGTTCAGTACGTCGCTGGGCAGGTGCAGCCAGGCGAACGCCATCAGGTAGTTCAGCGGCAAGCCGAGCACCAGCCAGAACAGCACGGCCGACGGCACCATTGCCAGCCCGCGCGCAACCAGCGCCGCGATCACCGAGGTTTCCAGCACGAACAGCAGCGGCATGATCCAGGCGCCGGCCGACCACCACAACCCCAGCCCGGCGGCAACGGCCGCGAACAGCGCGCTGCGCACCCCGAACAGCAACAGCGCCAGCAGGCTGACGGCCTGGCCCAGGTGCAGCGTCAGCTCGCCGAACATCGGGAACAGCACGAACACGTTCAGCACGAACGCCAGCAGTGCGATGCCGGCATCCCGGAGCCAGTCGCGTTCGATCCAGGTTGTTCGCGAAGCGTTCATTGCGTTGCGTGTCGGGTAACGGCCGCCGCACCGAGGCGGCCGACCGGGTTCGATTGTAGGGGCCAGGCTGCCATCCTGCCCGGCCCAACGATGGTCCAACAGATGACCGCCGATCGCAAGCCCGGTTCCCGCCGGCGGGTCCCGATCGTCAGAAAATGCCCGCCTCGAGTCCGGCGGCCATGGTCGCCCCGAGTTCGCGCGCCTCGGCCTCGAAGGCATCCCGCCACTTACCCCGACAGATCAACGGGTCCTGGACCGCCTTCCACTTCAGGCCACCGCAGATCGACTCGATCGCACGCCGCGTGCCGGTCCCGTCCTGTCCGGCCCGGATCACGGCGGCGTACGGGAGGGCGTCGGTGCGATCGAGCAATTCGTAGAAACTCCGATCGAAGAAGTCCTTCAACGCCCCGCTCATGTAGCCGAGGTTTTCCGGCGTCATCAACAGCACCGCGTCGGCGGCCCGGACATCCTCCGGGCCGGCTTCGAGCGGCGCTTTCGAGACGGTCTCGACACCCTCGATGTACGGGTCTCGGGCGCCGTCCAGCACCGCGTCACGGAGCCGCGCGAGATTGGGGGACGGGGCGTGGGCCAGGACCAGCAGGCGCGCCATGGGACTAAAGCCCCCGCATCCATTCCGGTCGGAGCGGCGCCGCGGTCGGGTCGGCGATCGCGGCATCGAGCTGCGCCAGCAGCCGGTCCTTGTCCCGGTTCATCCGTCCCTTGAGCACCAGCCAGTTCGACGCGTGGTCGGAGCGGAACACCGTGTCGTCCAGCTCCAGCGCGCCGATGAACCGGCGCATCTCGCGGAACAGGCCGGGCTGATCGAGCGGATCGTAGTCCGGAAAGCCTTCGCGAAAACGATCCTCGCCCTGCGGAAAGCTGACCACAAGCGTGGCCAGGTATTCGGGCTGGGTCTCGTTGGCAAGGCGCGCGGAGTTGTCCGCGTGCTGCTCGCTGTATCGTGAACCGCCCAGTCCGTTCAGAATCATCACCGAGCGCGTGATGCCGGCCTCGCCGAGCTCGAGCAGCGCGCCCCTGGTGCTCTCGAAAGTCTCGCCCTTGTTGACCTTCTCGAACACCGTGTCATCTCCGGTCTCGGCGCCGAGGTAGACCATCTGCAGGCCGGCCTCCCGCAGCTGCACCAGATCATCGACGGACTTCCGCTTCAGATTGCGCGCCAGGCAGTAGCTGGAGACCCGCTCGACCGACGGCAGGTACTCGCGGATGGCGTCGAGAATCCGCAGCAGCCGATGGGTCGGCAGCACCAGCGCGTCGCCGTCGGCCAGGAACACCCGCCGGACCCGGTCGCCGCCGAAGGTCTCGCCGCAGCGCCGGATCATCTCCAGCACCTCCTCTTCGGAGCGCGCCCGGAATTTCTTCTGCGGGGCCGTGTACATCTCGCAGAACGTGCACCGGTTCCACGAGCATCCGTCGGTGACCGGCAGAATCAGCGAGTGCGCTTCGCTGGGCGGGCGGTATACGGGCTCGAGGTAGCGTATAGGTTGCAGTGGATCGGCCATGGGATCGATGGACTTGCCTCGCGCGAAGGAATTCAGCCCCGTTTCGGGACGATCGTCGTTCCGGCGAGCGATGACCGATGGACATCGCGTCGCCACGTGCGCTCGGATGAACCGCAGAACGCGCGGCCCACCAGGTGGGATCTCTCAGTCGGCCGTCCGGCAATCGAGCACGAGTTCGAAAGCAACCCCATCAGCCTCGCCGGCAAAGGTCATCGGAAAGCTCTTGCCGTCCGGCTCGACGGGCGTGTAGATCTCGTGCGCTTCCGTCTGGATGTCGACCAGGCCGATGCGGCTTGGACCGGTCGGCACTCCGATCACGACGCTCGGCGCCGCGCGTCGATCATGACTACGCGCACGTGCGACCGGGGTGCCGTCGCAGCGCACCGGCAGTTCGATGTTCGTGTTTCCAATCCTACCTACGAGGGTCCCATTCGGGTCCGTCACCGGCTGGGCGACCGCCAGTCCGGACAGACCGGTCAGAAGAATCGCGAAGCGGATTCGCTTGCTCATGGTGCTCTGCCTCCGTTCGTTTGGAATCCAGCCCCCGCGAGCCGCGTTCTCGGACGTCGCGGGAAACAGGACTCTACACCACCTCGAAGTCCTCGCAGCCGCAGATCCAGACCGCTGACGCCCCGGCGAACGTGGATCGGATTCAATATTCCAGCGAATCCGCCGGGTCCGCCAAGGACCAGGAGCAGCGCAGCGACATTCCCGGAACCGTTCCTGATTACGTATCGATCTCCACCATGAATAACGCGACCGCAGATTACACGGATTGCGCAGATGGACTGGAATGAATACAAGGAATTGAATCGTGGCGAGTTCATCGTTCGCCAACTCATCCGGATATCGGCCGCAGCGATCGCGAGCTCTCGGCGGTAGATCCACGTTCGGTGGCGTGCAGGCGTCCCGTTCGTTACGGCCTCCGTGGTTCCTCCTGCACGTCGCCAACTGCCTGGTCGATCAATCTGCGCGCATCTGCGTAATCTGTGGTTCACGCTTTTCCGGGCACGGCCGAGTCTCACGCGTAATCAGGAACCCTTTTGCAAGCCTTTGTTTTATTTGATTTTTATAACTTGTTCAGTCTTTGCACAGGACAACCGTCCCGGTCTGCGCGATTGTTGCGGCACATCATCCGGAATTCGAGCCATGACGCGTGCATCGATCCGCAAGCCGATTCGCCCGACGCCATGTTTGTCCGCCGTTCTCGCGGCGATCCTGTTCCTGTTCTCCTCATCCCTGCGCGCCGACGGCTTCACCGGCGCGTTGAGCGGCAGCTGGTGGACGCCCGATCGCGACGGCGAAGGCCAGTTCATCAGCTTCCAGCAGACCGGCGATCGGCGCGTCGCGATCGTGGCCTACTTCACCTATGACGACCAGGGGCGACCGAGCTGGATGGTCGGAAACGTCGACTTCGACGCCGGCGCGACAGCGCTCGACGTCCCGATGATCTCGGCCCGCGGCGCACGCTTCGGCGCGGCATTCGACCCGGCCGACGTCCTGACCGAGGACGCCGGAAGGGTCGAACTGACGTTCATCGACTGCAACCGGATGGGCTTTCGATACGTGCGCGGCGAGGAGACCCTGGCGTTCGACCTGCAGCGGCTGGTCGGCCCCGCCGCCGAAGGCGCCTGCGACACCCGCGGAGAATCCACCAACGATCACCAGTGGGCCGGCGCCCACACCGGCGCGTGGTGGGATCCGGCGCGTGGCGGCGAAGGCCAGTTCCTGGCGGTGGAGACCTTGGGCGAACGGCGCGTCGCCACGCTGTACTACTTCACCTTCGACGACGAAGGCAATCCGAGCTGGCGCGTCGGCGCCGCCGACCTCTCGGCCGTCGACGGGTCTTCGGACAACCAGCCGCTGCGCATTCCGCTGGTCACCGGATCCGGGGCGCGATTCGGTGCCGCCTTCGACCCTGCCGACGTGGTCCGGACGCCGTCCGGACTGGCCACGCTACACCCGACGGCCTGCGAGACGGTCCGGCTGCGACTCGAGGGCAAGGTCACGTTCGGCCTGACGCTCGACCGGCTCGGCGGCGGCCCGCTGGGCCTGCCCTGCCCGGCCGACCTCCCGCAGCCAACGACGAGCGACCGCGCGCTGGCCGACCTGATCGCCGAACACGGCCTGTCCGGCGACCCGAGCTCGGGCCTGGACCTGCCCGGCATCGACGCACCGCTGGCCGAGCTCGGCAAACTGCTGTTCTTCAGCAAGGGCCTCGGAGCCGAACTCGACGCCGCCTGCGCGTCCTGTCACCACCCGGCCTTTGCCGGTGCCGACGGGCTGGCCCTGTCGATCGGCCCCGGTGCCGTGGACCCCGACCTGCTCGGCCCGGGCCGGCGTCGCGCCGACGGCGACGTCCTCATGCACCGCAACACGCCGACCTTCTTCAACACCGGACTGTTCGACCGCGGCCTGTTCTGGGACTCGCGCGTCGAGCAACTCGCCGATGAACAGGGCCGCCCTGCCGGCATCCGGACGCCGGCCACGCCGCTCGGCGAGGCCGATCCGAACGCCGGACCGAACCTGCTGGCCGCCCAGGCCCGATTCCCGGTCGGCGCCCGCCACGAAATGCGCGGCGACGCCCTGCCCGGCCGATCGCTGGGCGAAGTCCACACCTGGCTGGTCGAACGGCTGGGCGACTACGGCGACGGCGCCGGCCTGCTGCCGCCTTCGGACTGGCTGGACCGCTTCCGCGAGGCCTTCGACAGCGACGCACCCGCCGACGAGCTGATCACCTTCGACAACGTCGCGCTGGCGCTCGGCGAGTATCAGCGCTCGGCGATCTTCGTCGAGAGCCCGTGGTCGCACTACGTCCGCGGCGACCTCGACGCGATCGACGCCGAGGCCAAGCGGGGCGCGCTGCTGTTCTTCAACACCGTCGAGGACGGCGGCATGAACTGCGTGCTGTGCCATTCCGGCGACCGCTTCACGAACCTCGAACACCGCCGGATCGGCTTCCCGCAGGTCGGCCCCGGCTTCGGCGACGGCATCGATGACGACTTCGGCCGCGAACGCGAGACCGGCCGGGCGGCCGACCACCGTTCCTTCCGGGTCCCCAGCCTGCTGAACATCGACCGGACCGCGCCGTACGGCCACAGCGGCATGTACAACTCGCTGGGCAACGTCCTGGGCCACTACTTCAACCCCGACGGCACGGTGATCAGCCAGATGATCGGCCGAACCTGGTGCGCCCTCCCGCCGTTCGACACCCAGCCCGGTTGCGAAGACGGCGCCGACGTCGCGTTTGCCAACAGCCGGGCCGCGCTGGCGACCATGCAGGCCGAGCGCGTCGAACGTCCCGACATCGCGATGCCGCAGATTCCCAACGCCTTGAGTGCGCAGGAGAACTTCGACGCCCTCGAGGCCTTCCTGGAGACGCTGACCGACCCCTGCCTGCTGGACCGCGCATGCTACGGGCGCTGGACCCCCGCGCCGGACGAGGCGCCGGACGAACTCCAACTCAACGCGGTCGATGCCGACGGCCGGCCGCTGTAGTCCGGAAGGTCCAGGCGATCCGAGTCGCCGGCGCGGTCTGTCGAACCGCGCAGCCCCGAGTGCATCGGCTATCGCGCCAGCTGTAGCGTGCCTTCGGTCCGTCGGCCATGGGCTGGAGGTCCCTGGTGGACGTACGGTCACCGCACGGAAATGCGAATCCATCGAACCGCGGCCACGTAGCGGCTGGATCCTGCAGCCGCATGCCGATCCTTCATGCCGCTTTCGATAGCCGAAAGGTTCGGAAATGACTTCGCCCGACCGCCTTGCACGCAGTTCGACGGCCAACCATACTGTGATGGTCGTCACATATTCCCCACTCTGACCCAGGAGCCGCCATGCGACTCGTTTGCACCCTTTGCCTGCTTGCAGCCCTCGGGTTGCCTTCCCTCGCACACAGCCAGGGCGCGCTCGAACCGGCGGCGCCTCCAGGGCCCGTGATGAAGACCCTGGACCAGGTCGAACCGCGAACGCCGATCTCCGCGCCCGGAACGATCTCGGATGAAGGTTCGTACTACCTCACCCAGGACATCGCCGGCCGGATCGTGATCTCAGCCGACAATGTCGACCTCGACCTGAACGGATTTTCCGTCCGGGCCGGAACTGCAGCCAGCTCTTCCATCAATGCAAGCGGACACGACAACCTCTCGATTCACGGCGGAACGATTCTGCCGGGCACTTCGAGCACGGTCGCGATCACCCAGTCGAGCGGAATTCTGCTGCGCGATCTTCGCGTATTGAATTCTCCGGGAAACGGCATCCTGATCAGCGGCCCGACCGGAAGCGTGACCATCGAAGACGTGCGCGTCGAATCGAGTGGTGCGAACGGGGTACGTATCCTCATGCTCGGGGCGGAAAATGTCGAGGTCGTTTTCCGCAACAACACCGTGATCGATTCCGGGTCGACCGCCGTGGCGATCGCCCACGCCGGGACCGGACGACTCTTTGCGTCGGTCACAGGCAATCGCGTGTTCGACGGTCAGACCAACGGTCTCTACGTCTCCGCGGAGGGTGGAGGCCCATCCGGTGGCGCCGTCACCAATAACCTGGTCAGTGGAATCGCGACCAACGGCCTCTGGGTCCAGGGCGCCTTCCTGACCACCCGGAACCTGGCACAGGACAACGGCACGAATTACAACTTTTCAACTGCGACGAATGCGGCCCCGGTCGGCACGCTGGGTTCGGCCGGTCCCTGGGACAACATCGCGCCGTGACGGCCAGGCTCCTTCTGATTGCCGCAGCCCTGGCGGCCGTGCACGCGGCGCAGGCCGTCGAGGACGTGGACCCGGCCAACGACGGCAGCCAGTATGCCTGGGCCGGCAACCTCGGCTGGATCAACGCCGAACCCCTCGGCAACGGCGGCCCCGGTTGGAACCTGACCGACGATGCCGCTACGGGCTGGCTCTGGTCGGCCAACGCCGGCTGGATCAGCCTGAGCTGCGAGAACACCGGCTCGTGCACGACCGTGGACTACGGCGTCGTGCATGACGGCATGGGCGGTCTCGGCGGCTACGGCTGGGCGCCGAACATCGGGTGGATCAGCTTTTCCTGCGTGAATACCTCGAGTTGCGGCAGCGTGGACTATGCGGTGTCGGTGGACCCGGTGTCCTTCGAGGTCAGCGGCTACGCCTACGCCCCGAACGCCGGTTGGATCGGTTTCTCCTGCCAGGACAGCGCGAGCTGCGGTTCGGTCGATTTCGGCGTCCGGCTCGAGGAGCCTGCCGTGTTCGAAGACGGGTTCGAGTCCTCCTGATCCGCCGCGCCGAGGATCGAGCGGCATCGTTGTTCGTATCGCGCGCGTGGATGATCGCGGCTAGACTGGACCGGGTTTCGCCGAACGAGGAACATCATGCGACGTTCGCTACCGGTTCACTCGCCATGAACGCGGCGGGCGGCCGCAGGTGGTTGGGCAAGTACGCCACCGAATTCGTCGTCATCGTGATCGGCGTGTTCGTCGCGCTCGCCGCCGAGACCTGGTGGTCGGAACGCGAGGATCGGCTGCTGGAGCGCGAGATCCGCGACGACATGGCGGCCGAGTTCGCCAGCAATATCCGGATCCTCGAAGCCGATATCGAGACCAATGTCCGCATGGCCGAGCGCTTCGCGCGGCTGACGACGCTGAGCGACGAGGAACTGCTCGAACAGAGCGACGCCTGGTTCAACGAGAACGTTCGACCGTTCCCGGACTGGGCCGGCTTCGACCCGGAAATCGGCATCGTTCAGGCGGTGATCAACAGCGGAACGCTGAGCGACATCAGCGATCCGGAATTCCGGCTCCGGCTGTCCCGGTGGGCCGGCCTGTCCCGCGAGGACCAGCGCAAGACCGGCATCGCCACCGATTTCCAGATGATCGCGATGATGCCGGCGATCGCGGCGATGAGCGCGGACCGGGCATGGAGCGAGGAGGAACGGAGGAACGCCCGTGCCCTCTACGACACCCTGGCCTTTCTTCATTCCCTGGTGCTGGACAGCCAGCGCGCCCTGCTCGACGAGGCCCGGCGGATCCACGACTACCTGGCCGAGGATGCCTGACCCGAGCGGACGGGCTGAACCCACCCAGTGGCGGGGACCGGTGTACTACAACGCGTAGAACGCCATCCAGACCAGCGCATAGGCCGAGAGCGCGGCGGCACGCATCGTACGCTCCTGCGTGGTCCCGGCGGTCCTCGTCGTGCCGTTCCACAACATGACGCGATACGCCACGGCGGCAGTGACCAGCCCGACCGCGCCGGTCGCGAGGAACGCCAGCGCGGCGAACGTCGCACCGACGTCGCCCCAGGCGCGGATGACGCTGACGATCGGCAGCAGCGACACCAGCGCCCAGGTGGTCAGGATCGGTGCGGCCATGCACCAGATCACGACTTCGAGCAGGCCGCTGCGGGTTCGTTGGTTGGACTCGGTCATACGATCAGGGCCTCGGTTCACGATGCGAAAAGGGTGCGGCGGAACCGCGAGGAGGCAATCTAGGCGCGGCCACGTCGCCGGCACGTGATGGACCGCCCGCGCGACGTCCTTCGACCCCGGACGACGGCCCCGCAGGGCCGCCCAGGTCCGGATCGGCGGGCACCGTGCGGGTGACCTCTGGACTATGGCGTCCGACCGCCGGAGGCGCTAGCCTGATGCTCTTCACCGACTTGCCAGGACCCCACCATGACGCTTCTGAAGTCCGCACTGAGCGCCCTGCTGCTGATCGGCCTCGCCTCGAACGCGCTCGCCGACCGTGCCGAGCCGCTGCCCTACGTCGACGATCTGCCGCCGCTGCTGGACCGAGACCTGTTCTTCGGCGACCCCGAGATCTCCGGGGCCCAGCTTTCGCCCGACGGCCGTTTCATCACCTTCCTGCGCCCGTACGAAGGCGTTCGCAATATCTGGATCAAGGGCATCGACGAAGACTTCGACGACGCCCGCCCGCTGACCGCCGACGACAAGCCCGTGCCGGGCTACTTCTGGAGCCGCGACAGCCAGTACGTGCTCTACGTCCAGGACAAGGGCGGCAACGAGAACTTCCACGTCTGGGCCGTGGATCCGGACGGTGAACGCGAGACCGAGACCGGCGTGCCCGAGGCGCGCAACCTGACCGACTACGACGGCGTGCGCGCGTTCATCCTGAGCGTGCCCAAGGACACGCCCGACCACATGCTGATCGGCCTGAACGATCGCGACCCGGCCCTGCACGACGTCTACCGCGTGCAGATCTCGACCGGCGAGCGCGAGCTGCTGATCGAGAACAACCAGAACATCGCCGGCTGGTCGGCCGATCTGGAGGGGACCATCCGCCTGGCCAGCCGGATGAACGACGAAGGCGGCACCGAGATCCTGGCCGTCGACGACGGCGAGCTCGGCGAGGTGGTCTACGAATGCAGCTGGACCGAATCCTGCGGCCCGGCCAGCTTCCACCCGGACGGCGAGCAGGTCTGGTTCATCTCCAACAAGGGCGACGAGAACGACCTGACCGGCCTGTACCTGATGGACCTGGACAGCCACGAGCTGACGCTGTTCGAACGCGACCCCGAAGGCGAAGTCGACTTCGGCGGCGTGGTGCTGCACCCGGAAACCAACGAACTGCTGGCCACCGTCTACGTCGGCGACCGGGTTCGCATCTATCCGAAGAACGATGAATTCGCCGCGGACCTCGAGTTCCTGCGCGAAACGCTGCCGGAAGGCGAAATCAGCCTCGCCTCGGAGACCGCGGATGCGTCGATCGCGCTGATCCGGCTGTCCCGGGATGTCGATCCCGGCTCGGTCTACGTGTTCGATCGCGAGGCCCGCACCGTCGAGCTGCTCTACCGCTCGCGGCCCGAGCTGCCCAGCGAACACCTGGCGGAGATGAAGCCGATCCGCTACACCGCCCGCGACGGCCTGGAGATTCCGGCCTACCTGACCCTGCCCAAGGGCGTCGAACCCGAGAACCTGGCCGTGGTCGCCCTGATCCACGGCGGCCCCTGGGCGCGCGATACCTGGGGATATCGATCCACGGTGCAGTTCCTGGCCAACCGCGGCTACGCGGTGCTCCAGCCCAACTTCCGCGCCTCGACCGGGTTCGGCAAGGCGTTCCTGAACGCCGGCAACCTGGAATGGGGCGACGCGATGCAGGACGACATCACCGACGGCGTGCGCTACCTGGTCGACCAGGGCATCGCCGATCCGGAGCGGGTGTGCATCATGGGCGGTTCCTACGGCGGCTACGCCACCCTGGCCGGCATGGTGTTCACGCCCGAGCTCTACGCCTGCGGCGTGAACATCGTCGGCGTGTCCAACCTGATCAGCCTGATCAACTCGATCCCGGCCTACTGGGGTCCGGCGCGGCAGATGTTCACCCTGCGCATGGGCGATCCGGACACCGAGGAAGGCCGCGCCCGGCTCGAGCGCCAGTCGCCGATCAACCACGTCGACAAGATCCAGCGGCCGCTGCTGGTCATCCACGGCGCCAACGACCCGCGCGTGAAGCAGGCCGAAGCCGACCAGATCGTCGTGGCCATGCGCGAGCGCGACCTGGACGTCGAGTACATCGTGGCGCCCGACGAGGGCCACGGCTTCCGCGGCCGCGAGAACCGGCTGGCGATGTACGCACGCAGCGAGGAGTTCATGGGCACGCACCTGGGCGGTCGTTACCAGGCCGAGATGGCCGACGACATCCGCGAACGCCTGGACGCGATCACCGTGGACGTCGACAGCGTCGTGGTCGAGGACGTCGCCGACGCGATGGACGCCGCGCGCACCCTGCCGCTGCCGGCGGTCGACGGCGACCAGGTGGCCACCGGCGAATTCACCTACACGACCACCCTGACCGCCCCGATGGGGGAAATGGCCGTCACCAATACCCGGTCCGTGACTCGAGAAGAGCAGGACGGCCGCGAGGTGCTGGTCATCGCCACCGAGAGCCAGTCCCCGATGGGCCAGGCCAGCGATCGTTACGTGCTCGACGGCACCACCCTGCGGCCGATCAGCCGCCGGATCGAACAGGGTCCGGCGACCATCGACGTGGCGTTCGACGACCGCGAAGTCAGCGGCATGATCGATATGAACGGCAACCAGACGCCGATCGATATCCAGCTCGACGCCCCGGTCTTCGGCGGCGACGCCGGGCTGGAGATGGCGCTGGCCGGCCTGCCGCTGCGTGACGGCCTGGGCACGAACCTCCGGATCGCCGTGGTCGGGCTGGAGCAGCGGGTTCGCTACTACCGGGCCGAAGTCTCCGGCCCCGAGGCCATCGAAGTGCCCGAGGGCAACTTCGACGCCTTCCGGATCGACCTGAACGCGATCGACGGCGAAGGCGGCGACCAGGTCTACTGGATCAGCGCCGAGACACCGCACCGCACGCTGAAGGTCGAAGGCAGCCTGCCCCCGCAGATGGGTGGCGGCAGCTTCACCACCGTGCTGGGCACCCCTGCCGCCGACTGAACGACCGCCCACAGGCACCACCAACCGGGCCCCGGCGAGCGCTTGCTCGCCGGGGTTTTTTCATGCCCAGCTGCTGATCAGCAGAAGAACGGGGCCGCATGGCCACTAGAGAGGACGCTTGCGAAAGCGAACGGTTTCTTTGAGGGACAGGGAGAGCAGTTCGATGGCTGCTATGCCTGTTTTGCGGGGTTGGTCGTGAATTGAAGGGGTGGTGAACGTTTGAGCTAAGCGGCGCGGCTTTAGCCGCGTCCGATGGAGGCCCGAAGGGCCGGAATGTACTTGAGCGACTTGTTGTGCACCATTAGGACTCCGGTATTGGAAGGATGTAACAAGAGCTGAACACTTCTCTTCCTTCCGGAGATTTAAACGAAACACCTCGAACCTCGTCACCTTCCTCGTCCGCTCCGGAAAACCAATAGTGAGCTATTTCCTTGACAGTTGAACCAGTTGGGCCGATCACGATAGCTGTGCCATTCTGGAGCGCATAGCTTATCAGGGCGGTGGCTTCATAGGCATGTGAAACGGCTTTAGAGTACGAGGACGCGTCAAAGACCTCTGGATTTCCATAACCGTCACTCTTTTCGTAGTCAGACCAGTGTGTATATATTTCCTCGCTGGAAGGAATTAGCTCCTCCACTCTAAGATCGCTTTTACCCTGCTTCTTACTTTCAAAGGCAGCAAGAAACCGATCGGGGCCTGATGTGGGCCGTCCTT